>JAOTVA010000043.1 GCA_029863645.1 Gemmatimonadota bacterium
AGAGGTCGACCTGTTCCTCGGCTTGACTGCGCTTCCCGGCCTGGTGCCCGAGCTGCGGAGTCGAGGGCTGCTACCTGAGGAGCATGCCGCGATTCCGCTCATGGAGCGTCCCCTGCGGATCATTTCGTCGGAGACGCCGCACACGTCCTACCTGAAGATCAGCGAAGGCTGTGACCACACCTGCGCCTTCTGTGCGATTCCGTTGATGCGTGGGCTGCATCGATCCCAACCCGTCGAGGACCTCGTGCGTGAGGCGGCCGCACTGGGGCGACACGGCGTGAAGGAACTCAACATCGTTTCGCAGGACACGACCTGGTACGGCCGTGACCTGCGGCGTAAGGACGCCGCCGCCCCGCTGTTGCCGGACCTTTTGAGGGCCCTGCTCGACGGAACCGAGGTGCCCTGGTATCGGCTCTTTTACATGTATCCCTCTGGGATCACGCGGGAACTCGTCGAGCTCATTGCGAGCGAAGAGCGCGTCGTCCCCTACCTGGATATGCCGATCCAGCACGGGAGCGACCGTGTCCTGGAGCTCATGCGGAGACCGGAGCGACAGGCGACGATCCGGGAACGGGTGGCGTGGCTTCGCGACGCAGTGCCCGATCTCACGCTGCGCACGACGGTCATCGTCGGCTTTCCCGGCGAGACAGACCAGGACTTTCGCGAGATGCTCGAGCTGCTGGACGAAATCTCATTCGAGCGGGTCGGTGCGTTCACGTACTCGGTCGAGGAGGGGACGCGCGCCGCGGAAATGGAGGGTCGGGTACCGGACGCGGTTATGTCCGATCGGCTCGAGGAGCTGATGGAGCTCCAGCGGGAGATCTCCTTCGAGAAGAACCTCGCGCTTGTCGGTCGCACGACCACCGCGCTGGTGGACGAGGTCGTCGACGGGGACTCGGAGTACATTGCGGTGGCTCGCACACCAGGCCAGGCGCTCGACGTAGATGGCGTGACGCACCTGCGGGGGGATATGCCGGTGGATCCAGGCGCCCTCGTTCGCGTACGGATCCTGGACGCGCTCGACTACGACCTTGTGGGCGAGGTGGAAACTCGATGACGAGAGGGAGGGGGTCGCCGGTGCGGACGTTGCTTGCGGGACTCGCACTCGCCGTGGCACTCGCTCCGCTTCCCGCGCGTGCCCAGGAGCTGGCTGATTTTGACTACGAGCACCTGTCCTTCCGCGGCTTCGGATTCGATGCCGGGTACCTGTGGCCCACCCGGGTCGATCCCACGTACAGCATCGGTCTCAGGATCGACATGGGATATGCGGGGCCGGGCCTGCGTATCGTGCCCAATGTGACGTACTGGTCCTCCGCCCTTGTCAGCTCGGAAGTGACCGAACTCGAGGATCGTATTTCGCAGTTGATCGAGGACCAGACGGGGCTGCCCCCCTCCTCCCTGGACCTCGGGACGGTCGATTGGCGCGACGTCGCCATCGGGGTGGATGCGCACGTCGTGTGGGATTCTCTCTTCGACCTCCTCACGTACGGTGGACTCGGGATCTCTGCACACTTCATGGACGGAGGCGGGCCGGCGATCGCCGGGACCTTCATCGAGGATGCGTTGGACGCCGTGACCGCGGGCTTCAACCTGCACTTCGGCGTCGAGTACCCGGTCACTGAGCGCTTTCGCCTCTACAGCGTGGCCAAGTACGAGGTGATGAGCGACCTACAGTTCTTCCACGTGCGCGCGGGATGGCAGCTCATGACCGGGCCCAATGCGCCGGGTGAGGAACGATGACGGAGGCCAGCCCCAGCGTGCGTATCGGGGTGATCGGTACGGGAGCGATCAGTCAGGTGGTACACGTGCCAATTTTTTCTGAGCGCGAGGACGTCGACTTGCTGGCCCTGGCGGACGCCGACGTGCACAAGGCCAAAGCGCTGTCGAAGCGCTTCGAGATTCCGCTGGTGTTGGACCCCGAAGCGTTGATCACCCACGACGATCTGGACGCTGTGGTCATCTGTACGCCGAACCATCTCCACGAAGAGATGGCGATCGCGGCGCTCGAGGCCGGTAAGGATGTCTTCGTGGAACGGCCTCTGGCGACGACCTCGGCCGGCGCGGCGCGGGTCATCGAGGTAGCGGAACGTACCGGTCGTGTCCTCGTGGTTGGCATGCCGCACCGGTTTCGACCGGGAGTAGTGGCGTTGCGCAGCTTCATCGCGGGTGGCGAGCTCGGCGACGTGTACGCGGTGCGCGGGAGCTGGATGACGCGACCTGTCCCTTCGGCGAGGCCCTCGTGGCGGGAAGAACAGGCCCTTGCCGGAGGGGGGGCGCTTGTCGACCTGGGTGTTGCGGCGCTCGACCTGTGCCTGTGGTTGATCGATTTCCCTACCATGAAGCGGGTGTCATGCGTGACGAGCCCGGCCGACAATCCGGTGGAGGACGCCGCCACCCTCATGGCGGAAAGCACGGACGGCGTCGCGCTCACGCTCGAGGTCAGCAACAAGCTCTTCGCCGCCGAGGATCGGTATTACGCCCGGGTCATGGGCACGGAAGGGTCCGGCTCGTTGCCGCCCCTCGAAGTGTTCAAGCAACTGGGTGGGCGACCGCTCGAGGTCACCCCGCGCCAGCCCAAGCCCAGTGGCGGCGAGAATCCGTATACCAACGCCTACCGCCGTCAGCTGGACGACTTTGTCCAGGTCGTCACGGGCAGACGCGAACCGGAGCCTCAGCACACCCAGGTGGCGCTCATGGCGCTCGTCGAGGCGGCGTACGAGTCGGCGGCCAGCGGTAGAGAGGTCGAGCTATAGCGAGTCCCACTGGACCCCTCGGTCGCGTGGCCGCCGTGAGGGCGCTGCTTTGGCCCCGGTCCGGCGAGCGGCTCGTCCCTGCGGTTTCCGCCCTTCTGCTCGCGCTTTCGTTTCCTCCGCTCCACCTGCTTGTTCCCCCGTTCGTGGGGCTCGTGCCCTTCGCGATCTGGGTGCACGCGCTGTCGCCCGACGCCGAAGGACGGCGCGCCGCAGTCCGCGGCTCAATTCTCTTCGGCGCGGTCTATTTCGGGATCACCTTCTACTGGATCCTGGTCGCGCTCATTTGGTTCACGTCCCTAGCGATCCTCGCCTTCCTTGGGGCTTGGTTCAGCCTCATGGGCATCGCCGCCCTTTTCGGCTGGACCCTCCACCGGTCGGTACATTCTGTACGTGTCCCGCTTTGGCTGGCGCTCCCCGTTGCATGGACCGCGACCGAATGGTTCCGGGCTCACCTACCTAGCACCCTCGCCTTCCCGTGGTTGGGGTTGGGCTCGTCGCTGACGGGCTTTCCCGAGCTGGTCGGCATCGCGGAGCTTGTCGGGAGTCGAGGCGTGACGTTCTGGATCGCCCTGGTGAACGGCCTGGTCGCGTGGATGATCCTCGGCCTGCGGGAGCGCACCGGCTGGATAGGGCGGGCGGGCATCGTGGCGCTGGTACTCGCGACGCCCATGGCGTGGGGCGTGTGGCGGGCCAACACACTCCAGATGCGCGACGCGTCGCGGGTGGCGGTCGTTCAGCCGAACATCCCGGAGCACATCAAGCTCGACGCCATCGTGGGGAGGGACAGCACTCTTGCCTCTCTGGGAAGGCTCATGCCGACCCTTGCTCCCGGTACCGTGGACCTCGTCGTAATGCCCGAGGTGACGCTCAGCGTCCTCGCGGCGGCCGAGCCACCAGGTGGTCGCCTCACGCCGATCCAGGGCTACGCCCAGGCCGCCCGTGCGCCCGTCCTGTTCGGTGCTTTCGGCTATGAGGGTGACCTGGCCGGCTCGTTCAGCTACTACAATTCCGCCTTCCTGATGCGTTCGGGGGGGTTGGACGACTACCGCTACGACAAGCGCTACCTCGTCCCCTTCGTGGAGCGTGTACCGTTCCTGCCGGCGGAGTGGTTCGGGGGTCTGCAGTACTTCGGGGGCTACGGAGTGGGTCAGGGTTGGCCGCTCGCCGACGTGGGAGGGACGGCCTATGGCGTCCTGATCTGCTACGAGTCGACGTATGCCGAGGCCTCGCGCAGCTTCCGCCGGGAGGGCGCGGACGTCCTTCTCAACATCACCAATGATGCTTGGTATGGGCGCGAACCGCTCTATGCGCGCACGACGGCACTCTGGCAGCACCCCGCGCACATGGTGATGCGGGCGATCGAGAATCGGGTCGGGGTCGCGCGCGCCGCGAACACCGGGATCTCGCTCTTCATCGACCCCGTCGGTCGCGTGTACGAGCGGACCTCACTCTTCGAAGCCGACCTGCGGGTGGGAACCGTGCAGAGCACGGACATCATGACCTTCTACACCCGGTACGGTGATCTCCTGGGGAATGGCTCAGCCGTTGCGGCGCTACTCCTCCTGATGGCGTCGTTCTGGCTCGGACGGCGACTGGACCCTCCGGGGCGCCGCGTTTAGGTTTACCTGGCTACACACCGACGTTTGGAGGGACCCTCCGGCTCGGATGAGCACATCGGGCCGGCGCGCTGGGCGCCCGGCCCGTTCGACTTAGGCGTTCTTGGGAGTAGGTCATGAAGCAGGGAATCCATCCCGACTATAAGGCTGCACCGGTCGTATGCGCCTGCGGCAATCGGTTCGACACGATGGCCACGGTCGACGAGGTGCATGTGGAGATCTGCGCGGTGTGCCACCCGTTCTACACCGGGAAGCAGCGTCTCATCGATACAGCGGGCCGCGTCGATCGCTTCAAGAAGAAGTACGGGGAGGCTTCGGCGCAGTGAGTGCACCGACCGGGCCGACGGCCCCGGTCGGTTAGCCGGACGGTGCTCGCTGCCCTGGCCCTTCCATGAAGCATCCAACCCTCGACCCCAAGCTGGATGAGCGGCTCCGCGATGCCGAGCACCGGTTCTCCGAGGTCAACGAGGCACTGGCAAGCCAGGCCGTGCTGTCCAGCCGGGACAAGCTCCGCCAATTCGGTCAGGAGCGTTCACACCTCGAGCCGATCGTTGCTGCGGGGAGCGAGTTGCGTGCCGCGCTCATGGAACAGGGCGGTGCGCTCGAGCTGCTCGAGTCCGACGATCCGGAGATGAGGGCACTCGCGGAGGAGGAACTGCGGAATCTCGATGAGCGTATCGACACGCTGAGCAGCCAGGTGAAGGAGCTCCTGATTCCGCCCGATCCTCTGGCTGACCGCGCAGCGGTCGTCGAGATCCGTGCGGGCACCGGTGGGGACGAGGCGGGGCTCTTTGCGGCCGACCTCATGCGCATGTATCGGCACCTCGCGGAACGTGAGGGATGGAGTGTCGAGATGATGAGCATGTCTGAAGGCATCCCGGGCTCGATCAAGGAAGTGATCTTCACGCTGAGGGGCAGGGGCGTGTACGGACGGCTGCGCTACGAGTCGGGCGTCCACCGAGTCCAGCGCGTCCCGGAAACAGAGGCGCAGGGACGGATCCACACCTCCGCGGCCACGGTCGCAGTTCTGCCCGAGGCGGAGGAGGTGGACCTGCAGATCGACCCGTCGGACCTCCGCATCGACGTGTTCCGTTCCTCGGGCCCGGGGGGGCAGTCCGTGAACACGACGGACTCGGCCGTGCGCATTACGCACATCCCCACGGGGACCGTGGTGTCCTGCCAGGACGAGAAGTCTCAACTCAAGAACAAGTCGAAGGCGTTGAAGGTTTTGCGTAGCCGCTTGCTCGACCACATGATCGCCGAGCGGGAGGCCGAGCGCTCCCGCGAGCGACGTACACAGGTCGGTACTGGTGACCGCTCCGCCAAGATCCGGACATACAACTTCCCGCAGAATCGTGTTACCGACCATCGCATCGGGCTGACCCTGTACCGGTTGACGGAAGTGCTCGGAGGCGAGTTGGACGAGTTGATCTCGGCGCTGCGGTTAGCCGAAGAAGAGGAGCGCATGGAGGGTGAGGGGTGACGGAGCCATTGACCGTGCTTGCGGTCATGTTGCGGAGCGCCGATTACCTCACCACGAAGGGAGTCGAGAGCGCCCGGCTCGATGCGGAGTACCTGCTCGCCCACGTCCTGGGCTTGGGACGGCTCGAAATGTACCTCCAGCACGAGCGGCTGCTCGAAACGGGCGAGCTGGACAGGTTTCGGCCACTCCTAAAGCGAAGGGCGCAGCGCGAACCGCTCCAGTACATCTTGGGCCGTCAGGGCTTCCGTGAGCTCGACTCGGGGGTGGGTGCCGGCGTGCTCATTCCGCGCCCCGAGACCGAGGGGCTGGTCGAAGTCGTGCTGACCTGGGCCGAGGGCAGGGAAGGGCTCCAGGTGCTCGACGTCGGAACGGGGTCGGGCGCCATCGTGCTATCCCTGCTGTCGGAGGGACCGTTCGCGACGGGCGTGGGCACTGACGCCTCGGCGGCCGCACTGGACTTCGCCCGACGGAACCGGGAAGGAGCGGACCTACAGTCGCGCCTCGCGCTACGATGCGGTAGGCTTTTCGAGACGCTGGAGCCCGGGGAACGCTTCGACGTCATCGTCGCGAACCCGCCTTACGTGGCCGAAAGCGACCGCGTAGGGCTACAGGCCGAGGTCGTGGACTGGGAGCCGGAGGAGGCACTGTTCGCGGGAAGCGATGGCCTTGCCGTGCTGCGAGAGATCGTGCCCGGTGCCGTGGCGGCGCTACGTCCGGGCGGACTGCTCGCGCTCGAAGTCGGGGTCGGGCAAGCGGGTCCGGTCGTTGACCTTGTGGGAAGCACCGGGGCATATGACGACGCGAGGGTCCACAAGGACCTCGCCGGTAAGGATCGCATCGTGACCGCGACGTTGGCGCACTAGGAACGGGACTCTGCCAGTGGCAAGGGGGAACTGAGGATGGCTGGAATTCACGATATGGCGAGGGAGCTCGGCGGGGCGCTGGCGCGAACCGACGAGTACCAGGCGCTCCGGCGCGCGATGGACGCGGTCGGTGACGACCGGGAGCTCACTGAAGTCAGGAATCGTTTGGAGAGCATAGAAGCCCGGATTGAGGCGTCTATGCGCGCCGGCAAGGAGCCGGACGATGACGACAAGCAGGCGTACGGCGAGGCGACGGAGGAGCTGCAGACGATGGCCGGATACCAGAGGCTCGTCGCGGCTCAGACGAACTTCGAGAAGATCATGTACAAGGTGAATCAAACCGTGGCCGAGGGCATCGAGCAGGGAGCCCAGAGCCGTATCATCATTTCGTCCTAGAACCGCCACGACGGCATTCTGGACTCCACGCATCGATATGAGGACAACGTGAAGCAGCCTTCTGAGATCAAGCCGGCGAAGGGGAAACTCGGCGTTCTACTGCCCGGTTTCGGAGCCGTGGCTACGACCTTCGTCGCCGGTGTCGAGGCCGCCCGTCGTGGCCTGGCAAAGCCTATTGGTAGCCTGACCCAGATGCAGACGATTCGACTGGGGAAGCGCACCGACAACAACACCCCGCTCATCAAGGACTTCGTGCCGTTGGCGGGGCTCGAAGACCTCGTGTTCGGCACCTGGGACCCGATCCCGGACGACGGATACAAGAGCGCGGTGACGGCTGGAGTGCTGCACAAAGAGCAACACCTGGACCCGATCAAGGACTTCCTGTCCGGCATTAAGCCTATGCCCGCCGCGTTCTCGACGAAGTACGTCAAGAAGCTCGAAGGGACGAATGTAAAGCAGGCGGCCAACAAGAAGGAGCTTGCCGAAGCGCTGCGTGAGGATATCCGCAAGTTCAAGGCGGACAACAAGTGCGACCGCCTGGTCATGGTGTGGTGCGGCTCCACGGAGATCTACGTCCGCCCCAGCGCCGTGCACGAGACGCTAGAGGCTTTCGAGAAGGGGATGGTGGAAGACCACCCTGACATCGCGCCGAGCCAACTGTACGCATACGCGGCCCTCATGGAGGGTGTGCCCTATGCGAACGGTGCGCCGAATCTTTCGGCGGACTTCGGCGCGTTCGAGACGCTGGCCCGTGAGAAGGGCGTCCCCATTTGCGGGAAGGACTTCAAGACGGGCCAGACGCTCATGAAGACGATCCTGGCACCGGGCTTCAAGACGCGCATGCTCGGGCTATCCGGGTGGTTCAGCACGAACATCCTGGGCAACCGCGACGGCGAGGTTCTCGACGACCCCGAGTCGTTCAAGACCAAGGAGGTCTCGAAGCTCGGCGTGTTGGAGCATATCCTGCAGCCGGAGGTCTACCCGGAACTGTACGGGAACATGTATCACAAGGTGCGGATCAACTACTACCCGCCGCGGGGTGACAACAAAGAGGGTTGGGACAACATCGATATCTTCGGCTGGATGGGTTATCCCATGCAGATCAAGGTCGATTTCCTGTGTCGGGACTCCATCCTCGCTGCTCCGATCGTGCTCGACCTCGCCCTCTTCTTGGACCTCGCGAGTCGTGCGGGCATGGGCGGAATCCAGGAGTGGCTCTCGTTCTACTTCAAGTCTCCGCAGACCGCCCCGGGCCTCTATCCTGAGCACGACATCTTCATCCAGCATTGGAAGCTCAAGAACACGCTCCGCTGGATGATGGGCGAGGACGCCGTCACGCATTTAGGCGTGGAGTACTACGACTAGCTGATGGCCGGCCACTTCATCGTCCTGGAGGGAATCGACGGGGTAGGGAAGACCACGCAGGTCGCTCTGCTCGCGGAGTGGCTCGGAAGCCTGGCGGTGCCCCATCTCATGGTCCGGGAGCCCGGTGGCACTCCTGTCGGGGAGGCGATCCGGGAGCTCGTGCTCGGTCGGCCGGAGCTCGATGTGTCCCCGAGATCGGAGTTGCTGTTGCTTCTAGCCGCGAGAGCCGCGTTGGTGCGCGATGTCGTGCGTCCGGCGCTCGCAGTTGGAACGTGCGTGGTGGGGGACCGATTCGCGCTGTCCACCTTGGCCTATCAGGCCTACGGGCGCGGGATCGACGTCGATCAGGTCCGCAGCGCGCTCGACGCGGCGACCGACGGGCTACAACCCGACCTCTACGTCCTCCTGGACCTGCCGCTTGTCGAGGCTTTGGAGCGCCGCAGCGCAGGAGGAGCGGCCCCGGATCGCATCGAGCGCGAAGGCGAAGCCTTCCGAGTAGCGGTCCGGGACGGGTATCTTGCCTTGGCGGAGTCTGAGCCGCGCGTCGAGGTTGTCAGCGCGGCGGGATCGCCGGCGGAGGTCCACCGGCGCGTTCGCGGCCTGATCGAGGCTCGCTTTCCGCAGACCTTTGTGCGGCTTCCGGCCGACGTGAGGTAGCGTGATGCAGCAACGACAGGGTCCCGAAATGAGTCGCAGCGTCGCCGCACCGGCGATGGTAGTACTGCTGTCGGCCATCGCCGGGGCGTGGCTGTTGCAGCGCGGCATCGACCGCTCGGACAACATGTACGTCCAGGTCCGCGTGCTCCAAGAGGTGGTGGACCGTGTGGAGTCGAGCTTCGTGGAGGAAGTCGACGGCGAGTCCCTGTTCGACACGGCCATCGACGCGATCATCGGCCAGCTGGGCGATCCGAACACCTCGTTCATTCAGGCCTCGGAGTACGAGAACCTTCGAATCCGTACCGAAGGTGAGTACGGCGGCGTCGGACTCGAGGTGACGGACGGACACGAGTACGTCACCGTCGTAGGCGCGATTCCGGGAGGCCCGGGCGAGCGCGTCGGAATCCGGGCGGGCGACCGATTCTTCGAGATCGACGGCGTAGCAGCGGATACCATGCTTACCGACCAAGCCGTGGCGCTGCTCCGAGGCCGCCCCGGCACGGACGTGAGGATCAAGATGCTCCGGCCGGGTCTCGAGACCCCGATCGAGTTCACGATCCAGCGCGCCGTGATTCGCCTCATGGCCGTCCCGTTTTCGTTGATGCTGGACGAGACGGTGGGATACGTGCCGCTCTCGACCGTCCAAGAAACCTCGTCAGCGGAGGTCTCTGCCGCGCTCGACTCGCTGCAGGGGCTGGGCATGACCGGTTTGGTCTTCGATCTGCGCCGCAATCCAGGTGGTCTCCTGGACGAGGGCATCGCCGTGACCGACCTCTTCCTCGACCCGGGCCAGGCGATCGTCGAGACTCGTGGAAGAGCGAGGGGCCAAAACGGGACGTATGACGCTTCGCGCCCGGACCGGTACCCAGGACTTCCGATCGTCGTCTTGGTCGACGGAGGGAGCGCCTCGGCCGCCGAGATCATCGCGGGTGCCCTGCAGGACCACGACCGTGCCGTGGTCCTCGGGGAGACCACGTATGGAAAGGGTTCGGTCCAGAGCCTCTTTCCGCTCACGGGCGGCGACGTGCTGCGGCTCACGACGGCACGTTGGTATACCCCGCTCGGTCGCTCCATCCATCTCGATCGGACCGAGGCGCCAGAGCCTGACGGGCAACCGCTATTGGCCCTGTCGGGACAGGCCCTGGAACGCGCTGACCTGGAGGGTCGGCCCGAGTACAGAACGCCGTCCGGCCGCCTCGTGTACGGCGGCGGCGGGATCCCGCCGGACCTCTACGTCGCACCGCTCACGCTCACCCCTGCCGAGGTGCGTGGGGCCCAGCGCATCTTCATGAGCGCGGGTGCGTTCTCGCAGGCCATCTTCAACGGCTCGGTGTCCTATCTGCAGGCGCACCCGAACCTCCAAGAGGGCTTCAGCCTGAGCGACGCGGACCTCGACGTCCTCTTCGCGGAGTTCTCGGAGTGGGAGGCGGAGGTGAGCCGTGAGGACTTCGATCTCGCGGAGCGGTACGTGCGATACCACCTGGAACGGGAGATCGCTTTGCAGGCGTGGGGCGACGCTGGGCAGTTCCAGCAGTCGAGACGATACGACACTCAGCTGATGCGGGCGCTCGAGCTCCTCGCCGTCGCCAGAACGCCTGCCGACTTACTCGAGTTGGTCGGCGTCGCTGGAGCGGGTACGCCCTAACAGCCGGGACGAGGGCCCGTGTCCCCCCAAGGCATGTCGCCGTCTCCACGATCGGTGTTCCTTTTCATGATGCGATTCTCAGTCGGCCACACGGCCCCCAGCGGCGCTGATCATGTTCGTTGATCGCGCGATCATCGAGGTGCGTGGCGGCCCGGGGGGATCCGGCGCAGAGGCCTTCCGGAGGGAAAGCGGGGTGCCCCGTGGCGGGCCGTCGGGAGGGGACGGAGGCCACGGCGGCGACGTCATCCTCGAGGGCGATCCCCAACTCGGTACACTTCTCGACGTCAGCTATCGTCGACACTACCGGGCCGAGCGCGGCATGCACGGGGAGGGAAAAGATTGCACGGGCCGGTCGGGGGACGATTTAATCGTGCGCGTGCCTCTCGGCACTGTTGCGTACGACGCGGGCACCGACGAGCGCCTCGGAGAGCTTCTCGCGAAGGGTGACCGCATTGTGGTCGCGCGAGGGGGTAGGGGTGGGCGCGGGAACGCACGCTTCAAGACGGCGACGCACCAGGCCCCGCGGGAGTGGGAGCCGGGGGAGGAGGGTTCGGAGCGTCTGGTGCGGCTCGAGCTCAAGCTCATTGCCGACGTTGGGATCGTTGGCGAACCGAACGCCGGCAAGTCGACCTTCCTAGCGAGTGTCAGCGCGGCGAGGCCAAAGGTCGCGGACTATCCGTTCACGACGCTGGAGCCGAACCTCGGCGTGGTGGAGCTCAGCGGCTTCCGTTCGTTCGTCGTGGCGGACATCCCCGGTATCATCGAGGGGGCCCACGAAGGGAAGGGACTGGGCCATCAGTTCCTGAGGCATATCGAACGGACCAGGGTTCTGCTGATCATGGTTCCCGTCGACTCTCCCGACCCCCAGAGCGAATTGGACCGGTTGCGTGCGGAGTTGGGTTCGTACTCGAGCGAGCTGGCGGCCCTGCCGTACCTCGTGGCCCTCTCCAAAGTCGACCTCCTCGCGACGGACGTAACGCCTCCAGAAGTGGATGCCGGGGCGGCGCTCGGGACTTATGCGTTTTCGTCCGTGTCACGGCGCGGCGTCGATGTGTTGATGGAGGCGCTCTGGGCCGCCAGCCGAAAGGCCGAAGCCGACGCCCGCTCCGAGACCGACGAAGAGGAGTGGTGGTCGCCCTGACCGCAGGGGCCGGCGCGAGCCGGGACGAATCACGCGCGCTGCTGGTGCTGGACCAGACACCCGGCGTCGGCCCGGCCCGCGTACGCACGCTCGTCGACCGATTCGGATCCGCTGAGAGAGCGCTGGTTGCGGACCCTCGGGAGTTCCGGGCCAGCACCCGTGGGGTCGAGCAACCCGGCCCTCCCGCGTGGCGCGAGGCCGACAAGGCCCTGGCTCTGGCCGACCGCCTGGGGATGGAGGTCCGAAGCTGGACGCATCAGGCGTACCCGAAACGGCTCCTCAACTTGCATGACCCGCCGCCGCTTCTGTTCCTACGAGGGCGGCCGGAGCTCCTCGACGGACTGATCATCACCGTCGTAGGTGCGCGAAAGGCCACGGCCCGCTCTCGCGATGTCGCGGAGCGTCTCGGTCGGGAGCTGGCGGCCGCGGGACCGTGCGTCGCCAGCGGACTTGCCTTGGGCATCGACGGCGCGGCTCACCGCGGCGCGCTTCTCGCAGGGGGAGACACGATTGCGGTGTTGGGCAGAGGGGCGGACCAGCCCTACCCCCCATCACACCGGCGCTTGTTTCGCCAGATCGTCGAACGCGGCCTTGTCGTTAGCGAGTTCCCTCCGGGAACGCCTCCGCTACCGCACCATTTTCCCCGCCGAAACCGTGTCCTGGCCGCTCTCTCCGAGGCGGTGGTGGTCGTGGAAGCGGGCACCCGGAGCGGCGCGCTCATCACAGTGGACCACGCCCTGGACCTCGGACTCGACGTCTGGGCCGTGCCGGGTCCGATCGACCTGGCCGCCTGCGCCGGCAGCAACCGCTTGCTCGCTGAGGGCGCGCGGCCCCTTCTGTCGATAGCGGAGTTCGTCCAGGAGGTAGCGGGTCCCGCGAACCCCCGCGTGAGTCGCCCAGAGGGTCCGGTCGGCCGGGTTCTGTCGGAGTTGGCCGAGGAGCCCCTGAACGCCGATCAACTCGCCTCCCGGTTGAGCCTCTCTGTGCCTGAGGTGCTGGTGTTGTTGACCGAGCTCGAACTCCTCGGAGTCGTGAGGCGAATGCCGGGCATGCGATTCGGGTCAGCCGCGTAGTGGCCCCGCCAATACGGTCCGTCTACGTGCACGCGCCGTTTTGCGCGCGACGCTGCTCGTATTGCGACTTCGCCGTCACCGTCGACCCCGATGGGGATGCCGGGGGGTGGGGGGAGGCTCTCG
The DNA here is from genome assembly GCA_029863645.1 of Gemmatimonadota bacterium. Lineage (GTDB taxonomy): Bacteria > Gemmatimonadota > Gemmatimonadetes > Longimicrobiales > Gaopeijiaceae > UBA2982. Next base: position 13,116 of record JAOTVA010000043.1, read on the forward strand.
CGGCAGAGCTGCGCCAGGTCGAGCGCGAGGGCCTGTTCGGACCAGCGTCGCTTTTGACGACGCTTTATGTGGGTGGTGGGACGCCTTCACTCCTTGGGCCCGGCGCCATGGATGTGCTCGCGGGCGCCTTGGGACCAGGCCGCTTGTCGGCTCCCGACCTCGAATGGACCGCCGAGGCCAACCCGGAGAGTTTTACGCCTGAGCTGGCGAAGCGCTGGCGGGCAGCCGGAGTCAACCGGGTGAGCCTCGGTGTCCAGAGCTTCCACGAGCCCACGCTGCAGTGGATGGGGCGCCTTCATGGGGCGGAGGGCCCTGCCCGGGCTGTGGAGGCCGCCCGGGACGCTGGGATCGCCAACGTGAGCATCGACCTCATCTTCGGGCTGCCGGTGGCTCTCGGACGGTCGTGGACGGAAGACCTCGAAAGGGCGCTGGCCTTCGAGGTACCGCACGTAAGCCTGTACGGGCTGACCGTGGAGCCGCGCACCCCGCTCGGTCGCGCCGTGGCCGAGGGGCGCGAGCCGCCAGTGGACGCGGAACGATACCGGGAGGAATTCCTGCTCGCCGCCGAGCGGCTCGCCGCAGCCGGCTACGAGCATTACGAGGTTTCAAACTTCGCCCGCGATGGCCTCCTGTCGCGCCACAACGGCGCCTACTGGGACGGTCGGCCGTACCTGGGTCTCGGTAACGGGGCTCACAGCTACCGGCATCCCGTGCGTAGTTGGAATGTCCGTGACTGGGAGGCGTACCGCGCACGGGTGCTGGCCGGTGAGTCGGCGGAGGAAGAGCGGGAGGAGCTTACCGCCGAGGCCGCGGCACTCGAGCGGGTGTGGTTGGGGCTTCGGACGCGTGAGGGGCTAGCGAGGGCCTCGCTGGGGCCGCGCGGACTCGCGCTCGCGGAGACCTGGATCGGGCAGCGGCTCGCCGACTTCCTCGGTGATCGCGTGCGTCTCACGCCGTTGGGCTGGCTGGAGCTCGACCGGCTCGCCGTGGATCTGGACGCGGTTGGGGCTGGGCTTCGCCCGCAAGCGGGTTGACCCGCCACAGCCCGCATTTCGATCTTCGAGCATGACGGAGCGCCAACAGCGGGACGTGGTCGGGACAGAACTGAGCGAGCGCGAGCGCCAGGTGCTCGAGGCGGTCGTGCGCACCTATGTCGATACCGCTGAGCCCACTGGCAGCCGTACGGTGTCGCGCGGCTTCGATCTGGGTGTCAGTGCAGCGACGATCCGAAACACCATGAGCGACCTCGAGGCGAAGGGCTATCTCTTCCACCCTCACACTTCCGCCGGTCGCATTCCGACAGACCAGGCGTACCGCTTTTACGTCGACCGTCTCATGGAGCCGCTGGCGCCGTCGCCGGCGGACCGCGCGAGCATCGAGCGCGAGTTGGGGCTGGCCGGCTCATCGGCCGTAGAGCGCCTCGTGCTGCACGCGACCCGGGCGCTCAGCCTCATATCGAACGAATTAGGGGTCGCGATGGCGCCGCGGTCGGGTGACGCTGTTCTCGAGAAGCTCGAGCTCATTCAAGTGTCTGCGAATAAGGTGCTTTTGGTCGCCACGATTCGCGGTGGCGTGGTGCGGACGGTGTACGTCGACCTGCCGGTCGAGATTCCGCAGGAGACGCTGGTCACCGTCACGCTCGCATTGAACGAGCGCCTCGCCGGCCTGAGCCTTCAGGAGATCCGCCGCACCCTCCCCGAGCGCCTGCGGGACAGCACCAGTGACGAAACGGGGAAAGAGCTCATTAACATCTTCGTCCAGTCGGGCGCGGAGCTCTTTGAGCTGCGGCACCTCGACGGGTCCCAGCTCCATCTGGGGCCAGCCAGCGTGCTCGCCGCCCAGCCCGAGTTCGAGTCCGGCGCGCGCATGAAAGAGCTCCTCGACCTGACCGAGCAGCGCGATCTCCTGGCCACAGCCGTCGGCACGCGCGACCACGGGGGACGGCTTAAGATCACCATCGGAGGCGAGAACGACTCGACCGCGCTCTCCGACTTCACCCTCGTCACGGCCGAGTACAGCGTCGGTGGCCTCAAGGGCGTCATCGGCGTGATCGGACCGACGCGCATGCCCTACGAAAAGATCGTGACCATAGTCGACTTCACGTCTTCCCTGGTCACCCGGGTCCTGGCATCATGACAGGCTCGGAACCTCCGCGCCCTGCGGCGCGCCTCCTGCCTGCGATCACGCATTAGATGTCAGACTACTACCAACTTCTCGGTGTCTCGCGCAGCGCGGACACCGAGGAGATCAAGAAGGCCTACCGGCAGCTCGCCCTCAAGTATCACCCGGATCGAAACCAAGGGTCGAAGGAGGCCGAAGAGCGCTTCAAGGAGGTGACCCAGGCCTATGAGGTCCTGCGCGAATCCGAGAAGCGAGCCGTCTATGACCGGTACGGCGAGCAAGGTCTGAAGGGCCGCGGGGCCCCGGCCGGCTTCGACTTCGGCGATGCGATCGAGGTCTTCATGCGAGACTTCGGAGGCTTCTCCGGCTTCGAGGACCTCTTCGGTGGGCGCGGCTCACGTAGCCAGCGCACAGCGACCCGGAAGGGCCAGACGGCGCGCCTCAGGATGTCGCTGACCTTGGCGGAGGTCGCGAGTGGGGTGACCAAGAAGGTCCGGGTTGCGCTCCTGGACAACTGCTCGCGCTGCGACGGGAGTGGGGCCGAGCCGGGATCGGCTCCGACTACCTGCGCCACCTGCGGCGGCGCGGGTGAGGAGCGCCACGTGCAACGGACCGTCTTCGGTCAGTTCGTGAGCGTTCAGCCCTGCAGCACCTGCCACGGGGAGGGACGCGTCGTGGAGCGTCCGTGCACTGACTGCTCGGGCGACGGACGTGTCCGATCGGAGCGCGAGCTCGAGGTCGAAGTGCCACCGGGTGTGACCTCGGAAAACTTCCTGACGCTGCGTGGCCAGGGCAGCGTCGGTCCGCACCAGGGGCCGCGGGGTGACCTCGTCATCCTCCTGGAGGTGCAGGACGACGAACGCTTCACCCGCGACGGATCGGACCTGCTGCACGAACTCCCGGTGACGTTTGCACAGGCGGCGCTCGGGACCGAGGTGGAGGTGCCTACCATCGAAGGGACAGCGAGGGTCACCATCCCCTCCGGAGTCCAGAGTGGCGAGCTCCTTCGGCTGCGAGGCCTGGGCATGCCGGAGCTGAACGGGACGATCCGCGGCGACCAACTCGTACGCGTCATCGTGTGGACACCGGACGACCTGAGCTCCGAGCAAGAGCGTGTGTTGAAGGAGCTTCGGGAGGTGGAATCGCCAGCCCCCGGCAAGATCAGCAGGCGCTCCCACAAGGGCTTCTGGTCGAAGGTGAAGGAAGCGTTCACGGGCGGATGAGCGACCCCGGGCTACGCTGGATAGAAGTCGGCGTGCGTTCCCCTTCCGCCGAAGACCGGGCGTCCCTGCTCGTGGACGGGCTTCTGGCCTTGGGGGGTCGTGCCGCAGAAGAGCGAGATGGTTGGTACATCACGCACGTCCACTCGTCGTTGGATCTCGACGCCTACCGGTCGGAGGCCAAATCGCTCCTCTGCTCGTACACGGGGCTCGACGCGATCGAACTCCACGCGACGTGGCGCGAGCACGAGGACTGGGCCGAAACGTGGAAACGCGGCCTGGGCTTCCGCCGTATCACGGACCGCATCGCCGTGAGGCCGTCCTGGGTGGAGGAGCCCGACGACGCGCCGGCGGTCGTGATTCTTCTGGATCCAGGAATGGCCTTCGGCACCGCGGAGCACGGCACCACGCGGGGATGTCTCCGCCTGCTCGACGCCGTCGTCACCTCAGGGGCCCGCGTGCTCGATGTGGGGGCCGGATCAGGCATCCTCGCCATCGCAGCGGCGTTGCTGGGAGCCTCGGACGTGGTCGCCATCGAGGGGGACGCTTTAGCGTGCGAGGCGCTTGCCGCGAACTTGGTGTCGAACCGGGTCGAGGACCGCGTACGTCTCGTCGAGGGACTGGTGGACTCCGACGGACTGTCCACATACGCCCCAGTAGACGGGGTGATGGCGAACATAGAAAGCGCGACCCTGACGAGGCTGCTGGAAGGCTTCCGCGCGGCGCTCCGGCAAGGCGGATGGCTCATTCTCTCCGGTATTTTGGCGGACGAGTGGCCCTCGATCCGGGACGCCACCGAGCAGAGTGGCTTTCGCTGGAGTGAGGTGGACGCCGACGGCGAGTGGCGCGCCGGCCTCTTCTACCGGGCCTAGGCTTCTTAGGCAGCGCGCCGTGCGAGCGCCGTCCTGACGGCTCGCTCCGACATCGCTATGGCGTACCAACGGCTCACATCGCCTGGTGACCGAGCGTCGACCCCACGCGCGAGCCAGCGAACGCTCTCGCGTAGCCTGACCGCCGCTTGAGCTGCCCCGGCGGGAGGTCCGTCCGGATCCGTGACGGCGATCACCCAAGCCTCTGCGGCTACGCCGGCAGTAGCTGCACTCTCAAAGGTGCCGCGCCAGGGCCCCTTCCACGGCTCGAGGATCCTGAATCGCTCGGGGTGCGCTTCGAGGATCGCCCGGAGCCTTCTCGCGTCGAGCGTTCGGTCCACGCCCTCGGACACCGACTTCAGTAGCTCCGACAACTTCAGCGCCGGGTGCTCGCTCTGCCGCAGGGTACGCTCGGCACACAGCGCGATGGGATCCATGCCGCCTCCTGGCTCGGGAATCGTTCGATCCCAAGGTCGGCAGAAGCTTGGAGCGCCTCCATGTCGTGACGAGACGTTCCACTTGTCTGGCGACCCGAGGCGGTTAGTCTCGTCGGATGAGCCACTCCGATTGCCTTTTTTGCAGGATCGTCGCGGGCACCATTCCGGCCGATGTAGTCCACGATGGCGAGCGCCTGTTGGCCTTTCGCGACATCAATGCGCAGGCCCCCTTGCACGTGCTTGTCATTCCCAAGGAACACATCGCCTCGCTCGACGCGGCGGGTCTCGCGTCCGACCTGCTCGGCGAGGCGCTGTTGCTCGCCGCCGAGATCGCGAGACGCGAAGGGGTCGCGGAGGGTGGCTATCGGACTGTCATCAACACGGGCGACCACGGCGGACAGACTGTGCATCATCTGCATGTGCACGTCCTCGGTGGCCGCGCCCTGACCTGGCCTCCTGGCTGATCCGGGCGGCGCACAGGGTCGCGTTGCACGTTCCTCTCGCGGCGGGGTAGCTTCACCGCGCCCCACTTCCGCGACCGATCTCAAGAGGGTCGATCCTCGTGCCCAGCGACCTCAAGCTCCGAATCCAGACCGACCTGAACCAGGCCCGGAAACAGCGCAACAAAGAACGTACGCTCGTCCTGTCGACCGTTCTCTCCGAGATCCGTAACAAGGAGATCGACGACAGAGGCGATGCCGACGACGATGCGGTGATGCAGGTCATCTCGCGTGCCATCAAGCAACGAAAGGATGCCTCTCAACAGATGCGGGACGCATCGCGTGGGGAGCTAGCCGACATCGAAGATGCTCAGGCGAAGATCCTCGCGGAGTACCTCCCCGAGGCCTTGAGTGAGGACGAGGTTCGCGCGCTCGTACGTGCGGCCATTGCGGCAGGCGCGGATCAGATGGGTCCGCTCATGGCGCGCGTCATGCCCGAGATTCGGGGGCGGTTCGACGGAAAAGAGGCCAACCGGATCGTGCGCGAGGAGCTCGCTTGATGACCGAGGGCGGTTACCTGGAATGAGCGGGCACGCGCTCGAGGTGCTCGAGTTCGAGCGCGTCCTCGAGCGAGTGGCGCATTATGCGTCGAGTGACCTGGGACGGTTGAGCGTGCGAGCCCTGCGCCCTGGAATCGACCGTGACGAGATCGTGCGTGAACTCGCGCGCGTTTCTGCTACCGCGAGATTCCTGGAGGAGCACCCGGACTGGGCGCTCGGGTCGGTGCCGGACGTGCGGGAGGCGCTGAAGCGCCTCGCCGTAGAAGGGGCGGTTCTGGAGCCCGTGGAGCTTTATCGTTTCGGCGAAGTGCTGTCGACCTCGCAGTCCCTGCGTCTCGAGCTGCAATCGCCGGACGAAGGGTACCCGGAGTTAGCGACGGTCGCCGACGCCCTGGTTGATCTCCCGAGGATCGAGGAGGCGATCGGCAGGAGCGTCGACGCCGAGGGGAAGGTGCTCAGCACGGCTTCCCGTGAGCTGAAGCGCATCCGCGACGGCCTCCGGGGCGCCCACTCCAAGATCGTCCGCACGCTTGAGCGTTATCTCGGCACGCTGCCCGAGCGGTTCGTGGTGCCGGACGCCTCGGTCACGATTCGAGACGGCCGTTACGTGATCCCGCTCCGCCGGGAGGGCAGGGGGGAAGTAGGCGGCATCATTCACGATGCGTCCCAGACCGGCGCGACGCTGTATGTGGAGCCGCCGGTGTCGTTGGAGCTCATGAACCGCCTCACCGACTTGGAGCGCGAGGAAGGACACGAGGTCCGCCGCATCCTACGTGATCTCACGGCGCGGCTTGCCCCGGAGCGTGGGACCATGTCGGCGACGCTCGACGCGCTGGTCGAGTTCGACTCGCTCCACGCCCGGGCTCGCGCCGCACGGGCCTGGAAGGCCGAGCCTCCAGAGATCGCGGAGTCGAGCTGGCGCGGGCTGACGATTCGGGACGGGCGGCATCCGCTTCTGCTTGAAGGGGGTGCCGACGACGTGGTGCCGTTCGACCTCGACCTGGCTCCGGAAGAACGCGCGATGGTCGTGTCCGGCCCGAATACCGGAGGTAAGAGCGTCTTTCTCAAAGCAGTGGGGCTCACCTCTGCCCTGGCTCAGAGCGGCGTGGTGCCCGCGGTAGGACCGGGCACCCGCCTCTCGGTCTTCCACTCGTTCTTCGCCGACATTGGCGACGAGCAGTCGATCGCGCGAAATCTGTCGACCTTCTCGGCCCATCTCGCGAATCTGGCGGACATCGTCGAGGAGGCGGACGGTGCGTCTCTCGTGCTCATCGACGAGATGGGGACGGGGACCGACCCATCCGAGGGCGCCGCACTGGCCCGGTCGGTGATCGAGGAGCTGGTTGCCCGCGGTGCGACGACGCTCGTCTCGTCGCATCTGGGTGAGCTCAAGCGGTTGGACACGGAGGGGAGCGGCGTCGTGAACGCGTCCCTGCAGTTCGACTCGGACCTCATGGAGCCCACGTACCGACTGATCAAAGGACGCCCGGGGAGGAGCTTCGGAATCGCGATCGCTCGGCGCCTGGGCTTCCCGGGGGCCGTCTTGGATCGCGCCGAGACCTACAGGGAAGAGGGCGGAGTCGAGTTGGACGACGTGTTGGAGCGCCTCGAGCGCCAGGAAGGAGAACTGAAGGCTCTCGTTGCGGAGCTGGAAGTGGAGCGCGCCACTGCGGAGAGGCTGCGCACCGAGGTCGAAGGGCGAGAGCACTCGCTGGAGGAAGCGGAGCGGACCGCCGACAAGCGGGCGCAGGAGGAGGCACGGAAGCTGCTTCTCGAGGCGCGGGCCGAGGTGGAAGACGCGATCAGGCAGCTGCGGGATGCGACCGAGGAGGGGGCGTCGCTCGAGGAAGTGGCGCGTGAGGCACGTCGACGGGTCGAGCTGGCCGCCAGCCGCCATCGCCGCAGTCCAGCTGCCAAGCGGAAGCGCGGGGACCGGTCTGAAGTCGCTGCGGGCGATTCCGTGAGGATCGAGTCGACCGGCTCGCGCGGGAAGGTACTCGAGGTTCGGGACGACCGCGTCCTCGTAGAATCGGGCGCCCTCCGGATCGAAGTTCCGGTGACGGATCTGGCCTTGGTCGATCGTGAGGAAGCGCGTGCCGGTGCGCAGTCCGGGCGCCGAGGGTGGGCCGGCTATACGACCGCGGCGGCGCGGACTGAGGTCGACCTGCGCGGGATGCGTGTCGACGAAATGGATACGGAGCTCGCTCGCGCCATCGACGAGGCTGTCGTCGGCGGCCTGTCCGAGCTGCGCATCATCCATGGCAAGGGGACCGGCGCGTTGCGCGCGCGTGCCGGAGAATTGCTCGCCCAGGATCCGCGAGTCCGCGACTTCAGGACCGGTGGTCCGGCAGAGGGCGGCGCGGGCGTCACCGTCGCGAGCTTCAGGTAGCCCAGTGATTCCCGATGATATGGTGGAGGAGGTTCGCTCGCGGGCTGACATCGTCGAGGTCGTCGGGGAATTTGTCCAACTCAAGAAGGCCGGGCGCGAGTACAAGGCGAACTGTCCATTCCATGATGAGCGTACGCCTAGTTTCTACGTCGTGCCGGACAAGGGCTTCTACAAGTGCTTCGGGTGCGGTAAGTCCGGCGATGTCTTCTCGTTCGTGATGGAGCGTCAGGGGCTGGACTTCGTCGAGGCGGTGAAGCACGTCGCGGCACGTTCGGGCGTCGAGGTGCGCGAGGTGAACCGCGGCCGGGACGAGGAGGATCCCAACCGACCCTTCCACGAGATCAACGGCTTCGCGAGGGGGTGGTTCCAGAGTCAGCTCGCCGACACGAAGGTCGGCGCGCGCGCGCGGGCCTACCTCGAGTCCCGTGGGATCGGATCGGAGATTTCGGAGCGCTTCGGCCTCGGGTACGCGCCGGACGAGTGGCGAGCGCTTCGAGAGGCGGCGGCAGCCCACGGCTTTGACGAGGATCTGATGCTGCAGGTCGGGCTGCTCGGCACGAGCGAGCGCAGCAGCGAGCCGTACGACAAGTTCAGGGGCCGTATCATCTTCCCCATCGAGGGGGTGTCGGGTCAGGTGATCGCGTTCGGCGGCCGAGTTCTCGAGGGCGATGCGAAGGACGCTCCCAAGTACTTGAACTCACCCGAGACCCCTGTTTACCACAAGGGGCATAACCTGTACGGATTGTCGTGGGCGAGACACGCGATCCGGCGTCAGGAGAAGGCGCTCGTTGTCGAAGGCTACATGGACGTCGTCGCACTCGCTGCCAGCGGATTCGAGCACGTGGTCGCGCCACTCGGAACGGCGCTCACACCCGAGCAGGCGAAGCTTCTCTCGCGGTATTGCACGCGCGTCCTGCTTCTCTTCGACTCTGATGCGGCCGGTCTGAAGGCGAGCTTCCGGGCTGCGGATGTCTTGCTGGCGACGGGGCTCCATCCGGCCGTTGTCACCCTCCCGCCAGGCGAGGACCCCGATACGCTCGTCCGCTCGAAGGGGGCGGGCGTCCTGCAAGGCCACCTGGACGACGCGGTCGACGTTCTGGATCGCAAGCTTCAGATCCTCGACGAGAAGAACTACTTCGCCTCGATCGAACGGACGCGCTCTGCCGTGGACAGGCTGCTTCCGACGATTCGCGCGGCGGCCGATCCGGCCCTGCGCGACATCTACGTCGCGAAGGTCGCAGACCGCACGGGGGTTCGCCGGGAGACGCTCGAGGCGGAGATCGAGCGTGATCGCCAAAGAGAGTCGCGGGCGCACACGCCGACCCCGGTGAAACGAACGCCGAGGCCCGGGACAAGCCTCCCGAAGTTGGGCGCCGAGCGACAGCTCCTGCGAATGATGGTACGGGGGGTGGAGTGGGTGGAGCGCGCTGGAGAGCTGATCTCGGCCGAGGACTTTGAGGATCCGTACCATCGGGCCATCTTTCATGCGCTTCTCGACGACCCCGAGATGCGTGCCCCTCCGCCGTCCATGGATCCCGTGGTCGCACAACGGTTCGAGGAGATCTTGGCCAACCCGGAGGAGCTCGCTCACGGGGTCGATGTCTTCACGAAATCCGTAAATCGGATACGTGTGGCGCTTCTCGATCGCCGGATCCAGGAGTTACAGCAGCGACTCGAGGCTGCCGCCACGGACGATGAGAAGGGTGAACTCGCCGGTGAGAAAGCGCGACTAGCTCGCGAGCTGCGAGAGCTCGATAGAAACTACTGGAAGCCCGCGACGCGCCCGGCGCGTAGCGAGCGTAACCCGAACCCACCTAGCCGATGACGGAGCAGCGCCGCACAGAACTCAAGGAGCTCCAAAAGCTCGACCTCCGCATTCAGGAGGCCAAGAAGAAGATTGGAGCCTTCGATCCACTCTTGGAGGAAGTAGAAGAGCCAGCCTTGGTCCTGGAGAGCGACCTCGGAACGACAAAGACCCGGCTTCAAGAGATGAAGTTGGAAGAGCGGCGCCTCGAGCTGGCGACGGTAGAGAAGCGTGACCGCCAGAAGCGCTTGGAAGAGCGACTAGGCTCCGTGCGCAACCTCAGAGAAGAGGCTGCCGTCAGCGCCGAGTTGGAAATGGTGAAGCGGGCGCTCCAGAACGACGAGCAGGAGGGGCTTACCCTCATGGACCAGCTCCGCAAGATGGAGGAGCGCTCCGCCGAGCTCGAGATCGCGTTCGCTGAGGCGTCCGAGATCGTCGGCCCGAAACGCGAAGAGTTGTTGGCAAAGCGCGCCGCGGTTCAGAAAGAGCTCGAAGCCATGCGTGAGGAGCGTGCAGGCTTCGTTTCGGACATGGACGCTTCGGAGCTCAAGGTCTATGACGCGATTCGCAGTGGTGGGAGGGCGATTGCTGTGTCGCCGCTCACCGAAGACGGTGCCTGCGGACACTGCTTCGGGATGATCCCACTTCAGCTCAGAAACGAGATCGCCCACAGCGAGAGCCTGATTCGTTGCGAGAGCTGCGGCGTGATTCTCACGGCGCCCGACCCGGAGGCCGCCGAGGCGGCCAGGCTAGCAGCCGAGGCCGCGGCCGAGGCCGCCAAGGCGGAAGCGGCCGCCGAGGATGCGACCGCCGTCGAAGAGTCCGAGTTGGAGCCCGCGGTCGCGGGCGGGGACACCCAAGAGGAGTCGGATCCAGAGTGACGGCACGCGGGGCCGGGATACGCTTTCGGCCTCCCGATCCCACCTGGACCCAGCCGGCCAGTCCGGACCCTGAGCTCATAGCCCGTCTGGCGCAGGGACTTCAACTTCCCCCGACGCTTTGCGCGGTGCTTGTCACCCGAGGCATCCAGAGCGTGGAGGAGGCTAAGCGCTTCCTCAGGCCCGAGCTCGACCATCTCCACGACCCGGCGTCGCTGGCCGACGGACCCTTGGCGGCGGGCCGCATCGCGCAGGCACTCGGCCGTGGCGAACTGATCTTCATCCACGGCGACTACGACGTGGACGGTATTTGCGCCACGGCCTTGATGACCCGATGGCTGAATGGACTGGGCGGCTCGGTGGTCCCCTTCGTACCGCATCGGATCCGCGACGGCTACGACTTCTCACGCGCAGGCCTCGACGCTGCGAAGGCGTCGGGCGCCGGGCTGATCGTCACTGTGGACTGCGGCACTAATGCGCACGAGACGATCCGGGAGGCCCAGTC
>JAOTVA010000044.1 GCA_029863645.1 Gemmatimonadota bacterium
GTACCTCTACTTCATAGACGACGCCGCCGCTGGTTTCGATCTCGACGCGGTCCGTTCCGCGGGAGAGGACCCTGCCCTGGAGCCGCGAGATCACCGAGGAAACGAGCCCATGAGTGAATGGCACAATGCGGCCGCTACACCGTCGGCAGCGTCGGCGGGCGACGGAGCCTCTTTCAGGCGGAGCTGCTGTTGGACCATGAAGCCGACCTGATCCTTCGAGGCGTTTCCATTCCCCACCACGGCCTTCTTAATTTGACGAGGCGCATACTCCGCGATCGCGACGTCGCCATGCACAGCCGCCAGGAGGATGGCGCCGCGTGCGTGCCCGAGCTTGAGCGCGCTCTTCACGTTCTTGCCCATGAAGACGTCTTCCACCGACATCGCGAACGGTCGGTGCCGCTCGACGAGCTGGTAAATGGCATCGTAGATCTCTCGAATCCGTTGTGCGAGCGGCTCACCCGCCGAAGTCCGAATGACCCCGCACTCGATGAGCCTGACCGAGCCGCCCGCCGCCCTCGCCACCACCCCGTAGCCGGTGATTGCCGTGCCCGGGTCGATCCCGAGAATGACGACCTCAGTGGCTCCCGCGCTCAGCGGCTACTCGACGCCCGCGAGGACGGCCTCGTCGATGTCGGCGTTCGAATGCACCTTCTGCACGTCGTCCAGCTCGTCGAGCGCGTCCATCAACTTGACCAGCTTCTCCGCGTCTTTGCCCGCGACAGCGATCTCGTTCTTGGCCACGCGGGTGAGCTCTGCGGACGACGTCTCGATGCCGGCTGCTCGAACGGCGTCCTGGACGGCGCTGAAGTCCGCCACATCGGTCGTGATCACAAACTCTTCTCCGTCGCCCGCGACGTCTTCGGCGCCCGCCTCGATGGCGGCCTCGAAAACGGCCTCCTCGGTGTAGCGCGAGGCGTCCACGACGATCTGCCCCTTCCGGTCGAACTGCCACGCGACGGAGCCATCAGTGCCGAGGCTCCCGTCGTACTTCGTCAGCGCGAACCGGACATCGGCCACGGTCCGGTTCGTGTTGTCCGTCAGGCACTCGATGAAGAGTGCGGCGCCCCCGGGCCCGTACCCCTCGTACGTGGCCTCCTCGTAGCGCGTGCCCTCGAGCTCGCCGGTCCCCTTCTTGATAGCTCGGTCGATGTTTTCGGCCGGCATCGAAGCTGCCTTCGCCGTATCAACGGCCAGCCGCAGGCGGGCGTTGAAGTCGGGGCTCCCGCCGCCCTCTCTGGCCGCCACCGTGATCTCCCGGATGATCTTCGTGAAGAGGGCGCCGCGCTTGGCGTCGTTTACCCCCTTCTTCCGCTTGATCTTGGACCATTTGTTGTGGCCAGCCACGCACCCTCCGCCGCTACGGTCGCATCGATTCGGGCCGTTTGAGTCGGCCCGGGCTCGAAAGGTACGCGAGGCAGCCTGGAGCGATCAATCGGCGGCCCCGACCTCGGGGCCGCGCCATGCCTAGAAGCCGCCGCCGCCGCGGCCACCGCCGCCGCCGCCACCGAAGCCGCCGCCACCACCGCCGAAGCCGCCGACACGCCTAAAGCGGTTGTTGACCACGTTGTTGAAGATCGATCCGAACTGGATGCGGAAACCCACGCTGATCGAAGAACTCCGGTCCGTCGCCCGCCGCTGGAGGTTGAGCAACGTCTCTTCGTCGGTCGCGTCCTGGGCGGGAAGGAAGATCTGATCGTTGACCCACGCGACGTCGCCCCGAGCATTCACCTCGATCCCACGCGTGATGCGGTAGCTGACGTCCCCCTGGATGGAGTAATTGTTCAGTCCGAATCGGCTCTTGTTCGGCACTTTGTGAAAATAGTTCGAGTACCGCAGCGTGAAGCCGGCGTCCCCCCAGGTCTGACGGGAAGAGAAATCCACCTCGAGCGAATGCTCCCACCTGAGCTCTTCACTCTCGAGATAAATCGTCGGTTCGATATAGTCCGAGTACGTGGGGCCAATCCGGTAGAACGCGGTCAGCGAGCGGCGGGTGGCCTCATCGTAGGGGAAGAAGCTGAACTCGATGGCCGGTGTGATCTGTAGGCTGAGGTCCCGATTCTCGTTGGGCGACCGGCCGGCCGAGCTGGCGACCCCGATCGACCAGTGGTCGGCTATGGAGTAGGCCACTAGTTGGCTGAACACCATGTTCGTCCGAATGTCGTTGAACGTTCCGCTCGTCAAATCACGGCGTAGGCGGCGGTGGTTGACGAACGAGTTGAAGTTCATCTTCCACGTCGGCGTGACCCTCGACGCGCTGAAGCCGCCATTGACCTGCGTCGTCGTGCTCGTCTCCTCACTATTCCGGTTGGCGTTTCCGTTGATGCTGAAGATCCAGAGATTCCACGGGTCGTCGACTTCTTCCTGCGATACCAGGCGGCGCTGACCGGCTCCACCCAACTCCGGATCCGGCCCCCGCAACGTCACGAGTCCGCGGTAGCCATGCTGGTTCGCCCACGCCGCCAGGCCGAGTCCCAGCGTATGCGCCAGTCCGTCCAGCGTCTCCCGATTCGTGTCCGTGCCCAATTCGGAGAACAGCAGCTGCTCCACGTAGCCCTCGTCATCTTCCGGGTGGGCGTCGAGGAAGTCGATCTGGTACTCGCGTCCACCACCACCGGTCTGCAGGCTGCCCATGATGACATGGATATCCGCGACCTCGGCGTCATTCACCCAGTTGACCCAGGAAATTTCCGTGCGGTAGTACTGCGAGTTGCAGTTCGGACCGTTGCAGTCGAAGAACACCCTTGGCCGCGTGCTACCCGCCTGGGCCGAGAGGGGCGCCCCGAAGAAGAGGAAGGCGAGAGCAGCGAGCCGGAGACTTGTATATGCGAGGCGCAATCGTTTACCCTGAAAATCGGAAATCAGCACTCGGAGAACGTCTGGTCCTGGGACACGGACTCCCAGAAGGACGTTGACATTAAGTTAGCCGCCCAGCCGCTCGAACAGCGCTGGAGGCTGGCGGGCCAGCGTCGCTCCCTCGAAGACATGGGCGTACCCGAGCAGTTCCCCCTCGGTCCACATGTCTCCTATGAGCGCCACTACGAACGGCGCCCCGTCTTCGTAGTAGGCGGCGGGGACCGTGACGACCGGCACTCCGAGATCGTTGACGATGTTGCTGGGAATCTCGGGCCAATTGTTCGGGGAGTACTCCGGCCGCGCCGGGTCCTCCACCAGATCTCGGCCTGGGGACGCCGCCTGCGGAAAGAACAACCCGTCGAGCTGGTGCTCCTCCAGGACACGCCGGAAGGCGGCTCGAAGCCGTAGCCTCCAAGCCTGGTAGGCGTCTCCGGCCTCGGTTGCGCTGGGCCTGGCCGGCGGGGCCGGCGGTGTTCCGTCCTCGCGGGTGCCGAGCCCGCCGGGGAACGGCCGTCCGGTGAGCCGCTCCCACTCTTCGACGCTGCGAACCACGGCCCCGTCGCCAAGTCCCCGTAGGTAGATCATGGTGTCGTACGCCCGAGTCTGGACCCTCGGCCGCTCCCCGTAGAGCTCGGCGAAGTCCGAGCCCAGGAACGGATCCTCGATGACAACAGCGCCGAGGCCCTCGAGCGTCGCAACAGCATCCCGATACATCCGTGCCGTTCGGGGATCCAGCGGGAGTCCCTGCGCCCTCCACCCTCCGCCGACCAACCCGAAGCGACGACCGACGATGTCCGCCGAGTCGAGACCCCCCGCGTAGCCGGAAGCCGGAAGGTGGCCGACGGCGGCGAACGTGGCCGGATCTGTTTCGGTGGGGCCCGCAATGACATCCAACGCGATGGCCGCGTCTCGGACGGTCCTGGCAAGCGGACCGACGACGTCGATGTAGGTGGCGGCCAGCGGGAAGACACCGTCCAGGGGCACGAGACCATAGGTGGGCTTAATGCCTACGAGTGCTTGCGCCGACGCGGGCGTCTGAATGGACCCGCCGGTCTCCGTTCCTAGGCCGAGTACGGCGAAGCTGCCGTTGACCGCCGTCGCCGTACCGCCGCTCGACCCACCCGGGGCCTTGCTCACGTCGTACGGATTGAGCGTCAGTCCGGCCACGGTCGAACGTGTGCGCGTCCCGTCCATCGCGAAGTCGGGCAGGTTGGTCTTTCCAAGGATGATTGCGCCCGCCTCACGAAGGCGCGCGACGACGGCCGCGTCGTCGTCGGGAATCAGGTCCATCCCGCCGGTCGCCGCGCTGAAGCCTTCCCAGCCGGCCGTGGTCACCAACCCACCGAAGTCCATGTTGTCCTTGATGACAACGGGGACCCCGTGAAGGGGCCCACGCGGACCCGACTGCGTGTATTCCGCGTCCAGGTCGGCAGCGGTCTCGAGTGCCGCCGAATTCATCGAAACGAACGCGTTGTAGTTGTCTTCGTACCGAGCGATCCGGTCCAGAAACGCTTGGGTCAGCTCCACAGCAGAGAACGCGCCGGTTCGGTACCCCTCCTGCACATCCCAGACCGTCAGCTCCACGACGTCGACGCCCTGAGCGGCCAAGGGCGCCACCGAAGCGGCCGACCCGCCGAACAGCCCGAGCGCCAAGAACACCGCGGACATCGATCGATCGATGGAACTCATCCGAGCCGCGACAGGTCCGGCCGCCTGCGATGCCAGTCCGTCGACTTCTGAAACGCATGAGCCACCCCGAGGATCTTGTCGTCCGCGAACAGGTCGCCGACGATCACTGTCGTGAGCGGCATCGTCGTGGGGCTCGCTGCTTCCGGGTTGCGCACGCCGAAGTCGTACGGCACGACGACCGAGGGGTGCCCCGTGTCGTTCGTCAAGGTCAGCTCACCGGATCCGCTCACGAACATGTCGAAGCCTTCCATGGCCTCGGCCATCTGCTTCATGAGCATCAAACGCCTGCGCTGACCGTTTACGTAGTCCATGCCGCGCACATCTCGACCGTTGAGGAAGCGCGTGGCGCGCCGCCGATCGGCCGGTGACAGATCGTCGGGGGGAGGCGGGGGCTCGAAGCCGTTCGGGGCGACGTGGTAGTCGAAGGCAGCCGCGGCCTCCACGTCGAGCTGCGAAAGTGCCAGCTCAGGCAGCGGATTCATCTCCCGAAGCCGGGCTCCCAAACTCGACAGTCCCTGCAGAAACGACTCCGGAGCGTCATTCGTGTAGCCTATACGCAGGGTGTCGAGGTCCAGGTCGCGGTCGAACCTGAACGGCGTCGTGAGCGAAGCCGGATCACGCTCGCTGGCACCGTGGATGACGTTGAAGACCAACGCGCAGTCCTCGATGCTCCGGCACATCGGCCCCGTCTTATCCATGCTCCACGACAAGACCATGCCGCCATACCGGCTGACCCGACCGAAGGTGGGCCGCAGAGCACTCAGGCCGGTTCTGCGCGAGGGCGAGACGATCGAGCCGCGCGTTTCTGTACCGATTGCGAAGGCGACGCACCCCGCTGCCGTTGCCGACCCGGGTCCCGCCGAGGAGCCGCTCGACCCCTCTGATACGTTCCACGGGTTCTTGGTCTGCCCGCGGTACCATCGGTCGCCCAGCGCGAACTCGCCGGTCGCGAGCTTCGCGATCAGCACCGCCCCCGCCTGCCGCAGGCGCCCGACGACCTCGGCGTCTTCGTCGATCACCCGGCCGGCGAAGTCCGCTGAGCCCCAAGCCGTAGGCGCTCCGGCCACGGAGAAGAGGTCTTTGACGCCGTAGGGGATGCCGTGAAGCGGCCCCCGCCAGGTTCCGGCGCGCAGATCGGCATCCGCCTGCTGGGCCTCCTCTCTCGCACGGCCCTCCAGGATCGAAACCGCGCAAAGGAGGACCGGGTCGTAACGTCGCAGCCGCGCCAGGTAGATCTCAGTGAGCTCGGTCGATGTGATCCGTCCGTCACGAATCAGGGCGGCGAGCCGATTCACGGGCAGGAACGCGAGGTCCTCCTCGTCGGTCGGCACCGGCCCGCCCCACGGCTCCAACTCGATTGAAGTAGGCCGAAACATGGCGTCCCCGTGCTCACGCCAGAGGCGCTCCATGAGCGTGCCCGTGCCACCAGGGTACGCCTGAAACTGCAGTGCGGGCGGCTCGGCGTTTTGCAGCGCGAATAGCTGTGCCTCCTGCAGCGGCGGGCGCGGGCCGACTGGCGGCTCCGACGCCGAAAGCGCCATCGGACCGACGGAGCCGGCTGCCACGGCCGCGGCCGCGCGCTTGATGAAATCACGGCGCCTGACGCTTTCGGCTTCACGGTGCTCAGCCATTGGTCACCTTTCCTGATTGTGCTCGGCTTTGGACCCGCAGATTGCGGGCCCAGTCGAGGGTCCGGCAATACCGAGGCCAACTCACGCCCCGCAAGACCATCCCCTCACGTGATCAGCACGGCTTCGCAAACGAGGCCAGGTCCGAAGGCGAGCGCCACGCAGGGGCGTGGCGCCCCTGCCGATCGCAGGCGATCGAGGATGAAGAGCACGGTGGCCGACGACATGTTGCCGAAGTCGGCGAGCACGTCGCGGGACGTTTGCGTCCGTGCCTTCTCGAGCCCGGCAGCACGCTCGACGGCACTGATGATGCGGGGCCCGCCCGGGTGCACGGCCCAGGTCTCAATGTCCTGCACCCCCAGTCCGTGCTCGCCCAGCCAAGTCTCCAGCCAGCCCCCGACGCTCGCGGCGATCAGGTCAGGCACTCGAGGCGACAGGGTCATTCGGAAGCCGTGGTCCCCAATCCGCCAGGACATGTCCTCGCCGGAGTCCGGCAACAGCAGTGTCTCGCTTGCCTGGACGCGCCACTCCCCTGGCGTGCAGGCAGCGGGGGACTGTCCCACCACCGCGGCCGCGCCATCGGCGAAAAGTGCATTGGGGACGAGCATATCCGGATCCCAGCCGTACGCGAAGTGCAGGCTACACAGCTCGACGGCGCACACGACGACCACAGCATCCGGATTCGCG
This sequence comes from Gemmatimonadota bacterium, assembly GCA_029863645.1. Taxonomy (GTDB): domain Bacteria; phylum Gemmatimonadota; class Gemmatimonadetes; order Longimicrobiales; family Gaopeijiaceae; genus UBA2982. The sequence goes on from JAOTVA010000044.1 coordinate 6,858, forward strand.
TCGCTGAACGAGTCCGCGACGCGCAGCCCGTTCAACGCCCCGTGACAGCCCATAAATCCGACGTGGGTCCGCTGCGTGTCGGGCGGAAGACCCAGTGCATCGATCACCCGGGTGTCGAGGCCGGGTGCGATGAAGCCGGTGCACGAGACGGTCACGAGATGCGACACCTGTTCGGCGCACACATGAGCCGCTCGCAGCGCGCTCCTGCTCGCCTCCGCCGCGAGGGCGGGAGCGACTTCCTCGTACAGGGCCATGCGGCGGGCTGTGGTTGGACCGCGGTCTTCGTCGTCCCGGGCCGGGGGGTAGAAGGACTGCCGGGACTCGAGAGATCCCTCAGACGTCTCGAGCACGGCGCAGTGGCGGCGGGTCACGCCCGAACGCCGATAGAGCGCTCGCAGCGTACGACTCCGGCGAGCGTCGATCCGACAGAAGGTCGCGTGAAGCTCCGCAGCATCCTTTTGAGAAAGCGTGTGCTGGGGATGGGCAGTCCCGAAACCGGTGAGCGCCAGACTCACGCCGAGTACGCCAGTGACGTCTCGGGCGGACGCGCGGCCCGCCGGACGAACGGAGTCGCCAGCCCGGGGACTACCTGCAGCGTCGCGAGTGCCCCCTGGACGAGCCACGGCCGTCGCAACGCGGGAGTCAACACGCGGCAGAGTCGTCGCGCAGTGCGGAGCGCAGCCGCGTGATGCGCGCTCCAAGCAGCGGTCAACGAGGCTTCCCAGTGGTCTGCACCGGCGAGCGCGAGCGGCGCGACGGCTACTGCGCTACTCATCGCCCAACACATGCCCTCACCCGTGAAGGGCTCCACGTACCCTGACGCGTCTCCGAGGCGAAAGAGGCGCTCACCCGCGACCTCGGCGGGCGAACGGGTAAGGGCGGGCGTCCCTTGCCACGCAGACACGACGCTTCCCCGCGGCGGCTCCAGGCCGCACGACGACAGTATGCTCGTAATCACTCGATCGGGCCTCGTTCCGTGAAGCGCACTCGGATCGACCGCGGCCGCGACGTTCAGGTCGCCGGACTCGTCACGCACGAGCCCAACATAACCCGCTGGCGCGACGACCATGTGGAGGTCGCCCGGCGCGACGGGATACGTAGAATCGCTCAATACGGCGCCCAGCCCGATGCGGGAGCCAGCCCGCACCGTCCCATTCTCGCCTCGCGCCGGCGTGAGTCCCCGTCCGAGCCCCGTCGCATCGAGCACCACACGGGCGCGGACCTCTACCCGCTCGCTCTCGCGCGACACGTGCACGTGGCGGTACTCCAGATCGGTGGCCCCGAGCTGGGCCCGCGCACCCGACCAGAACTCGACCCCGCTCTCGCAAGCGGCGTCCAGAAGGGCCCGGTCAAAGGCAGAGCGAGACACGGCCCTCGCGCCGTGTAGGGGCAGTCGCACCCGACGCTTCCCGGCAGACAGGACTAACGTCTCGAGCGGCTCTGCACGCAAAGCACCGGGAATTTCGCCGAGCCCTACAGATTCGAGCACCTCGAGCGCACCGGCACTGAGGCACGCGCCGCAGACCTTCCACCGCGGGAATTCGGCCCGATCGACGAGCAGGACCGACCCCCCAAGGCGTGCGATTTCTCGCGCTGCGAGCGATCCGGCCGGGCCGGCCCCGACGACTAGCACATCTCGCCGTGCCATACCCGCTCCCATCTCAAGGTGAACCGCTGCGGCCAGCATCGGACCAACTCGGCGTCTGAGAGACCGGCGTCGCGACACAGCGCCTTAGCCTCATCGAGCGTGAAGGCCGAGGCGACCGAAACGAGTCCGTCGTGGCGCGCAACATCCGAACGAGTCAGCACGCCGAGACCGACGCGCGCATAGACGTACCCCAAACGCGTCCTCAGAAGATCCTGCACGATCAGGACGCGCAAAGTGGCCGCAGCCATCGCGCCGAGAAGTCGAACCGCGGCCTCACCTGTGAGGTGATGCAGGAACAAGGACGAGCAGACCACATCGAATCCCGCCGGAATCGAATCTTGCAGCACGTCGATCTGGTGGTACGTCACGTCGAGCCCGTCCGCTCCTGGGCGGCGTGCTCGGTCCAGCGCGACAGGGCTCACGTCGCACCCGTGGAGTTCCACTCGGGTGCCGGTCTTCCGCGCGCGCCGAGCAAGCCCGTGAAGGACGTCGCCACCGCCGCAGGCCACGTCGAGCACTCGGACCGGCTCGACGCCCCGACGCCTCAAGCGCGTGATCTCGGCCCACACACGCCGGGCCGACAGAGAGACTGCATTGACCCGAGCGAGCGCGCTGAGGGCCTCGACATGACGGACCCGGTCCAGAGACGGCGAGTCCATGAGCTCGGGCTCGAGTCGTCGATGCGTCAGGTCCGGAATACTCAGGGCACGAAGGCCACGATCCTGAGGGGCCCCCCGCTCCCACCTTCGATCTTCATAGGCAGGGCAACCACGAAGCTGCCCGTCGTCGGCAGCAAATCCAGATTCGCCACGTTCTCGAAGCCGGAGATGTTCTCGGCGTACAGAACGACGTGGGCGCGGAAGTCCGCTGACTGACCTCGGTCGATGCTCGGTGTATCGATGCCCACGGCGACCACGCCACGGTTCGTGACGAGCCACTCCGCCGCTTCGGCCCCCAGCCCCGGGAAGTGCAAGTCGGCCACGGCATCCGCACCGATCCGGTCCGTTCCGAGATAGGCCATCCGGTCGCCCCAGCGGGCACCCCAGCCCGTCCGCAGCAAGAGGATGCCGCCGTCGGGCAGTTCGCCGTGCTCGGACTCCCACGAGGTCAAGTCGGCGACGGTCACCAGGTAGTCCTGATCGGCCCGATCGGATACGTCCACGACGGCTGCCGGACCCATCAGCGCGGAAAGGGGGATCTGGTCGTTGGTGAGGCGCCCTCTCGCAAAATGGATGGGAGCATCCAGATGCGTGCCGCCGTGCTCAGCCGACGAAAAGGCGTACGACGCGTAGAACCATCCCCCGTCCGTCGGGCCGAACGAAAGCTGCTCCAGCTGGAAGCCGGCAGTATCCGTCGGCCAGTAGATCGTCGACTCGGAAAACGAGTGCGTCAGGTCCAGCCAGCGGCCCGCCGTGCCGTCGAAGACGGCCGCGTAGTCGGGTACTGCCTGCTGTTGGCACGCGGCCAAGGTCACTGCCAAGAGTACGCACCAGCGCATGAACTCCTCCTTGAGAACCGTAGGGTGCCGAGTACCGGACGCCGACGCAACGCGGGCCGACTGTGCGTCTCGGTAGATCTTGCAGCGGCGGACAACATTTTCCTTCCAAGTGGTCCGTGAGATGACCGAAAGCCCCAACAACCAAGCGTTTATAAGGCCATCGGGGTGGCATCGGCCTTGCTCTCAACCCCTTTATTCGGGCGGCTGCCGCGTGAGCGGAGTCGCTGGGGCGAACACAGCTCAAGCAAGGTGAGAAGACCGTGAAACGGAATGTCGCTCGATACATGGGACTGGTCGCTTGCATCGCCTTCGCGGCGTGCGACACGACCGAGCTGGTCATGGGTGAGTTGAGTGAGGTCGAGGCAGAGGAGCTCGCTGGCGCGATGATGCTGGCCACGTTCAGCAGCACGGAAAACGCGCAGCCGGCGCCCGCACCCGGCGGTCCCCAGATGACTCCGGTCGAATACACCGCAGAGGTCGACACCGACGTCCAGTGCCCGCTCGGTGGTGCCGTAGCCGTGATGGCTGACGTCGTCGTGAACGGGGACACGGACAACCCAGCGCTCGTCGTCGACTACTCCATGACCCAGGTGCACGACGGTTGCGTCGTCCTCTCTGAGAACGACCGTGAGTTCACGCTCTGGGGCGCCCCTTCGCTCACCCTCGACTTGCTCGTCGCGACCGACGGGGTAGGGGTCGTCGAGTGGGAAGGCTCGGTCGTTGGAGCCGTCGCGTGGGTGACCGACGGCAGGGAAGGCACCTGTGAGGTGGCCCTGGAGTTCGGCGCCCGTCGGGAAGGCAGTGCGTCCTTCGATGCGGAGCTCGCTGGTGTCGTATGCGGCTTCAACGTCACCCGCACGCTCACCGTGGGCTGACGCGCACGTCATTCCGGCGGCCCCTCGGCCGTCCCAGCCCCCGTCCGATCTATTCGGGCGGGGGCTCGGTGCGTCAAGCCCTCAGCCGGTGTGCTCGGCCAGGAGCGAAAGTACACGGTCGATGTCGCTCTCCGTGTGGTCCGCATTGATCTGGGTGCGGATTTCCTCGTCCCCGCGGGGCACGACCGGGTAGGTGAGCCCCGTGACCAAGACGCCGTTCTCGTACAGGAAGTCGACGAGATTCCGCGTCCTGGCGGTATCGCGGATCATGAGCGGCACCACCGGGTGCTCCCCCGGAATCGTCTCGATTCCGACCCGCTCGAGACCACGCTCGAAGCGCGCGGTGAGCGCCTTCAGACGATGCAGGAGGCGCTGCCCTTCGGGACCCGCGACGAGCCCGACCGAGGCCAACGCGGCGGCGGCCTCGCCTGCTGTGATCGGGTTGGAGTAGATGTACATCTGCGAGGACTCGCGCAGGAAGCGGATCGTGTCGCTGCCTCCTACGACATATCCGCCATTCACGCCGAACGCCTTGCCCAGTGTCCCTATCAACACATCGACCGGACGACTCGACGTGTATTCCTCGGTTCCGCGACCGGTCGCACCGAACGCGCCTACGCCATGCGAATCATCGACGACACACACGACGTTCTCTTCGAACGCCTCGTCATTCCTGATGCAGACCTCCATGATCTCGTCGAGCGGAGCGTGGTCCCCGCGCATCGAGAAGATGCCGTCCGTCACTACCAGGGCCCTGCGAGCTTTACCCTTCCATTCTCCGAGGGCGCGATCGAGCCCCGCTACATCGTTGTGTCCGTAGACCGCCTTGCCCACAGGCCGAGCAAGCCGCATCGCATTGATGATGCAGTTGTGATTGAGCTCGTCGGAAATCAGAACGGTGTCCGAAGACACCATCGGCACGATTGTCGACAAGACCGTCCCGTAGGCCGACGAAAACACCATCGCCGCCTCACGCCCATGGAAGGCCGCGAGCTCGGCTTCGAGGTCGATGTGCGCGGCATACGTGCCCGAAATGAAGCGCACGGCACCGGGCCCGGCGCCGTACGCGCGTGTGGCTTCCTCCTCGGCACGGATCACATCAGGATGGAGACCCAGCCCCAGGTATGAATTGGAGTTCATGCGCATGAACTCCCGGTCACCTTCTCCCGCCAGCAGGAAGCGCGGCCCCCGGTCGCCCTCGGCGGGCCTGACGCCCACCACGACGGTCTCAGCCCCCTTCGAGGTGCCCGCCGCGATCAGGTCATCGACGTGACCCCGCAGCACATTGGAGAGGCGATCGATGGGCATGTTGGCTCAGCCGCTCAGATGTTCGAGCATGTCGACAGTCATCGCGGCGAGGTCGAAGGAGGGCGCCCAACCCCATTCCTCGCGCGCACTTCGGTCGTCGACGTGGTCCGGCCACGAATCCGCGATCGCCTGCCTGACAGGATCGATCTCGTACGACATGACGAAGCCAGGCACGCGCGACTCGATCTCGGCGGCGAGCGTCGCCGGGGTGAGCTCCATGGCCGTCAGGTTGTACGCGTTGCGGTGAACGAGTCGAGTGGGATCGGCCTCCATGACCTCGATCGTGGCCCGAATGGCGTCGGGCATGTACATGAAGTCCATCCGGGTATCGGCTCCCAGAAAGCACGTGTAGCGGCCCTCGCGGACCGCCTTGTGGAAGATGTCCACTGCCCAGTCTGTCGTGCCCCCGCCCGGGGCAATCCCGTACGACACGAGCCCCGGGAAGCGGAGTCCACGCGTATCGACGCCGTAACGCCGGTGGTAGTAGTCACACAGCAGCTCGCCGGCCAGCTTCGTGACGCCGTACATCGTTTCGGGGCGCATCACGGTTTCCTGAGGCGTCATCTCCTTCGGCGAGCTCGACCCGAAGACTCCAATGGAGCTCGGCACGAAGACGGCGCAGTTCTGCTGGCGCGCGACCTCCAGGACCGATTCGAGGCTGGCCATGTTGATGTGCCACGCCAAACGCGGGTCGCGCTCTCCCACCGCAGAGAGAATGGCCGCGAGGTGGAAGATCGTGTCGGCTCTGTGCCGCATGACCGCTTGGCCCACCGCCTTGGCGTTCGTCGCGTCGACGACCTGAAACGGACCGCCCTCAGACTCCGCTCCAGAGTGGCGGACATCGGTCGCAAGCACCTTGGACGACCCGTAGAGCTCCCGCAGGCGGGGCACGAGCCAGGATCCGATCTGCCCGCCGGCACCGGTGACGAGAATGCGCTTCAAGGATGGGCTCCGTGGTCGCTGAGGTCGGCCCGTGAATCTAGCTCGGTAAGGGGCTGATGTGCCGCGTTACCCTTTCGTCGATTCGGACGTCTTCATCACAGGACAACATCGAAAAACAGTCGCAAGCATCGGAGAAATATGATGAAGACGTGGATGATGCACCGAAACCTGGCCCTCCTGGGGCTCCTGGCCGTCGCCGCGTGCGATCAGGTCGGCACCGGCTTGTTCAACGACGATCTGACGCCCGACGAAGTGCTCGAGCTCACCGTTCTCGAGGACGAGGGCTCGTTCGATATCCCGGTCGAGATCACCACAGTCGGCACCGACGTTGCAGCCTCCTTCGGCGCCAGCCGAGTTTCCGAGGGGCGCAGCCTCACGGCGGACGCACAGAGACACTTCGCGGCGGCACGCGAAGCGCTTCGAGCCGGGGACCGGCCGAGAGCCCTGGAGGAGGCGCGTGAGGCACGACGTCTGATCGCCCGCGCCGTTCTGGCGACGGGTGGCCAAGAGGCACTCGATGCGCTGATCGAGAGGATCGAGGAGATCTCATTGACGGCCGATGATGACGACGACGTATTCGACGATCCGCGCGATATCGCCGACGAACTGAAGACTTTGGCAGACGCGGCGCGGGACCTTCTCGCGCGTGGCGATTCGGTAGGCGCCGGCGAGCGGGCCATCTTGGGCGAGCAGCGCGCGCGCTACCGCCGTGGACGGCGCGACCACCGCGGGGACATCAACCCCGACCGAGCCCGCCTGGCCGTGGGCCTGGCAGGGACCTCCGTCTCTTTGGCCGAGCGTCTCATCGCCAATCAGGACGTTCCGCCGCGTGACAACGCCACTGACGTGGCGGACAGGCAGAACCGCTGGCTGATGCATGCCAACCGCATGCTCGAGCGCGCGGAGCAGGCACTCGCAAACGGACGATTCGCTCGCGCGGTCCACTTCGCACAGCACGCGCACTGGTCTGCGCTCAAGGCGGTCATCCTGCCGGGTGGCATCACCGAAGAGGAGCTCGATGCGATGGTCGTCGTAGCTGACAACCTGTACGCAGAAGCAGAGGCCGAGCTTAGGGACGACTCGTCGGAGCTGGAGCTCCGACTGTTCGAAAGGGCCGGCCGGCTGATCGAGCTGGGCAAGTCCAAGCTCGAGGAGGGGAACAAGCGTGGCGTGGCCCCGCTCTGGCGGGCCTCGGTAATCTGCGCCTGGCTGCTTCCCTGAAGAACGGCGAGTGGGGCACCATCCTGAACGGGTGGTGCCCCAGCGGGTATGCCGAACGCATGATGTCTACGGTCGAACGCACTGACGCGCAGGTCGTCAGGGATGTCTTGTCTGGTGACCGCGACGCGTATCGGTTGTTGGTCCGCCGCTATGGCGACGTCCTCCACGGTCACGCCCTACGCATGACGGGGAACGCCGACGAAGCTGCGGATCTCGTCCAGAGGGCGTTCGTGAAGGGGTTCAAGAAGCTGGGGAGTTGCCGTGAGCCGGACCGGGTGGGTGCCTGGCTCTTCCGGATACTCGCCAACTTTTGCAAGGACCATGCACGCAGTCCCAGGCGAGGGGACATATCGATGACGAAGGTCGCCGGCGCCCTGCGGAGCCGTTCGGATCCTTCGGTTGACGCCGAAGGCGCCGAGATCCGGACGCGCGTCTGGGGAGCACTGGACGCGCTGACGCCGGAGCAGAAGGAAGCCTTCGTGCTCAAGCACGTCGAAGGACGAACGTACGAGGAGATCGCTGCGGTGATGGACCTGTCCGTGGCGTCGCTGAAAATGAGGGTCCACAGGGCGCGGGAAGCGCTGAAAGGCCTCTTGGAGGAATACGCATGAAGAACGAGATCCATCGACACCTGGATGGGGAGATCCCCTTCGACGCGCTCCCGCACGAGGACCGTGTGGTCGTCGACGAATGGGATCGCATGGTGGCGTCGTTCCGCCAGTCGGCGCCCGAGGGCGGCATGCCCCCCTGGATCGAACAGGGCGTGATGGCCGAAATCGCCACGCTCCCAGAGCGCGGTGTGCTGGGTCGCATGCTGCACTGGTTCGTGAATCCGGCCCCGGTCCGTATCTCGCCGCTCGCCGCCGGCCTGGTAGCCGCGTCGATCGTGGTTGCGGTTCTCCTGCCAGGCACAGGTGTCACTCCGCCCGATCCCGGACCCGTCGCCGGCGGTGCCGCCGTCGAGGTCGTCTACGTGCAGTTCCTCCTGGAAGCCCCGTCGGCATCGTCGGTCGCGGTCGCGGGTGATTTCACCGACTGGGAGCCGTCTTTCACGCTCGACGACCTCGATGGGGATGGCGTGTGGTCGGGCAGGATTCCGGTCAGGCCAGGCGTCCACGGGTACATGTTCGTGATCGACGAGACCGAGTGGATGACCGACCCGAACGCCGGCCGTTATCAAGACGACGGCTTCGGGAACCGCAACGCGGTGCTCGCGGTCGGTACGAGCGGGTAACGTGAGCGGCCGCCCCCTCTTCGTGATGTTCGCCGCGACCGTCGCGGGCCTGGCCACCGAGCCAGCGTCTGCCCAGACCGAAGTGACCATCGAGCTGGGTGCGTCGCAGATCGGTCCGGCAGCGGGTCTCGATGAAGAGAGCTCGCGTTTCGGCATGGCGGGGCTGCGCGTCTCTCACTACGGGTTGGGCGGGTCCGGCATCACGACGTCGCTCATGTTCGGGCAAGCGTTCGGAGAACCCAACGGCGGAGACTTCGTGTCGGGAGTGGTCGGCGCCACGTTGCGAGATCGGTGGGGATCCGCCTGGATCGGCGGCCTGGACCTGCAGCTGGTCGGCTTTCAGGTCAATTCGCCTTATCCGTATGTGGCGTTCGCGCTCGAAGGCGGCCCCAGCATCAGCGTACAGGGCGGACCGGTCTCCGTCACGGCGGCGGCGATCGGTGGAGTGGGCCGTTCCCAGGTCGAGATTTGGCGGTTTCGTACGGGCGCGACGCTCCTGTTTGAAGACGAGCTCTGGCGCGTGGGCGGGACCGGTGAGATCACGCTGGGAACGGGCCCGGTGCGCGCGGGCGTGACGGGAGGCCTCCATGAGAGCGCGGGCGGAAGTTACACGTCGGGCGGCGCGCTCGTGACGTTCTCCGGACGCTGGGGCATCGCAGAAGTCCGTACGGATGTCTGGGACACGCCTCTGGGCAGCGAGGTCACAGGTGGTCTCACATTCGCGATTCCCATGTCCGGGTGGAGCCTGCGTGGCTTTCTCGGGAAGAGTGAGCCCGATCCCCTGACCCTGGCCGAGCCGGGCAGTGGAGGTGGCGGGATTCTTCTCGGGCGCAGGATCTACTCGTCCGACGACGAGCGAGCAGGGGGAGCCGACGGTCCCTACGAGATCGTCTCGCGAGGCGCGGGCCAGGCCCGCGTCCGCATCTCGATGGAGGCGCCAGCGAGCGCCCGCAGTGTGGCGCTTCTCGGGGACTTCACCCTGTGGGATTCCATGCAGATGCGTAGGACCGGGGGGCGGTGGGTGGCGGAGTTGGACGTACCGGAAGGAACACACCACTACGGATTCCTAGTGGACGACGAATGGTATCTGCCGGACGACGCGCGTGACGTCGTACCGGACGAATGGGGACGCCGGAGCGCGATCCTCGTGATTGAAGGAGTGAGCTGAAATGAGACGCACAATTCTGATCCTGACCCTGGCCACCTCGCTTTCTGGGGTGGGCCTCGAGGCCCAGGTGACCGCACGGGACCGAGCCCAGCAGGCGCTGTCCCCAGAGATGTTCCGCGACCTGACGTCGCTTGCGGACGAGATGAGGACGTCGGGCATCCCCGATGAACCCATCTACGTGAAGGCCCTGGAGGGGAACGCGAAGCGCGTGCCGCCCGATCGCCTGCTGCCCGCGGTGAGGGCCTACGCAGGCCGGCTTGGCGAAGCCCGTCTGGCATTCGGCGTGGACGCGACGACGCCACTCCTAGTCGCCGGAGCCGATGCACTGCAGCGCGGTGTCTCGCCGGACCAGCTGAGATCACTGCCCACAGACCGTCCCCGCTCACCCATGGCCGTCATGGTGCTGGCCGACCTGCTGGAGAGCGGTGTCCCCGCCGACCGTGCGCTCGCGATCCTTCGCGATGTCATGACCCAAAGGGCGAGGGACGACCGCATGCTCGACGTCTCGGCCCGAGTTCGCCGGCTCATCAGGGAGGGGCTGACACCTCAAGAAGCCATCGACAGGGTCCGCAGGAACCTTCTACGGGCCAGGGACGGCAGCCTCGGTCCTCCCGTGCCCCCTGGCTCCGAACCCGTGATTCGAGATCGTATCCTAGACCGCGTCGACGGGACGGACTTCTAGAAGCCCGCTCCCACGCCGAGTCCCAGTGTCCGACGACCGGTAATACCGACGTAGGGGTTGTAGTCCCGGTCGAACTGGAACCAAGCGCCGATCGACGTGCCTGCGATGCGGATCACGCCCGGGAAGACGTCGATCGCGAAGCTGCGATCCGTCTTTTCATCCCACGTTGCGCTGAAAAGCAGCGCGCCATCGCGGTCGATCCAAAGGCCCGCGGAAACGCTGAACTTCGCCGACTCCACGCCGGCCGAGTCCAGCTGACGGTCGTACGACTCCGCTCCCACGCCGATTCCCACTTCCAGCCCATCGTCGCGGGGCACGGAGATGCCCACCTGGGCGCCGATGCCCGTGCGCACGAAGAACCGGAAGTCATCGGTGAACCAGAGCTTCGGCCTAATGACGACTGCCTCACCGTTGTTGATCACGCGCCCGCCTGGAAACGTGATGGAGGCCTGACGCGGCCAGATGGTGGCACCGAGCTTCTCCGAGAAGAAGCGCGCCACGCCGTCCTGGTGAAAGAGCAGCATGCCCAGCGGGTCCATGATCACGACGTCGATGAAAAGGCCGGCCGTGCCGTTCTCTTCGACGAACGGGTCGCCGGCCGGGGTCTCGTAGGCCTCGTTGAGCACCACCGCGAACTGGGTGACGAGCAGCGCGTTCAAGGTGGAGAACGGCAGGTTGTGGTGGCGATTCCATTCCAGCAGCCGCCGGTAGGCCATTCCCCCCTCCAGCAGATGGCCGAAATAGTTCGGCACCCACTGCGCTTCGCGGACCTCGTCACCGTTGAAGGGGACCAGATGTCTCTTGAGCACCGTCCCCCAGCCACCCGCCCGCTCCATGGCCTTGCCGGGCCGCGTTACGGAGGCCCAAACGGCATTCCAACCATACGGGAACGAGAAGATCGCGCGGTCTCTGCCCTGCCACTGGGCCACCGCGAAGCCCTTGTTCATGATCATATCGAACGGGCCCGCGTAGGCGTCCGTGCCGAAGTCCCGACCCTTGTTGAAGAAGTACTCGTGGGCGGATTCAGTGACGGCGTCGGGCGCGGTGGCCGTGTCGGAAGGCTCCGTCTGAGCGCGCGCCAAGGTACCCGGTAGCGACAGTAGCGCTGCTACGAGAAGGACTCGTCTCCAGCTTGCCATGGACTGGCCGGAGAAGGCTACGATCCGGCTTCTATGTAGAGTTCGCTCCCCGCTTCGCGAAACTCCTCCGCCATCTTCTTCATGCCGACGTCCGGTGCATCCTCGGCCGCTATGCCCTGTTCCGCAGCGTAGCGGCGGATATCCTCCGTGATCTTCATGGAGCAGAATTTCGGTCCGCACATGGAGCAGAAGTGCGCGACCTTGGCTCCCTCGGCGGGCAGCGTCTCATCGTGGTACTCCTCCGCGGTGACCGGGTCCAGCGCGAGGTTGAACTGGTCACGCCAGCGGAATTCGAAGCGTGCCTTCGAGATCGCGTCGTCCCAGTCCTGCGCCCCGGGATGTCCCTTAGCCAAGTCGGCGGCGTGGGCGGCGATCTTGTAGGTGATCACGCCGCGCTTCACGTCGTCGCGGTTCGGAAGCCCCAAGTGCTCTTTTGGTGTCACGTAGCAGAGCAGCGCGGTCCCATACCACCCGATCTGAGCCGCCCCGATGGCCGATGTGATGTGATCGTAGGCTGGAGCGATGTCGGTCGTGAGCGGCCCGAGCGTGTAGAACGGCGCCTCGTCACACCACTCGAGCTGCTTCTCCATGTTCTCCTTGATGAGGTGCATCGGGACGTGTCCCGGGCCCTCGTTCATGACCTGCACACCCCGCTCCCAGGCGACACGGGTCAGCTCCCCCTGCACCTTCAGCTCTGCGAACTGGGCCTCGTCGTTCGCATCTTTGATCGAGCCTGGCCGCAGCCCGTCACCGAGCGAGTACGAGACGTCGTACTCGGCCATGATCTCACAGAGCTCAGGGAAGTTCGTGTAGAGGAAGGACTCCTTGTGGTGGGCCATGCACCACTTCGCAATGATCGAGCCTCCCCGCGACACGATTCCCGTCAGACGATTTGCCGTCATCGGAATGAAGCGGAGGAGCACGCCGGCGTGGACGGTGAAGTAGTCCACCCCCTGTTCGCACTGCTCGATGATGGTGTCCCGGTAGATCTCCCAGGTGAGCTCCTCGGGCACGCCGTCCACTTTCTCGAGCGCCTGGTAGAGCGGCACAGTCCCGATGGGGACGGGAGAATTGCGCAGGATCCACTCTCGCGTCTCGTGGATGTTCTTCCCCGTCGACAGGTCCATGACCGTGTCGGCGCCCCAGAGCGTCGCCCAGCGAAGCTTCTCGACCTCCTCCTCGATGGAGGAGCTGACGGCCGAGTTCCCGATGTTGGCGTTGATCTTCACCTTGAAGTCGCGGCCGATGATCATCGGCTCGAGCTCCGGGTGATTGACGTTGGCTGGGATGATCGCGCGCCCGCGCGCTACCTCACGCATCACGAACTCGGGATCCATTCCCTCCCGCAGCGCGACGAACTCCATCTCGGGCGTGATTTCACCCTTCTTGGCGTACGTCATCTGCGTCACGGAGCCCGAGCCGCGCACCGTGCGACGCTCCAGGCTCTTCGGCATCTCGAGCTCCGACTCCAGCGCCCTGGACCGACCCGTTTCCGAGACTGGGCGGGCCTGGATCCATTCGTCCCTGATCGATGGCAGGCCATGACGTACGTCCACGTTCCCCGGGCCACTGGTGTCGTAGACCCTGAGAGGCGGCTCCCCACCGGTCAGGTGGATCTCCCGCACGGGCACGCGGACTCCGTAACGGCCCTCGACGTACGCCTTCTTCGAATTGGGGAAGGCTCCCGGGTAGTCGGTCCCGACATCTTCCGTCTTGGGAGCTTTGCGGCCACTTCCGTTGCCTACGCCGATATCGATCATCCCCTCTCCATCTCGCGAGTCGTCCAAGCGAGGGCGGAACGGAAGAACGGCCGTCCGCACTCGCGAAACCGGCCGCCGGGGAATGGCACTCGCCATAGTCCGCCGCTCTCCCTCCGCCGGTCTCAACCGGTTCAGGTTCCAAGGGTCGATCTCAATCCCGGACTCGCGGGATGCCCCTGGCGGCTGAATTGAACCTAGATCATAAGTCTGGGTCTGGGGAGACCCGAGGTGTCGGTCTTCGTGGGCACGGAGCTTGCAAACCAGGCTGGGACGCTCGTGACCTCGCTCCCCGCGCCCGAGTCCAGCCGTGAAAGCCCACCGCATCAGCGCACTCCTCGTGTGCGCGCTGTTTCCCATGCCCAGCGCCGCCTTCGCGCAGAGCCCCGACGAGCCGTCGCCTGGGGGCATATGGTGGGAAATTTCTGCCGGGGCCGGTGGAATGCGGCTCACGTGTGCCATCTGCGACCCGACACGCGAGCTAGGACCGGCGATAAGCGGCGCGGTCGGTGCGTACGGGAGCCCAAGGGTCCGCGTCGGACTCGAGGGCGGCGGTTGGGCGAACGACGACGGGGATGTCCGCGAGTCGGTCTACCGGGCCGGTCTTGTCGCTCAGCTGCATCCCCGCCCGGACAGCGGCCTGCACCTCATCGGGGGGCTGGGTTGGTCCGGCTACCGGGCTGAGCTGTTCACCTACGATGCCATCCGGTTGACGCTGGGAGCGGGCTGGGACCTGCCGCTCACTGGCGACTGGGTTGTCGGAAACCGATTGCTTCTCGACGCGGCCTCGTTCGCGTCGTTGAAGAATGACGAGGGGGCCATCGCGTCTCCCGTTGGATTGAGCGTGATGACCTTCGGCTTGTACATCAGGAGGCGGTAACATGAAGGCGACGAAGACGGCCTTGGCCTGCACCTTCCTATTGATCGCGTCGTGCGACACAGGCGATCCGGTCTTCCCGGACGTGTCCCTCGCGATTGGTGACGCCGTGGCCTTCGGCGTTTGGGCTCCAGGACCCCAAGACACCTGCAGCGCTGAGATCCACGACTCTTACGCCGCGTTGGGCCCCGACGGACTGCGCTACCCAACCTGGCACCCGGCTGTGGACCCGGCGACTGGCTGCACCTTTGGCCACGAACACGGTCGTGACCCTTCCGGCTCGGATGTGTACGGTCTCGTCGGCCCGATTCCGTTTGGCTACGCGAACCAACACCTGGAGGCGGGAGGCTTCGGCGCGCCCCGAAATGAAGATCATGTCGGTCACAAGGTGGAGTGGGAAAACGACATGCTCATGCGCATCGACGACGGCGGCGGGGCGGCCCTCGCCATCGAGTGCGACCTCCTCGTGAAAATGCATCAGGGAACGCACTCCCCCGACGCCTTCGCGAACAACATGCACGAGGTCGCCTATCACGTCCGGTGCTCTGATCGGACCGGCTTCAGTATCACTGTACTGACGCCCATTGGCACGGCAGGTGAACTGGTGGCCAGCTGCGACCGCGACCGACACATCCCGATCGGCACCCCCAACCCGCCGATCTCTCCCGATGGTGGTGGAAAGCGAGCCATCCCCGATGCCAGCTGTGTTCAGGAACAAATCCTCAATCCCGCCGACGGACGGCCGCGCTTCGACTCCGCGCTCCGCGAAAGCTGGGAGATCAGCGTCTCGCTGCGGACGACGGGGAATCGTTCGCTCGCGTCCTTCAATCCGTACTTCCAGGTGATGGACCCGAGCAGGTTCTTCGACCCGAACGCATCGGGAACGGTCGGGCGCCCGATCGACCTCTGCTACAGGCCGGGGGTCCAGGGTGAGGACCGATGCGAGGGGCTCCCACTGGACACCCTATCGTGGGACGATCCCGCGTCACCGTTCAAGGGAGTGCGCCGCTTCGTCGACGTGAATTCGAATCGGATCCGCAACGCCGAAGGTCCGTCGGTCTGGTATACGGATTCTCTCGGCAAGAACGGTCGTACAGAGCCTTTCCCGGGGTCCATTCGACAGTGGATCGGCACGCACGACAACAGCAATTACGACCTCCATGGACCCGTGATCGGCCGGGACCGCCCCTATGACGCCCCCGGCGTCCACGCACCGAATTGATGACCATGCGCGTTACCACGCTTCTGATCGTTGCGGTCTCGCTCTCCGCGTGGCCCCATGCCGTCCGGGCGCAAATCGCCTGGGATACACCTCGCATGGTCGGCCCGGAGAGTCCCACGGGCTTTGGCGTCTACTTTCTCCGGTCCTCGGCTCTGGGCGGGGAGATGGACGCGGCCATGGGCACGCTTGGCCTCCCGGGCACGAATGGCTCCGTTTCACTGCGGGGCGGGGCGGCTGTAAACGCCGACGATGACTTGACCGTCTTCGGCGGAATCGACGTGCGGGCACCAATCGCGAGGCACACCGACACCCAGCCACTCGATATCGAGTGGACCGCCGGAATCGGTGCGGGCGCACCGGCCCAGGGCGAACGCTGGGCCCTGGTGAGCCTTCCCATGGCCCTCAGCGCCGGACGCAGCTGGTCCTCGGGATCCGTCTGGCTCGCGCCGTACGTTTCGTTGGGCGTCGCCTTCGACCTCAACGTCGGCGGCGACGCCCCCGACGAGGAATTCGAGTGGTCTCCGACCGCAGATGTCGGCCTGGACCTAGCGCTCGACGCCGGCCGACGCTTCGTCGTTCGTGTCGGGGCTTCGCTCGGCGACAGACACGCTGTGGCAGTCGGCCTGAACGTGCGGTGAGGGGCGGAGTGGGATCCTTGCGACCCCCGCCCCAGTAGCACTAGTTGCAGCAGTAGAACTTCATCCCGGTACTGTACATGCGCTTCGCCCTCACGACGCTCGCTCTCCTCGCCCTAATGGTGGCGGGTCAGTCCGAGGTGCGAGCCCAGGGCGTCCAGGAGCTACTGGCCGCGATCCGGAACGGCGGCGGCTGGGTTTCTGTCCCCATCGTGGCAGGTCGCGGGACGGCCAGTACGGTGACGCTTCCTACCATGGGGCTCAACTTGCAGGGGTGTGTCAACGTCTGGGCGGGCCACACGGGCGAGTGGGAAATCCGCGCCCGTGACCTAGTCGATCAAGCATCGCTCCGGATGACGTCCGCGCCTGGACGGGGTGTGCGCTTCGCGCACGAGTTCGGACTGCGCTCTCAGCTGGAGTTCGAGTTCCATTGGAGTGAACCGCGCGACACGATCCTCTACCTGTGGGTCGGCGTGGACAGGGAAGACGACGCACCTGAAGAGGCGTGCACGCCCAAGACGTGAAGAAGGCTGCCGTCGTTGTCGCGTTGCTGATCGCGGCAGGGCTGACGGCCTACGCGAGCGGACGCTCCAGCACCTCACTGGATGACCTCGAGCCCTCGCCCCACCTCCCGAGATCGCACTCGCACAACGATTACGCCCAAGCCGAGCCGCTGGTCGATGCCCTGGGGCGAGGCTTCGCCAGCGTCGAGGTCGACGTCTTCCTGGTCGACGGCGCGCTCCTCGTGGCCCACGAAGCAGACGAGGTGAGTCCCTCCGTCACCCTCCGCGGACTGTACCTCGACCCCCTCCGTGCCATCGTGGGCCGCAACGGGGGCTCCGCCTATTCAGACTCCGACCAGCCGCTCCAGCTCCTGGTCGACGTGAAGTCCGAAGCGGACCCGACGTACCGGGCCCTACACGAGACGCTCCGGGACTACGCGGACATCCTCACGTCATGGACGGACACTGGAGCCGGACCGGGCCCAGTGGTCGTGGTACTCTCGGGCAATAGGGCGACGCGGCTGGTCGAGTCCGAAACGGTGCGCTATGTGGCCCTGGACGGGCGGGCCGGAGAGGACCGATCGGCGATGACGGCCGATGTCATGCCCCTCGTCAGCGTCGATTGGGAGAGTGTCGAGGCACGAAGTGAGGATGAGCGTCTAGCGGCTGCCCGGGGCCTGGTCGAGCGCTTCCACGCAGAAGGACGGAAGGTGCGCTTCTGGGGCACGCCGGACCGAGTGGAACTCTGGCGGTA
>JAOTVA010000183.1 GCA_029863645.1 Gemmatimonadota bacterium
CGAAGTCGTCGTCGTGGTGCTGCTCGTGTTCCTCGCAGCTACGGGCATCGCGGTGATCCGCACGAGGAACCTCTTCGCAGCCGTGATGTTGGCCGGCATCTACAGCCTGGTATCGGCGGGGCTCTTCGTCGTGATGGATGGGGTGGACGTCGCGTTCACCGAGGCTGCCGTTGGAGCGGGCATTTCGACGGTCCTCCTGTTGGGGACGCTGGCGCTGGTTGGCCACGTGGAAGAGGCTCCCAAGCACCGGCCGCTCCTTCCGCTGTTCGTCGTGTTGGTCACGGGTGGCATTCTCGTCTACGGCACGTCGCAGATGCCGCCGTTCGGCCACCCCGACAATCCTGCGAATCATCATGTCGCGCCGCACTACCTCGAGGAGTCGGAGCACGAGATCCACATCCCCAACGTGGTGACCTCCGTGCTCGCGTCGTACAGGGGCTATGACACGATGGGTGAGACCGCAGTGGTCTTCGCGGCCATGGTAGGGGTCCTGCTTCTGCTGGCCCGTGGCCCGCTTCCGCGGCGGGTCTTCCACCAGGGCCGCTGGATCACGGTGCGGCCTGGCGAGACGCGCGAGGAGCTCGAGGCCGAGATCAAGGAAGGGGGTCCGGTCGGCGCGGACAAGGGACCCGACCCTTCGGAAGAGGAGGGCGCGCATGGATGACCGCCTAATCCTCCGCATCGGGACCAAGTTCTTGATTCCGTTCATCCTGATTTTTGCCCTGTACGTCCAATTCCACGGCGACTACGGCCCTGGGGGCGGATTCCAGGCCGGCGTGATCTTCGCTGCGGCGTTCGTGCTCTACGCCCTGGTGTTCGGCCTCGGGAACGCGATCAAGGTTCTGCCGCCAAGGGTCTCCTACATCTGCGGCGCGCTGGGCGTGGTGATCTATGTGGGCGTTGGATACGTCTCGATGGTGCTCGGCGGCGAGTTCCTGAACTACAACGTGCTCGCCCACGATCCGGCGCACGGACAGCACTACGGCATCATCGGTGTCGAGCTCGGCGTCCTCGTTACGGTGTTCGGCGTGATGGTAGCTCTCTTCTACGCGTTCGCAGGGCGTCGGAGGATCGACACGTGACCGCGCTCGGCCTCTTCAATTACTGGGCGGTCATCGTCCTGATGATGGTGGGCTTCTACACCCTCATCGCGCGCGGAAACCTGGTGAAGAAGCTGATCGGCCTGAACATCTTCCAGACCGCGGTCATCATGATGTACGTGTCGTTCGGCAAGGTCACGGGCGGCACGGCGCCGATCCTGGTTGAGGGCGAAGCGGCCGAGGGCGTTCTCTACTCCAATCCGATTCCTCACGTCCTCATGCTGACCGCAATCGTCGTCGGCGTGGCGACGTTGGCGCTCGGATTGAGCCTGGTCGTGCGCATCAAGGAAGCCTACGGGACCATTGAAGAGGATGAGATGAGGGACGGAGGCCTGTGAGAGAAAACCTCCCGGCGCTTCTCGTCGTCGTCCCACTCCTGCTCGCGCCCGTAGCGGCCCTCGTGGGTCGCAAGGCTGCCTGGGCGGTCGCCGCAGCCGCATGCTGGTGGTCGCTCTATGCGTCGATCGCTCTGCTGCAAAGGGTGCGAGCCGAAGGTACCATCAGCTACGAAATGGGCGGCTGGGCGCCTCCGTACGGCATCGAGTACCGCATCGACCTGGCCAACATCTTCGTGGCGATCATCGTGGCGCTCATCGGCGCGGTCACGATTCCCTACGCACGCAAGAGCATCGCCAAGGAGATCTCCGACGACCGGGGCGCTCTCTTTTACGCTGCCTTCATCCTCTGCCTGACCGGATTGCTCGGAATCGCGGTGACGGGAGACGTCTTCAACGTCTTCGTCTTCCTCGAAATCTCGTCGCTCTCCGCCTACTCGATGATCGCGCTGGGGGAGGATCGCCGTGCCCTGACGGCCGCCTTCCACTATCTCATCATGGGGAGCGTGGGGGCGTCGTTCATCGTCATCGGCATCGGGCTGATGTACGTCATGACCGGTACGCTCAACATGGCCGACCTGGCTGTGCGGCTTCCGGAGGTAGCGGACAACAGGACCATTCCGGTCGCGTTCACCTTCCTGACTGTGGGCATTACGCTCAAGCTCGCGCTCTTCCCGCTGCATCTGTGGCTTCCGAACGCATACACCTACGCGCCCTCGGCGGTGACGGCGTTCATCGCATCAACCGCGACGAAGGTGGCTGTCTATCTCCTGCTGCGTTTCTTCTTCACGGTGTTCGGCGAGACCTTCTCGTTCGAGGTGATGGAGCTCGACAGAGTGCTGATGCCTCTGTCGATCGTCGCGATCCTGGCCATGTCGCTGGTTGCGATCTACCAGGCCAACGTCAAGCGCCTCCTCGCCTTCTCCAGCGTCGCTCAGATCGGATACATGGTCCTCGGCATCAGCTTCGGCTCGGTGCTCGGTGTGACGGCGGGAATCATCCACCTGTTCAATCACGCGCTCATGAAGGGTGCGCTCTTCATGGCGATGGGCTGCGTCATGTACAGCGTCGGCTCGGTGCGCATCGAGAAGATGGCCGGCCTGGGCAAGGTCATGCCATGGACGATGGCCGCGTTCGTAGGTGGAGGCCTCAGCCTCATCGGCGTGCCGGCCACGGTGGGCTTCGTGAGCAAGTGGTATCTGGTGCAGGCGGCGTTGGAGCGCGGCCTTTGGCCGGTGGCCGGCGTCGTGCTCATCGGGTCTCTCATGGCCGCGATCTACATCTGGAAGGTCGTGGAGGTGGCGTACTTCCAGAGCCCGGATCCGGACTACGAGATCCGTGAGGCACCGCTCAGCATGCTGATACCGACGTGGATCCTGGTTGCAGCCAGCTTCTACTTCGGCATCGATGCGAGCCTGACCGCATCGGTCGCGACCCAGGCCGCCGAGACGCTCATCGGAGGCCTGCCGTGAGCAGCCCCGGTCTCGTGATTGCGTTCACCCTGCTGCTCCCCGTCTTCGGGGCACTGCTGGTTCTGGTGTTTGGCTCCAAACCGAACGTCCGGGAAGCCGCGACGCTTCTGGTCGGAGCGCTCACCTTCTGGCACGTGAGGGAGCTCCTGCACCTGGTGCAGGAGGGGGCTCGCCCGCGGCTCGACCTCTTCGAGGTCGTGCCAGGAGTCCAGTTGGCATTCGAGGTCGAGCCGCTCGGGATGGTGTTCGCACTCGTTGCGTCCTTCCTGTGGCCTGTGACGACGCTTTATGCCATCGGATACATGCGGGGCCACCACGAGGAGAATCAGACCAGGTTCTTCTTCTTCTTCGCGATCGCGATCGCGGGAGCGCTGGGGGTCGCGTTCAGCGCCAACCTCTTCACGCTCTTCCTCTTCTACGAGTTCTTGACCTTCTGCACGTTCCCGCTGGTGACGCATCATCAGACCGAGGAGGCGAAGCGCTCCGGCCGCATCTACCTCGGCATCCTGCTTGGCACCTCTGTAGGCCTGCAACTGCTCGCGATCATCTGGACGTGGCAGCTCGCCGGCACGGTGGACTTCCGTGTCGGGGGCATCCTCGCAGGCACCGCGTCGGCCGGTGTCCTGGGCGCGATCCTCGTCCTCTATGTCTACGGCGTCGGCAAGGCCGCGCTCATGCCGTTCCACCGATGGCTTCCTGCAGCGATGGTGGCGCCGACTCCTGTATCGGCGCTCCTGCACGCAGTAGCCGTCGTGAAAGCCGGCGTCTTCACCGTGATGAAGATTGCCGTATACGTCTTCGGCATCGACTTGCTGGGCACGCTCGCTACGACGCCCTGGCTCGCCTGGGCGGCGGCCACCACGATCATCCTTGGGTCCCTCGTCGCGTTCACGAAGGACAACCTGAAGGCCCGGCTCGCGTACTCGACCATCAGCCAGCTCTCCTACATCGTCCTCGGCGCGATGCTGGCCACCGAGATGGGCATCATTGGAGGGGGCATGCACATCGCCATGCACGCCTTCGGAAAGATCACGCTCTTCTTCGCGGCCGGCGCGATCATGGTCGCGGCCCACGAAAAGAAGATCAGCGGAATGCACGGACTCGGACGCACGATGCCCGTCACCTTCGGGGCGTTCTTCGTGGGATCGCTGAGCATCATCGGCCTCCCGCCCGCGGGTGGGTCGTGGAGCAAGTGGTTCCTTGGCATGGGCACCCTGGAAGCAGGCCAGATCGGGCTGCTCGCGGTGCTCATGGTGAGTTCGCTGCTGGGGTTGTATTACCTCCTCGAGGTGCCCGTGAAGGCCTTCTTCTTCAAGCCGCCGGAGGGCGCGCACCACCACGAGGGCATCAAGGAGGCACCGCTCCCGTCCCTCATCGCGATCTGCATCACGGCCGCGGCGACCGTCGGCTTCTTCTTCTGGCCTGATGTTTGGTACGACCTGATGGTCATGGTGGTGAACCAATGAGCCACCAAGGTCATCACGAGGTGAAGGAGCCCGTCGGCTGGATGGACAAGCCTGACACGGTGAAGCGGCTGTTCACGATTTTCTATGTGATCTGCGCCGTGCTTCTCGCATCGGAGCTGCTCCTGCTCGGCGCGGAGAACGCGCACCCGCATCCGCTCGAAGAACGCATGCGCTTCCTCGTCTACCCGATCTACGGCTTCGTGTCCTTCTGGTTCTTGGTGCTCGTCGCCAAGCCGATGCGGAAGCTGCTGATTCGGTCCGAGGATTATTACGAGCAGGATGGTGGGGATGAGTAGCCTTCCACCGTTCGTCCTGTTCTTCGTCGGAGCCCTCCTGGTCGGCTTCACGAAGGGCCCAATCCGGAAGGCGCTCGTCCTGGCGATTCCGGTGGTTGGGGGCGTGCTGCTGTGGCTCGGTGCGGGCTCCGCAGTCGCTGCCTCGGGGCCGCAGACCTACCTGCAGACGGACATCGTGGGCTACACCCTCACCCTGTTTCGTGCAGACAAGCTCAGCCTGCTCTTCGGGTATCTCTTTCACATCGCGGCCTTCCTCGGCTTCGTGTACGCGCTCCACCTCGGGGACAAGGCACCGAACGGCTCCGTGGCCGGCGACGTTGGTGAGACCGATGTGGTCGGCAACGAAACGGCCGGCATGCAGCACGTGGCCGCCATGCTTTATGCGGGCAGCGCGCTCGGTGCGGTGTTCGCGGGCGACTTCATCACGCTCTTCGTCTTCTGGGAGCTGCTCGCGCTCACGTCGGTCTTCCTCGTGTGGGCGCGGAAGTCCGACCGGTCGTTTGCCACGGGCTTCCGCTACCTGATCATCCACGTCGTTTCGGGTGTGCTGCTGCTCTCCGCCGCATTGATGCTCGCGCGCGACACAGGATCGATCGAGTTCGGACACGTAGACCTCGAGGGCGCGGGGCTCGCCGGCTGGATCCTGCTGCTGTCGTTCGGCATCAAGGCGGGCTTCCCGCTCCTACACAACTGGATCACCGAGGCGTACCCGGAGGCCACACCGACCGGAACGGTCTTCCTGAGCGCGTTCACCACCAAGGTGGCGGTGTACGCTTTGGCGAGGAGTTTCGCCGGCGCCGACGTGCTCATCTGGATCGGCACTGCGATGACGTTCTTCCCGATCTTCTACGCCGTGCTGGAGAACGATCTGCGTCGAGTGCTGGGCTACTCGATGATCAACCAGATTGGCTTCATGGTGGCGGGCATCGGCATAGGGACGGCGCTGGCGGT
>JAOTVA010000176.1 GCA_029863645.1 Gemmatimonadota bacterium
GGATCTCGGGGACCTGGCGCCGGACGCTGAAGAGGCCGTGATGGACCTCGGGGACCTGGCGCCGGACGCTGAAGAGGCCGTGATGGACCTCGGGGACCTGGCGCCGGACCCTGAGGAGGCGGTGATGGAGCTCGGGGACCTGGCGCCGGACGCTGAAGAGGCCGTGATGGACCTCGGGGACCTGGCGCCGGACGCTGAAGAGGCCGTGATGGACCTCGGCGACCTGGCGCCGGACCCTGAAGAGGCGGTGATGGATCTCGGGGACCTGGCGCCGGACCCTGAGGAGGCGGTGGTGGAGCTCGGGGACCTGGCACCAGAGCCCGAGGAACCCGTGGTGGACCTGGCTGATCTGGCGCCGCAGGACGACGAGCCTGTGGTCGACCTGGGCGCGCTCGCTCCGGACGAACCAGTCGACGACGGCGAGATGACGATGATGGACCTGATGGCGCGGGTGCCCGAAGCCCACGACGTCATCATCGACATGGACGCCTTGAAGCCATCGTTCGCGGCTGTCGACGAGGTTGACGACGAAGCCAACGAGGCACCGGCACCCGCGCAGGAGCTCGACAGCGATGGGCCCGGAGAGCCGGTGTACACGCGCACGCTGGGTGAGCTCTACGTGAAGCAAGGCGCCGTGGATCAGGCGATCGAGGTATTCCGTCATCTCCGCGACGTGAACCCTGACGACACCGAGATCGCGCGCCGACTCGAGGAGCTCGAGTCCGGCGAGGGAATCGGCGGTGCGGAGGATGCGGGGGATCCGGACGAGGAAGTCGAGACGCTCGCTCGCGAGCTAGCCGAGGGCGGCCACCACGTCGATGAGGTGGAGTCGCCGTTTGCCTGGGCCGACGACGGTGACGCGGGCGAGCAAGATGAAGAAGCCCGCCCCACGATCGGAGACTACTTCGAGCGCCTGTTCACTTGGAAGCCGGGCGGCGACGAATGAAGATCGCGGTAATCCACGGCGCCAACTTGCGATTGCTCGGCTCCCGAGAGCCCGAGGTGTACGGGAGCGATACGCTCGACGACATCAACGGACATCTAGCCGGGCTGGCCTCAGAGCTGGGCGTCGAACTGGAGACGTACCAGTCCAACCACGAGGGCCAGATACTCGACTTCGTCGCCGAGGCGGCCGCTCGCGTTGACGGATTCCTGATCAACCCGGGTGCGTTTACGCATACGTCCATCGCGCTTCTGGACGCGTTTCTTGGCGTCCAGCGCCCGTTCGTCGAGGTCCACCTTTCCAATACGGCACGCCGCGAGGAGTTTCGGCGGCACTCCTACCTATCGGGAGCAGCCGAGGGTGTGGTGTTTGGCTTCGGTGTGCACAGCTATCTTCTAGGCCTTCGGGGCCTGGTGGCCCGGCTCACAGCGAAATAGGCCGCTGGCCGCCGCATACGAGCAGAGAAACCCAACCGCGAGGCCATATGGCCAGTACGGCCGACTTCCGTAACGGGATGGTCATCGACATCGATGGTGATCTTTGGGCCATCAGCTACTTTCAGCACGTAAAGCCCGGTAAGGGCGGCGCATTCGTGCGCACCAAGCTGAAGAACGTCCTGACTGGAGCCGTCGTCGATCGGACGTATCGCGCGGGCGAGAAGGTGAACGACGTCCGCCTGGAGCGCCGACCGGTGAACTACAGCTACGCGGACGGCGATCTGTACTACTTCATGGACGCCAACACCTTCGACCTGACGCCCATCTCCGCGGATCTCCTCGGCCAGGACCAATTGAAGTACCTGAAGGAGAACATGGAATGCGAGGGGCTCGTCCACGACGGTCATGTCATCAGCGTGGAGTTGCCGCAGTTCGTGGAGTTGCTGGTGACTGAAACCGACCCCGGGCTGCGTGGCGACACGGCGCAGGGAGCGTCGAAACCGGCTACCCTGGAGACTGGCGCGATCATCCAGGTGCCCCTCTTCGTAGAGGAGGGTGACATCCTCAAGATCGACCGTCGGGAAGACAAATACCTCTCACGGGTGAACGTATGATCGACCTCGACATGATCGAGCGTCTCATCAGGGTCGTGGACAAGAGCGGCCTTGACTCGCTCGAGATCGAGCGTGGCGGCACGAGAGTCAAACTCTCCAAGACCGCGCCCGTTGGCGTGGCGCCGGTCGGATTCGCGCCCTCGAGCGTGGCGCCTCCCCCTGCGTCGGCTCCGGCTGCTTCCGCGGAGGCTGGGTCGCCAGTCGCAGCGGCCAAGGTACCCCCCGCTTCGAGCCACCTACTGGATATCACAGCCCCTATGGTGGGGACGTTCTACCTGTCGCCCGCGCCCGACGCTCCGGCTTACGTGGAGCCGGGGACGAAGGTCAAGCCGGGCGACACGTTGTGCATCATCGAGGCGATGAAGCTGATGAACGAGCTCGAGTGCGAGGTCTCCGGGACGATCCGGGAAATCTGCGTGGACAATGCGCAGCCGGTCGAGTTCGGGCAGGTTCTCTTCCGGGTCGATCCCGGCTGATCGGGCGGACGCTTGTTCAGTAAAGTTTTGATCGCCAACCGCGGGGAGATCGCCCTGCGGATCGTGCGGGCTTGCCACGAGCTCGGGGTCCCGACGGTGGCCGTCTATTCCGAGGCCGACCGGGAGTCGCTACACGTCCGCTTCGCCGATGAGGAAGTGTGCATCGGCCGAGCCCCGGCGGCAGACAGCTATCTCAACATTCCGCGCATCATTGCCGCCGCGGAGATCACCGGCGCCGAAGCGATTCACCCGGGCTACGGTTTTCTCGCAGAGAATGCAGAATTCAGCGAGATCTGCGCGCGCTCCGACATCACCTTCATCGGCCCCACGCCCGAACAAATCCGGGCCATGGGCGACAAGGCCACGGCGCGCGCCATGATGATCGAGCTCGGCGTTCCCACCGTGCCGGGCACGCCGGGGGTGGTCGACGATGTCGACGAAGCCATGGCGGCCGCGGAGGAGATCGGATATCCGATCATGATCAAGGCTTCCGCGGGCGGCGGCGGGAAGGGTATGCGGATCTCTGAGAGCCCTGAAACGCTAGCCAAGCTGTTCACGGCTGCCCGCAACGAGGCGAACGCGGCGTTCGGTGAGCCTGCCGTTTATCTCGAACGGTGCTTCCTCGATCCGCGCCACGTGGAGATTCAGGTCTTCGGGGACCGACATGGGCGCGTCACACACCTGGGCGAGCGGGAGTGCTCGATCCAGAGGCGCCATCAGAAGCTCGTCGAGGAAGCGCCGTCACCGGCCGTGACGCCGGAGCTTCGAGCAGCGATGGGCGATGCGGCGGTGAAAGCCGCAAAGGGCATCGACTACGTCGGCGCAGGGACCGTCGAGTTTCTGCTCGACAAGGACGGGTCGTTCTACTTCATCGAGATGAACACGCGCATCCAAGTGGAACATCCGGTCACCGAGGTCACGACAGGGATCGACCTTCTCAAAGAACAGATCCGCGTGGCGGCCGGGGAGCCCTTGTCCTTCCCCGAAGGAATCACCCACCGGGTTCACGCGATCGAGTTCCGCGTGAACGCAGAAGACCCTGACCGCAATTTTGCTCCGTGTCCCGGAGTGATCCATACGTTCCATCCGCCGGGCGGACCCGGCGTGCGGCTCGATACCCATGTCTACGCCGGATACAAGGTCCCCCCGCACTACGATTCGCTTCTGGCCAAGCTCATCGTGAGCGGGAATACGCGCGATGAAGCCATCATTCGGGCACGACATGTGCTAGAACAGTTCATCATCGAGGGCATTCCGACGACGCTACCGTTCCTGCGGAAGATCGTCGACGACGAAGCCTTCGTCAGAGGAGAGGTGGATACGGGGTTCGTTGCGCGTTTGATGGCGGAGGAGGGGAGGGGATGAGAATCGAGACGTATTTCACGGCCAACGAGGTCGCTCCAGGTGCGCTGGCGGACGCGACGGTGGTCGTGATCGATGTGATTCGGTCGACGACGTCGATCGTCGAGGCACTCGCGAATGGCGCGCGTGGGATCTATCCGACCGTCTCCACCGAGGAAGCGGTGAAGCTGGCCCAGTCGCTCGGGCGTGACGACACCCTGCTGTGCGGCGAGCGCAGGGGCCAGAAGGTCGAAGGCTTTGACCTTGGCAACTCGCCTGGCGACTTCACACGCGAGGCCGTCGAAGGGAAGCGGCTGGTCATGAGCACCACCAACGGGACGCGTGCCTTCAGCCTGGGTCACGAGAGCAGCAGGATGCTCCCCTGTGCCTTCACGAATCTCTCCGCGGTCGCGGCGGAGCTCGTTGGCCTCGAGGACCTCGTCGTCCTATGTGCTGGGAGAGAGGGCCGGTTCTCGATGGCCGACGCGCTTTGCGCCGGTCACCTCATCGCAAAGGTCGTGAAGGAAGCCGAAGAGGACCATACGCTCAACGATGCCACGCTCGCGGCACGCGCGCTCGCCTCGCGCAAACCCACCAAACGACTGTTGGAAGGCACGGTCGGTGGGAAGACGTTGGTGGACATCGGACTCGCGGCGGACCTGGAGATCTGCGCGGAGGTCGACAGGCACGACTTGGTGGCTGAGATGCTCGACCAAGCGATCACCTTGGCCGGAGCCTGACACGGCGAGCATGGTGACCCTGGAGCAGCGAAGGGAGATCGGGGGGGTCGCCCTCTTGGCCATCGCTCTTTCGTTCCTACTCTCACTGTTGCCGGTCACCGTCCTCGGTACGCGAGGGGTCGCGTGGTTCCCGAGCGGCAACATGATGGGGCCGGCCGGAGGAGCGATCCGTGGCGTCCTTTCCTTCATTTTCGGCGTGTCGGCATATCTCACCCCCGCCATCTTCGCGATGCTGGGACTGCACACTGGTGACTGGCTGTCCAGAGATCGGGCGACGCGCCTCGGCATCTTGGGGGGAGGACTCCTCCTGCTGGGGCCGGTTCTACTCATGGTGCTCGGTGCACCGGATGCCGCCGGTTGGGTCGGTGAGAATCTGGGTGGCGTCCTCCTGGGACTCCTGGGCCGCCTCGGTTCGCTGATTATCACGTCGGTGGGGCTGGTGGCGCTCTCCGTCGGAACGCTCGGCTGGAATCCATTACGCTCGGTGGGCCGCGGCGTGCGAGCCGGAGGAGACGTCGCGGGCCGGACCGCCAAGGCGCTGGCTGACAAGGGCAAGGAGCTGGCTGAAACGCGGGGGCAGTGGGGCGGCGGGGTCGTGGTGGTTGGGGAGGCGGCGGGGGAAGCCGAAGCCGTGGAGGGGATGGTGCCGGAGTGGGTGCACCCACAGGAGGACGAGGACGCCGAGGCGGTCGAAGAGGTCGTCGAGAACGCGGCTGAGGAGACCGTAGAGCTCGAAGAGGAGCACGACGAGACGACGTCGGATGAATCCGAAGCGGCGGACGAGCTACCCGAAGCGGATTCGGCTCAGGAAGAGTGGGGCGAACACGAGGTGCCGCCCATGGACCTGCTCAGCGCCCCGGAAGAGCGCGACCGCGAAAGCATGGACCGCCAGTTGGACGAGCTGGGGAAGATCCTGGTCGAGAAGCTCAAGACGTTCAACGTCGACTGTTCGATCGGCGGGCGAACGAGCGGGCCCGTGGTCACTCAGTTCGAGGTCGTGCCGGCACCGGGTGTGAAGGTGAATCGCATTGCCAACTTGGACGCGGACCTCGCTCTGGCCATGAAGGCACACGCGATCCGCATCGTGGCGCCGATTCCGGGCAAGGGAGCGGTGGGGGTCGAGATTCCCAATCCGAGGCCGGAGATCGTGAATTTGCGGGAGGTCTTGGAGAGCGCCGAGTTCAGGAACGCGAAGGGCGAGTTACCGCTCGCCCTCGGGAAGGACCTCACCGGGCGCCCCTATGTAACGGCGCTGGAGAAGATGCCACACGTGTTGATCGCGGGCGCGACGGGATCGGGGAAGTCCGTCTGCCTGAATACGATCGTCACGAGCCTGGTGTACCGGCACACGCCCGAGACGCTCAGGCTCCTCATGATTGACCCGAAG
>JAOTVA010000045.1 GCA_029863645.1 Gemmatimonadota bacterium
GAACTGACCGACTTCACCGGGCCAGAATAGCAGCGGTGCAAACGCAGCGAGGGTCGTGGCCGTTGCGGCGATGATCGGCAGAGCGACCTCCCCTGTCGCCTTCTTGGCAGCGGTTCGCCGATCCCAGCCCTCTTCCATGAAGCGGTAGATGTTCTCTACCACGACGATGGCGTTGTCGACCAACATCCCCAACGCGAGGATGAGGCTGAAGAGCACGATCATGTTCATCGTGACGCCCATCCCCCGCAGCACGATGAACGACAGGAACATCGACGACGGAATGGACACTGCGACGAACATCGACGTCGAGCCACCCAGGAAGAACAGCAGCACGGCCACGATGAGAATGAGGCCGCTGACGATGTTGTTCTCGAGGCTCGACACCATGAGAACGATCTGCTTCGATTGGTCGGCCGTGAAGCTGACTTCAGTCGTCGGCGGGAAGAGGGGCCGCATGGCGTCCACCTCTGCGCGCACGGCCGCAGCCGTCTCGATGATGTTCTCTCCGGAGCGCTTCACGATGTCGAGCGTGACGACGGCGACGCCGTTCATGCGAGAGAAGCTCTCGCGCTCCGCGAAGCCGAAGTCGACAGTCGCCACGTCCCGAACGTAGATCGGTCGGCCATTGGCGACGGTCACGACGAAGTCCTCGATGGCCGAGGGATCGTCCAACTCTCCATCCACGCGGACCAGATACTTCGTGTCTCCGACGTCGATGGAGCCGCCGGGAATGTTCACGTTCTCGTTCTGGATCGCCTCGATGACATCGCCAAGCGCGACTCCGTAGAACTGGAGACGGCCAAGGTCGACCTCGACTTTTACCTCTCGCTCGAGACCGCCGCGCACGTCGGCCCTGAGGATTTGCGAAAGTGACTCGAGCTCGTCCTGGAGCTGCTCCGCCAGCTCCTTCAGGCGTACAAGGCCGTACTCGCCGGCGAGGTTCACCTGCATGATGGGCACTTCGGACATGTTGAACTCGACGACCGTCGGCTCCTCCGCGTCCGAGGGAAGGTCCGGCCGGGCAAGGTCAACCTTCTCGCGCACTTTCTGGAGCGCCGCATCGAGGTCCACGGACGCCTCGAATTCAGCCATGATGCTGGAGTAGCCTTCCACCGACGTCGACGTGAGCACGTCCAGCTCACTGATCGTGGAGAGGTCCTCCTCCAGCACCCGCGTCACCTGGCTCTCGACATCCGCCGGAGATACGCCAGGATAGACCGTATTGATGGCGATGATGGGGATTGTCATCTCCGGGAACGACTCCTTCGGAATCGCCCGATACGACAGGATGCCCATGACCGTGATGATCGTGAGCATCACCATCACGGAGGTGCGGTGATCCACAGCGAGGCTCGTGAGCCCGAACTCCTTGAAACGCTCCTGGAACCCTGATGAGTGCACGTCGGGTGCGTCGGGTGCGTTGCCGTTTTCGCGTTCTTGCATCACGTCACCTCCCTTCCCCGACGATGTTGATCCGGTCCCCGTCCTCGACGGCCTTCTGTCCCACAACGATCAGTCGCTCGCCCGCTGCGACGCCGGACTCGGCGACAACCAGGTTGCGGCGAGCCGGCCCCAAAACGACGGGTCGGGCCTCGGCGACCTGGTGACCGTCGCGCTCGACGACAACGAATGCGATGTACCCCGTTTCGACGCGCACTAGGGCGTCCTGCGGAAGTACGATCGCCGCATCGAACGCGCGGCGGGTTATCCCCATGTTCGCCACCATCTGCGGCTTGATGCGGCTGTCCGGATTGGTGAGTACGACTTCGATCGGGAACGTCCGATTCTGTGGATCCACGGATGAGCCGACGTATCGAATGCTCGCCGTGTACACCTCGTTGCCGAGCGCCTCGAAGGTGAGGATGGCTTCGTCTCCCACGCTCACGTCGGCCGCGTACCGCTCGGGGACGCCAGCGAACACCTTGATGGGCGTCAGATCGAGTAGTCGCCCGATCGATGAACCCGAATTGACCATCGCGCCGACGTCAACGAACCGTTGGTCGAGGACGCCTTCGAACGGAGCGCGCACCACGGTGCGAGCCAAGCGCTCCTGGAGCCCCGCAAGCGACGCCGCGGTCTGCTCGGCGGCATAGCGGGCTTCGAGGTATGCGATCTCGGACCCGACCCGCTCCTCTTCCCACAGGCGCTTGCGCCGGTCCCATGTCTGAGCCGCGAGGTCGGCGGTCGCGCGGGCCTGGTCAACCTGCGCGGACAGAACGCGGTCATCGATCTTGGCGATGGGGTCGCCCTGCCGGACCCGGTCGCCGCGGTCGACGAACAACTCGCGGATCACGCCGCTCTCTTCTGCGGCGATCGTGACATCCTGGTTGGCCATCGCGACCGACGTCAGTCGGATCTCCTCCACGAAGCGCTCGGGCTGTACCGACCGTACTTGGACATTGATGACGCGCACGAAGCCCTCCGCGTCAGCCATTGTGTCGCCGTTCTCAGCCTGAGCCGAACCGCAGGCCGCCATTGCGACCCCGGCCAGAGTCAGCGCTACCCACTTCCGCATCTGCCGCATATCGTCGATCTCCAGAATCTCCATAGGTAGGCCTACTGTCCCGCTTCGAGCTCGAGGTCCACGAGCGGAACCTGCCCTGTCGCCTCGTCGAGCTGCGCGCGGGCGATCAAGTAGTCGTAGACTGCCTGTGCGTAGTTGAACTCGCTCTCACGCAGCGCGCCTTCGGCATCCGTGAGTTCGAGCTGGCTGCTCAATCCCTCCCGATACTGCGCGCTGGCGATCTCGAAGCCGCGCTGCGCTTGGCTCACAGCAAACCTCTGCCCCTGGGCTCGTAGCAACGCCTCGTCCGCACTCTCTATGAGTCCCCGGACCTGGCTCAATGCCATATCCGTGCCCTGCATCGTCTGCGCCTCGGCCTGGCGGAGGGACGCACGCCTTTGGTCAATGCGAGCGTCACGCCTGAAGCCCTGGAAGATCGGGATGCTCACACGCACACCGATGATCCTGGAATACGCCCTCTGTCCGGACCCGGTCGCGAAGAAGCTGGGCCCGCCGTTGTTCTGCGCCGTGACGATATAGTCCCCGAAGAGCGTCACGTCGGGCAGATACTCCGCCTGCTCGACGCGCATCTCCGCCTGGCGGAGATCCTCGGTCAACTCAAGCTGCCGGATATCGGAACGCTGATCCGACGCGAAGGCCAGAGCCTGACCAACCGACTCGATCCCGGCCGCGCGATAGCCCATGAACGCCAAAACCTCACGGTTGTCCCCGCTGTTCGTGCCGAGATCCTCGAGATCCATTTCCGCGAGGGTTCCCCGCACGCGCAGAGCCTCCGGGTCCTCGTGGTCGACCTGGATGGCGAGTTGCCTACGCGCCTGGCGCACAGCGTTCTGTGCCCTGCGAAGGTTGGGCTCGAGGTTGGCCACCTCGACCTCTAGCCGGAGTACGTCGTAATCCGACGCCAGGCCGGCACGGTTGAGCGCGGTCGTTTCTTTGAGCGACTCACGCACGCGCGTGAGTGAGTTCTCCGTGAGCCGAACCTGCTCCTGCGCCAGCAAGAGTTGGTAGTAGGACGTCCTCACCTGCGTCACGACCGATTGCGCCTGGCCCCGCACGACTTCGGACTGAAAACGCTCGAACTGGCCGGCCGCTCCGACGGCAACGAAGACGCTGCCCCGGAAGAGCGGCTGCTCCACCGAAATCGTGGAGTTCCAGTTGTTGTCCGCGCCGAACTGGACCGTGAGATAGTCGTCCGGGCCGGCGGTCGGATCGAATATTTGCGCCGGCAGGAAGTTCACGTTGGGCGAGATGTTCCGCGAAAACGACGCGTTGAGGCTGACCGACGGGTAGACGTTGCTCCACGCTTCTGACACCTGCTCGCGCGCCGTCTCCAAGCCGTAACGGGCCGCGATGAGGTCGCGGTTCGAATCCAGGGCGGTACGCACGAGGGACTCGAGCCCCAAGAGCGTCTCCCCTCCCTGCTGTGCCGCAGCCCGAACGGGCGTCATTACGACTCCGCCCACCGTAAGCGCTCCGATCATCGCCATCTTCATCATCGTGCTGCGCACTGCCTTCATCTTCATTCCGTGCTCCTCAGATCCCTAGTTGAGCCGCCACACCGGATGCCATCTCGGCGCCGAGACTCACTTTCTGTTGTTCGACACGGCTCCGGAATTCGTCCGTGACGACCCCGGCGAACAGCCGCTCGCTCGATGCCTTCACCAGACTACGGAAGCCGTCGGCGTCCGTATTCAAACGGCCCTGCTGATACAGCTGGACGAGCCCGTGGGCGTGCGCCCACATGGTGATGGAGACGTCCTCGGGATCGCCCTCCTTCAACACGCCGGCACGCATGCACTCGTTCACGCGGTCGTTCCAGAACTGATGGATGGCGCACCCCATGGCCTCGATGTCGTCCGGGAGCGCGTCCATCCCAAGGCGCTCCGAGCCGGAGAACATGATGGCGTACCAACGGGGATGTTCGAGCGCGAAGTCGAAGTAGCCCTGAGCCGCACTCGCGAGTCGCTCCACAGGCGTGGAGGCCTCCAAGCCGCGACGTAGATAGTCCAGGAAGACGTGGTGTGCCTGCCGAACGAGGTCGGCCAGCAGCGCCTCCCGGCCCTCGTAGTAGCGGTAGAGGGCCGGGGCCGTGACTCCGACCTCCTTGGCGAGCTTTCGCATGGAAAGGCCGGCGAGCCCATCGGTCAGATAGAGCTCAGACGCTCGGGCCAGGATTTCTTCTCGAGTACCTTGCATGTGAACAGTGTACACTAGATCCACATCCAGATCAACACATATGACGTGTGCACTGGGGTAACGGCGTTTAGTGCCAATTGGTGCGAAGGCCGCGACGCCCTCCCCGCCCCCGCCGGTCCTGACTAGCGAACCGGTGGAATCCGAGAGATGCGCAGGGTGGCGAACGTGATGGCAGCCGCGCCGATCCACGTCCAGGCGTCGGGCACCTCGCTGAAGAGGAGCCATCCCCACCCCGCGGCGAAGACGATCTGGATGTAACCGACAGCCGAAGTGCGACCCGCACGCTCGAGTCGAAACGCCCAGGTGATCGCCAGCTGACCCAGGTGCGTCGCGATACCCACACCGAGCACGATGACGGCTTCCAGAAGCGTCGGCTCGATGAAGCCCAAAGCGACGACCGGGGCCCCCAGAAGCACCGTGATGGTCGAGAAATAGAAGACGATGAGGAGGGGCGGGTCGGTACGAATGCTCCGGATCGTCACGTACGAAGCGGCTGCGAAGAACGCCGAGATGAGGCCCAGCACGACCGCGGTCGAATCGAGCGCACGCTCCGCACCGAAGAGGAAACTCGGGCGCGCCACCACCAGGACTGCCAACAGACTGAGCATGACCCAGCCCACCTCGCGGAGGCCCATGTGCTCCCGAAGCACGGAGGCGGCGACGAGTGCAGTCAGCACAGGATTGATGAAGTAGATGACCGTCGCGTCGGCGAGCGGCAGGTGAATGACCGAGTAGAAGTAGCAGGTGAGTGCGATGAACCCGAAAATCGCCCTCAACACCACCAGCTTCGCTTCAATAGGCACGAAGGAACGCCCCTGGCGCCACACGGCAAAGCCGGACAACAACGCCACAACGAGCGAACGCCCCACCACGATCTCGAACAGGGGAAGCGTCTCGCCGGCCAACTTCAACAACGCCGACATGATCGAGAACGCGAAGGCGCCCGCCGCCATGAGGCGCAGGCCACGCGGGATGCCGGCGAACCACAGCCTCAAGGGCGTGTATCCTTCGGAGTCGAATGGCTCAGAGGATCTGGTCCAGGTAGACGTCGAGTCGGAACCGGCGCGAATCGTCGAGGCGCCAGGCTCCGTCGACCCGCAAGATCCCGTCGATCAGGGCGAGGCCGACGCCCGCGGAGCGCAGGCTTTCATCGAGATCGATGTCGGTCCTGTCTCCCGCCCACCCCGCGTCCGAGAACACGACGAGGCGGCCGAAGGAGAACGAGCGTTCGAGCTCTGCCCGTCCGCGACCGAAGCTTTCGCCTCCTGCTGCACGTGGATCGAAGCCCCGCAGCGTCAGTGGGCCTCCGATGTACCAGAGTCGTTGAGCCGATGGCGACCCCCAGGAGGTCCCGCTCTGGGCTTCTAACGAGAGGCTCAGCCGAGCCGGCAGCTCTAGCGTCACCTCACCACCCAGAGAGAAGCGCGCGTACTCCGCGTCCCCGACCGCCCATTGTCCGAAGATGTGGACGCCCGCACGAGTTTGGGTGAGATCCGTTCCCCACCGGGGACCAAGCTCCACTGACATCCCGTACTCCCACCCCTCGTCTGCATCGATGTTGGGTCGAAAGGACGCTTGTTCGTCCCAAAGTTCCGGAAGCTGCACGTCCGTGCGCTTGTCGACGTCGCGGTGGTACTCCGCGTAAGCCCTCAACCGATATGTGCGCGGACGCGCGGTCGGGGGCGCCCACTCGGCCGACCCTCCCGACCGGCGGTAGTAGTCCCCATCGTCCTGACCTACGACGAGCGCCATCAACGAGTTCGCGACCCCGAAGTGCCGCGCCCGTTCATCGATCGCGGCCAGTTCGTGATAGCCGCTGACGACGATTCGCCGCCCAAGGGTTTCGTGCGCGGCGCCGAGCCGCCCGTTTAGGTGACGGTCTCCCAAGCCCCACCGCACGGTGCCCGTGAGGGAAAGCGGCCCTAGGGGCGTGCGAGGACGAGCCTGGGCTCGTGCACCCAACGAAAGTGCTTCGACTCGGTTGTAACGAACGAGGTCGGGGCGTTGAGGTCCGACGCGAAGCGTTGTTGGCGTCCCGGTCAGCCCGGGGGTCACGAAGTCAGTAGCTGTCGGCGACGCGAGTGCGACCTGCACCGCTAGGAGGGCGACGCCGGCCGTCAGCCCCATCGGCGCTCGACCCCTGTTAGCTTCCTCCTCCACGTCATGCGCACCCCCGCCTCCATCCGATGGCATTCCCGCCGGAAAGCTACTGCCACATTGCCCGCGGGCACGAGTTCCACGGCCCGTACCACGACGACGAGTACGGCTTCCCGCTGCGCGACGATAACGAGCTCTTCGGTCGGCTGATTCTGGAGATCAATCAGGCCGGGTTGAGTTGGTTGACGATCCTGAAGAAGCGGGGCGGGTTCCGTAAGGCCTATGACGGGTTCTCCGTAGAGCGAGTGGCCGCCTACGAAGCCACGGACCGGGAGCGGCTGCTCGCCGATGCAGGGATCATTCGCAACCGCCTCAAGGTGGACGCCGCGATCCACAATGCGAAGCGAATCCTGGAACTCCGTGCGAGTCATGGCTCCTTCGCGGATTGGCTGGATGCCCACCATCCACGCACGAAGCCCGAGTGGGTGCGACTCTTCAAGCAGACGTTCCGCTTCACCGGAGGTGAGATTACAGGTGAGTTTCTCTTGAGCACCGGTTACCTACCCGGCGCCCACGTCCCCGAGTGCCCAGTCTACGGCCGCATCGCTGCGAAGGGCCCGCCGTGGATGAGTTGAGCTTCCGGCCTCGCGTGTTCCGTCCGGCGCTCTGGGCACCCGGTCCCCACGCTCAGACCCTCGGCGCTCGGCTACTCCGCCCCTCCGAAGGCCCGTTCGTCGAGCGGGAGCGCCTCGAGACACCCGACGGGGACTTTCTGGACTTGGACTGGGCCGCTGATCCGGGCCCTGAGGCACCCATAGCCCTCGTCCTGCACGGTCTCGAGGGATCGACACAGCGCCGGTACATGCGCAACGTGGCAGGCGAGCTCCTCCGAGGCGGCGTGCGCCCGGTTGGACTCAACTTCCGCGGATGCAGCGGGGAGCCGAATCGCGCTCCCCATTTCTACCACTCCGGCAAGACCGACGACCCGGCGCTCGTGATCACGATGCTCCGAGAACGTTACCCGACCCGACGGATCGGGGCGCTTGGATTCTCCCTGGGTGGGAATGTGCTCCTGAAGCTGTTGGGCGAGCGCTCGGACGGCGGCCGGGGGTTCATCGACGCCGCGGTGGCCATCTCCGTGCCGTACGACTTGGCCGCGGGCTGCACCCTGCTGGAGCGCTCGATGATGGGACACTTTTACGCAGCGTATTTCCTGCGCTCGCTGCAGGGCAAGGTGCGCCTCAAGGATGGGAAGCTGCGCGATCTCGTAGATCTGGAGGCCACAGCGGCGGCCACGACCATTCGCGAATTCGATGATCGAGTCACGGCCCCACTGCATGGCTTCGACGGTGCGGCTTCGTACTACGAGGACTCGAGCAGCATCCGGTACCTGGACGGCGTCGCCGTCCCGACGCTTCTGCTCCACGCCGAAGATGATCCCTTCCTACCACCTGATTGCGTCCCTTCGAGGCAGGCCGAGGGAAATCCGTGGCTCCACCTCGAGCTTCAGCGGCTGGGCGGACACGTCGGTTTCCTAGGGGGCACGCCGCGGACTCCAACCTTCTGGGCCGAAGAGGAGGGTGCTCGCTTCTTGGCAGAGCACCTCGGCGGGTCCGAAGCGGCGTCCCCCGAACTTCCTTGACGGCCCCGTAACCTCTCTCTAGGCTTCTCGCCGAAGAGTACGGCAGTCGTCGCTATAGGCGAACACAGGATATATGCGGACCGCGGGAACCGTGAAGTGGTTCAACGACGCGAAGGGCTTCGGCTTCATCTCGCCTGAGGGCGAGGCCGCCGTGTGCTTCGTGCACTACTCCGCAATCCAGGTAGAGGGCTTCAGGACCCTGACGGAGGGCGAGCGCGTGGTGTTCGACTTCGTCGACGGACCCAATGGGCCGTCAGCCGAGAACGTCCAACCCATCGAGCCGTAGCGCCGTATTCAGCCCGCAGCGCGTGACTTGAAGAACGCTCGGCCATGCCACGTTTCAGTGGCAGGCCGCTCCAACGCCCCTTCCCGTAGCTGCCGCATGCTCGTCAGCGTCGTGTCGACGACGGTCACCTCGGGCCCGACCTGGCCTTGTTCTGCCAACTGACCGAAGGCCGCGCGAGGGACCGATCGGATTTCACCTTCGGCGCGGTACCAGACGGGCGCATGGTCGATCAAGTCCACGCCGAGCTCGGCGCCGAGCCCGCGCAGGCGATTCACGAGCGCGTCGATCGAGCACCCCGACGGGGCCTCGGCATCCACATCGACACCGACGAGGAGGAACCGGCGCTCCAGAAGTTCCCGTCCCGACCGCAGCGCAGCCCCGTGCGCGCTCCACGAGGCCAGGAAGTCGTCGACGGCCTCGAGGCACTTCGCAGCCTCGACGTCCGACAGATCACGGGTCGCGGGAAACACCCACAGTCTCCCGTGGTCCGGCAATTCTTCGAAACGCACTTGCGGCATGTCAGTCTCCGACCAGCTCGGGCGCCGGGACCTCTTCGGGCACCGGCGGTGACTTGTCCAGAAGGATGGCTACCCATTTCAGGTCCGGAGTGTTCTCCAGCCAGATCTTTACGACCACGGTGAGTGGTACGGACAGCAGCGCGCCGAGTGGCCCCCAGACCCATCCCCAGAAGAGCAGGGACAGGATGACCACGAGGGTCGACAGGCCCAAACGTCGCCCCATCAGGTTGGGCTCGAGGATGTTGCCGAAGAGCGTGTTCACGACGACATAGCCAAGACCAACCAGCACCGCGTGGCCGACGGTCCCGAACAAGATCAAGCTCAGCAGAAGCGCCGGGATCGCAGCGAGGATCGAGCCCACGGTCGGGACGTAATTGAGCATGAACGCGACGAGTCCCAGAAGGACCGGGAAGTCGAGGTTCAGCACGGCCGCCCAGGCGGCGATCACCAGCCCGGTCGCGAGCGATACCACGGTCTTGATGCCGAGGTAGGTCTGGACCTCCGTGACGACCTTGGTGAGCCTACTGCCCGCGGTGACGCCGCCCCCGGTGATATAGTGGAACTTGTCCGGGAAGACCGAGGCCTCGCCGAGCATGAAGGCCATGATCAGGAAGACCAGGAACGTCGTGCCGAGGAACTGCGCAGCTCGGCCGACAGCCCCACGGACGAAATCGACGACCGCCGCCGGGTCGATGAGGTCCGTCGTCACGTATGCAGAGATCGATACGCCCGTGCGCGTCTCAATCGCCTGCACCCACGACTCCCATAGACTCTGGAGTTCCCGGGAGTACACGCCGATGCGCGACTGGAACTCCGACACCGACTGACTGGCAACTAAGATGAGGAGCCCAACGACCGCCACATTGAACAGGACCGTGCCGGCCGTCGCGAATCCCGGGGGGACACCGCGCTTCCGAAGCCACATCATTACGGGAAGGCTCAAAACCGCGAGGAAAAGGGCCAACGCGGAGGGCAGCAAGATCGGAGACGCGAACTGGAGCCCGTACACCACCACGACCAACGAGGCCAGGGTGAGGAGCAGCCTGGCGCCCTGATGCTGGTCCGATCGGTCGAAGATCATGCGGGTGAGTCGGGAGGTCTGGGGGTTGGGCGCCGAAGAGTACCGACATGCATGGAGCGAGGCCATAGCTTCTGCGCTGACGATCGAGCTACACCGGAGGTCACTAGGTGAACGACGAACGGGCGATCGATCCGGCCCTCATCCCCGAGGATGACGAGGCGCTTCTCGCGGAGTGCCGGGTGGAGACGTTCCGCTCCGGCGGACCAGGCGGGCAGCATCAAAACGTGACCGAGAGCGGCGTGCGCCTCGTCCATCTGCCCACGGGAGTGCGTACGAGTTCGAGGACCGAACGTAGTCAGCACCGGAACCGCTCCATCGCCCTAAAGAGGCTACGCGAAAAGCTCGAGGAGCTCACCCGGGAAAGAAAGCCGCGTGTGCCGACCCGAGTGCCTCGTGGGCAGAAGAAGAAGAGGCTCGAGGAGAAGAAGCGGCGGGGGCGCGCCAAGCGCCTGAGAAAGCCGCCGGATTCGGACGCCGACTAGGGTCGTGCGGGCGGCTCATTCTTGGGCTGATTCCCGTTGGGGCCTGCCATTCGTTCCACTGTCGAAGCCCCTACACGAAGTCCAACCGACTCCCGACAGCGAGCTTCGCAGGCGTGCCCGATCTTCAACCTGGACCCTCCAACCCATGGGAGAACGGGACCCCGCTTTCAGGAGGACACAAAATGATCCGCTCGGGACGTGCAGCGGTAACGCTCGGACTCATGCTCGTCACTACAGCGTGTTACGAGCACACCTACACTGTCGGACTGGGTGCTCCAACCGGCGCCGTCGTCTACGAAGAATGGCACAATCACTGGCTTGGCGGCCTCATCGGCGAGAGGAACATCGACGTCGCGCTACTATGCCCATCGGGGAACGCGACCATTCACAACGAACAGTCGTTTCTGAATGGCCTGGTGGAAGGCCTGACGGTGGGCATCTACGCGCCCACTACGGTGAAGATTCTTTGCCGAAGCGGCGGTTCGGGAGACTTGGGTCTGTCCCCAGACCAGGTCTCGTCGATTCTCACATCGCCCGCCTTCCTGCAGCGTGTGGGAAGACTCCTGCCTGGCCGGCTTGAAGAGGCTCAACTCGGGGTCGAGGCTCTGCAGGAGGACGCTCAGGACTAACCTCTGCTCTAACCAACTGAGCCACTGGCCCTACGCGGACAGTGGAGAGTCATGGTCGGGGGGCCGGGCACGATTGCCCGGCCCCTACCCACCCTAGTCGCACTTCTCGGTAAAGGTGAATCGGGCGGAGCCATTCGGACCGGTCACCAAATGAGCCTTCAGGAAGCCGAGGGTCGGCGGAATGGCCTTTCGCAGCTGGACCGCGTTCACCCTCGTCCCGTTCGGACCGACGCTCGTGTTGTCGATCTGTGAGATCTGGGCGTCGAAGCTCGGGCCGCTGGGCTGACCGGTGAAGATGTCGATCGGAGTGACTGCCAGGTCGCCCCGCAGCGAGTTGTGGCTTTCCAGCAGACCTCTGCGGTTTACACGGGTCCGGACTGTGATCTCGACCGGACCGAGAATGTGCACGAAGTCCGTCGGCCCCAGCGAACAGAACGGGCGCGGCACGGTTAAGTCGAACGGCAGCGTCAGGTCACGCCGGGTCACCGGACAGCCAACTCGCCACAACGGCGTCAAGAATGGGCCCGCCAGGGCTCGAACCTGGGACCGATCGATTATGAGTCGACTGCTCTAACCAACTGAGCTACGGGCCCTACGCCCGGAGTATAGTCGGCCGGTCGGCCGCTGGGGACCCCGCCATCCCTAGATCTTCGGCGTGCCCACGCTACCTTCCTTGCGCCAGCGCCTGCCGCTCCGGACGGCGTATCAAACGGCTGAGAGCCTTCCGCTATGAGAGTGGTCGTGCTGGGTGCCGGAGAGGTCGGGTTCCACCTCGCCGAGCGTCTTTCTCGAGAGAACCAAGACGTCGTCATCATCGAGTCCGACCCCGAGCGGGCGGACTTTGCGTCGCAACAGCTCGACGTCCTCACAGTAGTCGGTAACGGCGCCTCGCTCTCGATCCTCGAAAAGGCGCGCGTGAAGGACGCCCGCATGCTGCTCGCCGTGACGAGCCGTGACGAGGTCAACCTCATCGCGTGCCTCGCGGCGAAGCGCCTCGGGGTGGAGTACACGGTAGCCCGCATCTCGAACCCGGAGTACTACAGCCGGGGCTCCGTCCTCTCGCGCGAGCAAATGGGCATCGACCTCATGGTCAACCCGGAGCGCGAGTGCGCCCGCGAGACGTTCCAGCTCCTCAAGACTCCCGCGTTTACGGACGTATCCGACTTCGCCGACGGTCGAGTCCAGCTCATCGGGCTGAAAGTGAAGGAAGGCGCGCCCGTCGCAGGTCGCACGATCGCCGACCTGCGTGCCGAGTTCACGCGCGGCTACCACTACGTCACCACGGCCATCCGCCGGGACGGCGAGACGCATATCCCGACGGCAGAGTCCACGATCGAGGCCGGAGATCAGATCTACCTCCTCGCGCCGACCTCGGAGATCCCCGATGTGCCCCCGCTTGCGGGCTACGACCGCTTCCAACTCAAGCGCGTGATGATCGCGGGCGGCAGCCAAGAGGGGCTCTTCCTGGCCGAGCTTCTCGAGGACAACGGCATCGGGTGTACGATTCTGGACCGCGATCGACGTCGATGCCTGCAGCTCGCAGAACACCTCCCTCGGTCGCTCGTGCTGCACGCCGATGCGACCGACCTGGAGCTACTCGAGATGGAGGGCGTGAGCGGGATCGACGGCTTCGTAGCCGCCACTGGCAACGACGAGACCAACCTGCTGTCGAGCCTACTCGCCAAGCAGGCCGGGGCGCAGAACGTGATCAGCCTCATCCACAAGTTCGAGTACATGAGGCTGGTGCCGCGCGTGGGCATCGATGCGAGCGTCAGCCCACGAATCTCCGCCGTGAACGCCATCTTGCGGTATGTGCGGCGGGGCCGGGTCATGACGATCGCGAGCCTGACCGGAATCGACGCCGAGGCCATCGAGTACGGCGTGGAAGAGCACTCCCCCATCGCCCACCATGCGCTCAGGGACGTGCACTTCCCCAAGCAGGGCGTCGTGGGGACCATTTTGCGCGGAGATGAGATCATTCTCCCGCGCGGTCAGGACGTCCTGCTCCCTGGTGACGACGTGATCGTCTTCGCGATGCCCGAGGCCATCCCCGAGATCGAGAAGCTCTTCGCCTAATGTCGCTTCGCCACGTCGCGAACGTCGTCGGGCTCCTACAGGTCTTCGTAGCCCTAGCGATGCTCGCTACCGCCGGCGTCGCGGCGATCTACCAAGATGGGGACACCACAGCCTTCCTCGTGGCTGGCGCCATCACGATCGTCGTCGGTGGAGGCGCCTACGGGCTCAC
Source organism: Gemmatimonadota bacterium (assembly GCA_029863645.1). Taxonomy (GTDB): domain Bacteria; phylum Gemmatimonadota; class Gemmatimonadetes; order Longimicrobiales; family Gaopeijiaceae; genus UBA2982. Next base: position 13,701 of record JAOTVA010000045.1, read on the forward strand.
GAAGGGCGGCCGAGGGCACGACGATCTTACGTCGCGCGAGGGCTTCGCCATCGTCACGATGTCCTGGGCTGCCACGGCGTTCTTCGGTGCCCTCCCCTACCTCTTGTCCGGCGTGCTCGACTCCCCGTTCGCCGCGGTCTTCGAGTCCATGTCGGGCTTCACGACCACCGGGGCCACGGTCTTCGCCGACATCGAGGGGCTCCCGCACGGTGTGTTGTTCTGGCGGTCGCTGTCCCATTGGATCGGGGGCATGGGGATCATCGTCCTGGTGATCGCGGTGCTCCCATTCCTTGGGGTTGGCGGCATGCAGCTGTTCAAAGCCGAGGTTCCAGGTCCGACCGTCGAGCGCCTGCGTCCCCGCATTGCGCAGACGGCGAAGCTGCTCTGGTTCGTCTACGTGGGGCTGACGGGGGCCGAGGTGGTCCTCTTTCTGTTCGGTGGGATGGGGCCGTTCGATGCGATCAATCACGCATTCGCCACCCTGGCCACAGGGGGCTTCAGCACGAAGAACGCCTCGATGGCCGCATTCGACTCGGCGTACATCCATTGGGTGACGATCGTCTTCATGTACCTGGCCGGAATCAACTTCTCGCTCCACTTCAGGGCGGCGAGCGGCCGGCCGGTGTACTTCCGCGACCACGAGTGGCGCTTCTTCACGCTTCTGGTGTTGGCGAGCGCCGCGGTGATCATGGCGATCAACCTGGCCTCCGGTAGCTACTCAGCTCTAGAGCCCGCGCTCCGTGACAGCCTGTTCCAGGCCACGTCCATCACCACGACCACCGGGTTCGTGAGCGCCGACTACGCGCTCTGGGTTCCCGGTGCGCAGATGGTGTTGTTCGCGCTGTTCTTCGTAGGTGGGATGGCCGGGTCGACCGGTGGCGGCATCAAGACCATGCGGATCCTTTTGCTGCTGAAGCAGACAGGCAACGAGATCCGCAAGCATCTGCATCCTCGGGCGATCCTGCTCACCCGGATCGGCCGACAGTCGGTAGGCCCCGACGTCGTGGCGAACGTGGTCGGCTTCGTGATCCTCTACCTCCTGCTCTGCCTCGTGGGCGCGATGCTGCTGGCGCTGACCGGCCTCGACCCGCTCACGGCGATCGGCGGGAGCATCGCGACGGTGGGCAATGTTGGGCCGGCCTTTGGGGAGCTCGGTGCGACCGACAACTACGGATGGCTGTCCAATCCCGCGCTGATGCTGATGAGCTTCCTGATGCTCGTCGGACGATTGGAGATCTACACGGTGCTGCTGCTCTTCCACCCCGAGACGTGGCGAGCGCGGCGGTCATTCCACTAGGCTGCCGCCTAGACCACCCCCAACGCCCGCAGCTCGACCGCATCAAGCTTGCGCCAAGCCCCCGGTTTCAGGTCGCCCAAATGGATCGGGCCGAACCGGGTCCGCCCGAGCTTCAGAACGGGGTGCCCCACCGCGCTCATCATGCGGCGGACCTCTCGCTTGCGCCCCTCGGTGAGGACAAGCGTAAGGGTCGACACCACGGGTCCCGCCTGAAGGAGCTGCGCGTCCCTCGCGACGGCAGGGCCATCCTCCAACTCGACCCCCCACAGAAGTGTGCGGATCGTCGTAGCGTCCACCGTCCCAGCGACCTCGAGCTCGTACTCCCGCTCAACCTCTCCGCTCGGATGCTGGAGCCGATGCGCTTGGTCACCGTCGTTCGTGAAGAGGATGAGACCGTAGGCATCGCGGTCGAGCCGCCCGACGTAGCGAAGCTCACCGAACTCGTCGGGAAGCACGTCGTATACGGTCGTACCGCCGTGGGGGTCGCTCCGGGTTGTGAGCACCCCGGTCGGTTTGTGGAAGGCAAACCAGCGGGTGCCGGAAATGGTCAGCCGCTCCCCGTCGACTTCGACGGTGTCGCGGCCCGGAACGACGCGCGTCCCCATTTCGGAGGCGACCACGCCGTTCACGCGCACGCGCCCGGCCCGCATGAGCTCTTCGGCTTGCCGCCGCGAAGCGCGCCCCGAGCGGGAGATGAACTTCTGTAGCCGCTCGCCTTCACTCACGGGATGGTCTCTTCAGCCCCGTCCTCGTCGAACACCTCGTCCTCGGGCTCGAAGGCCATCTCCGCCTGCCCCCCGAGCTCTTCCGGTTCGCTTACCTCGGCTTCCGGAGCGTCGTCGTCCAAGCCGAGCGGAATCCGCTCGCGGAGTAGAATCGGTAGCTCCTCAGGCCGGGGCAGATCCTCGAGGGATCGGAAGCCGAAGTGCTCCAGAAAGTGCTGCGTGGTCCCGTACAGCAGCGGGCGGCCCAACCCCTCCGCTCGGCCCACGACCTCGATCAGGTTGCGCTCCTGAAGCGTGCGCACCACTCCAGACACACCCACGCCCCGGACGTACTCCATCTCCAGTCGGCCGATAGGCTGTCGGTACGCGATGATCGCGAGCGTCTCGAGCGCGGGCCCGGAGAGTCGCGTCGGACGCGGCACGTTGTCGAAGCGCTCCAGGTAGGGCGCGAACTCAGGCCTCGTCAGGATCTGGTGACCTTCGGCCAGCTCGACGAGCTGGAACGAGCGCGCCCCGTCGTCGTACTCGGCACGCAGCTGCTGGATGGCCTCTTCGACCTGCTCCTCGTCCAGCACTTCGTCGGCTCGCGAGATCTCCTCCGCGGTGAGCGGCGCATCGGAGGCGAACAGCACCGCTTCGACGATCTGCTGGACGTTCATGCGTCCCCTCCTTCAGGCACGAGGTCCTCAGGGGGTGCGTCGTCATCGTTCGCGTCGTCCCGACGGTACAGCCACAGCTCCGTGAACGGCCGTGACTGCCGCAGGAACAGCACGCGGCGTCGGGTGAGCTCGAGGCCCGCGAGGAAGGTCATCACGCCGTGCGATCGCTCCTTGAAGTTCACTAGTAGCTCACTGAACCTGATCTTCGTGCCTTTCTTGAGGTAGCTCAGGATCAGGACCGCCTTCTCCTCCATGGAGACCGGTCGGGTGGTCACCCGGTGGTCCACCCTGCGAGCGGGCGGCATCTCGACAAGCAGCGCGGCCTCATAGACCTCGTCCCACGTCGTCTCGAGCGGCGCGTCCAGCGCCGTCCGCTTCCGACGTGGTGGTACGTACCCCTTTCCGAATCGACGGCCTCGGTCTGCTTCGGCGGCTCGAAGTCGGAGGGTAACCTCCCGGATCTGCTCGTACTCGAGCAGACGCCGAACGAGCTCCGCGCGCGGGTCCTCCTCCTCGTCCTCTGCGGGACGGGGGAGAAGCATCTGCGCTTTGATGCGTATGAGCGTCGCCGCCATCTCCAAGAACTCGCCGGCCCCGTCCAGGTCCGTCGCGGCCAACCCTTTGATGGCCTTGAGGAACTGTTCGGTGATCCTCGAGATCGGGATGTCGAAGACGTCGATGTCCTGCGTGCGAATCAGATGCAGCAGCAGGTCCAACGGACCCTGAAACCGGTCGATTTCGACCAGGAAGAAGTCGTCGCGCTCGGCGGTGCGCCCGGCGGGCGCGCGCTGGGTGACCGTCAGATCCACAGGCGGATGAACTGGTCTGCGAGACCCTGCAGGAAGTAGACGGGAGACAGGAGCAGGTTCAGGGCACCCGGAGCGAGAAAGACGAAGGCCATCACGATGAAGAGACCATACCGGCCGAGGTCCCGGTACCGTTCTGCCAGCTCCGCAGGGAGGGCGTGTGCCACCACGTGAGAACCATCGAGCGGGGGAATCGGGATGAGGTTGAAGAAGGCGAGGATGAGGTTGATGAAGATCGCGTAGTCCAGCGCCATGAAGATGGGGCTGCTGAACCCCGACCCTCCGGTGACTCTCAGGACAACACCGGCCAAGAGAGTGGCCAGGACCGCCAGACCCAGATTGGAGACGATGCCTGCGAGCGAGACCCTGATGTCTCCGGCGACGTACTCACGGTAGTTGGCTGGATTCACCGGCACAGGCTTGGCCCAGCCGAAGATGATGCCGCCCTGCGAGGCGAGCAGCAGGGGGACGATCACCGAGCCGAACAGGTCCAGGTGCGGCAGCGGATTCAAGGTGATCCGCCCCAGGCGATCAGCCGTGTCGTCCCCTTCCCGCCTCGCCTGCCAGGCGTGCGCTACCTCGTGGACGACCACGGAGAAGATGAGGACCGTGACCAGGATGACGGTTTGGAGGCTTAGCATGGCGGACTAATGTACCCTCGCCAGGCATGGAGTCGTACCGGCCCGTTGATCGACTGAGCTCTCTTCTCTAGCTTTCCCAGCTTCGCAGCCGAGTAGGATAGCCCGAGAGACCACCCGATGCCGAACATCAAGAGCGCCAAGAAGCGCATGAAGCTGAGCGCGGAGGCCCGGACCCGGAATCGGTCCGAGCGTGCCCGTATCCGCACCGCCATCAAGCACGTGCGTGACGCCGACTCGGCCGACGTAGGTCAGGCGCGGCTTCGCGACGCCGTGTCGATGCTGGATCGCGCCGCGACTCGCCGCCTGGTACACCCGAACCGCGTGGCCCGGATCAAGAGTGGCCTCACGCGCCACGTGCAGGGGCTGGCCTCCTAGCTCCGAAGCCGAGCCGACCTGCCGGCTCACCCGCCGGCTCAGCGGCCGGCTCATCCCCCGAATACGACGCGGCCCCCGACAACCGTCAGGCGAGGCCGTCCCTCCAGCTCCCATCCCCCGAACGGCGTGTTTCGGCTCTTCGAGCGGAACTTGGTTGCGTCGACAGTCCAGCGCTCGTTGGGGTCGAATACCGTGACGTCCGCCGGGCTCCCCACGGCCAGCGTACCGCCCGGTAGCCGGAAAGCCCGGGCCGGCGCGCAACTCATCCTGTCGACCATCGTCGGAAGGTCGATGACGCCTTCCTTCACCACGCGCGTCAGGATGACCCCAAGGGCGGTCTCGAGTCCGACAATGCCGTTCGGAGCGTCGGCAAACGCCGCTTCCTTCTCGTCGTAGTGGTGGGGCGCGTGGTCGGTCGCGATGGTGTCGAGCGAGCCGTCAGCGAGCCCGGCCCTGACCGCTTCCATGTCCTCCGGGCTCCGTAGCGGAGGATTCATCTTCGCCTCGGTCCGGTACCCTTCTACGGCTTCGTGGGTGAGGACGAGGTGGTGCGGCGACGCCTCCGCGGTCACGTGCACCCCCCGAGCCTTGGCCTGACGGATCGCGTCGACGCCGAAGCGAGTGGACACGTGCTGTAGGTGAATGTGGCCCCCCGTCAGCTCCGCTAGGAGCAGATCCCGGACGATGTGAATGTCCTCGGCTGCATTCGGCTTGCCCGGGAGCCCAAGGCGAGTGGAAATCAGCCCTTCGTTCATGTGCCCAGCGATCGACAGTCCCAGGTCCTCCGGGTGGTCGGCCACCGGAATGCCGAACGTCTGGGCGTACTCGAGGGCCAGACGCATGAGTCCGGAGTCCATGACGGGGTTGCCGTCGTCCGTGATGGCGACGGCGCCGGCCTGGACCATCTCGCCGACGAGGGCCATCCGTATACCCGCGCGCCCCACCGAGATGCAGCCAACCGGGTAAACGCGTGCCGCTCCAGCCCGCCTCCCTTCCGCGGCCACGAAGCCCACGGCGGCCGGATCGTCGATCGGGGGGTCGGTATTCGGCATGGCGCACACCGCGGTAAAGCCTCCCGCAGCGGCCGATGCGGCCCCGGTCGCGATCGTCTCCTTGTGCTCCTCCCCAGGCTCACGCAGGTGCACGTGCACGTCGATGAGGCCCGGCGTGACCACCAGGCCCGTGCAGTCGATCACACGGGCGTCTTCGGCCGCGTCGATCCCAGCCGCAACAGTCGCGACCTTCTCCTGAGCGAGAAGTACGTCGAGCGTCGCGTCCAGCGACTGGCTCGGGTCGACGACGCGCCCGCCACGGAGCAGCACTTTTCCGCTCATGCCTCGCTCCCCCCCTTCGCGGCCTCTGCGCTCTCAGGCTGCCCACCAGCGAGCAGGTAGAGAACCGCCATGCGCACCGCGACACCATTCGTCACCTGGTTGAGGATGACGGAGTGAGGCCCGTCGGCGACATCGGAGTCGATCTCGACGCCGCGGTTCATCGGCCCGGGATGAAGGATCAACAGGTCGCGTGGGGCGGCCTCGAGCCGGGCGTTCGTCACGCCCCAGATTCGGTTGTACTCGCGTAGGCTCGGCACGTAGCCGCCCTCCATGCGCTCGAGCTGAAGTCTCAGGACGTTGAGGGCGTCGGCCCATTGGATGGCATCTTCGATGTGCGTGAAGACCTCCACCCCGAGCTCTGCCGTGGCGAGCGGGAGCAGCGTGGGTGGCCCACAGACCGCGACCTCCGCGCCCAGGGCGAGAAGCCCGTGAATGTTAGACCGCGCCACCCGCGAGTGGAGGATGTCGCCCACGATGCAAACCTTGAGCCCCTCGACGTCGCCCAGGTGGTCGCGAATCGTGAGGATGTCCAAGAGGCCTTGGGTCGGGTGCTCGTGTCGACCATCCCCGGCGTTGATGACGTTCGATGGAATGCGGTCCGCAAGGAACTGGGCCGCTCCCGACGCCCCGTGCCTCATCACCACCATGTCGATCCGCATGGCCTCGAGGTTTCTCGCCGTGTCCACCAAGGTCTCGCCCTTCACGACCGAGGAGCCCATCGAGGAGATGTTGACCGTGTCGGCGCTGAGACGCTTCTCGGCGAACTCGAAGGAGATGCGGGTGCGCGTCGACGCCTCGAAGAAGAGGTTCACGATCGTCTTCCCGCGCAGGACGGGCACTTTCTTGATGCGCCGCTCCGAGATCTCCTTGAACGGCTCGGCCGTGTCCAGAATGGCCTTCAGCTGAGCCGACGACATGTGCTCCAGGCCGACCAGATCCTTGCCGAGCGGAGCCGTCGTCGTTGGGTTCATTCGTCGCCGGCCTCGGCGTGCACCAGGTCGACACCCAGGCGGCCGTCGAGCTCCGGGACGTGCACCTCCACCCGATCTGAGCCCTGGACCTCTACGATACGCCCTGTGATGTCGGGCTGGATGGGAAGCTCTCGTCCACCGCGGTCCACGAGGACGCAGAGCAGGATCCGGCTCGGCCGGCCCCAATCGCCTAATTCGTTCAGGGCCGCCCGGACGGTTCGCCCCGTGTAGGCCACGTCGTCGACGATCACGACGTTCTGGTCGTCCAGGCCAACTGGGGGCAGCACCGACTCGCCGACCACCGGCCGAGGCCCGACCGTGCCGAGATCGTCCCGGTACAGCGTGATGTCGATGGAGCCGGTCGCGACCTTCGTACCCTCCGACCGTTCGATCTCTTCCTTGAGCAGCGCGGCGATCTGAGTGCCGCGGCGGTGGATGCCCATCAAGACGAGGCGCTCGGTCCCCTCGTTTCGCTCCACGATCTCACGGGCCATCCGGGCGACTTCTCGTCGCACGTCGGCCTCGTCCATCAAGTGGATGCGATTGTCCTCGGGCATTCGTTCCCGGCGCTTGAGCGGCGGAAAGTTCGGGATTCGTCGAGGAGAGGTCAACGACCGGGTTGTCCGAGCCGCGACCACCGCCCCATCATTGGCCGCTCGCCCGCCTTCGATCCCGCCTGGAAGCCGCCCGATGCGCCTCCGTCACCTCGCCCTGCTCCTCCTACTCGTGTCCGTCCCCCAGGGAGCTACCGCACAACAGCTCGCGGACGCGCCCGATGTTGTGCTGGTGGGCGTACCGTTCTCGATCACCATGGAGGGAGGCATCGGCGGACCCGTTCCCTTCGAGATTCGATCTGGGACCGGTGCGGTGCTGGCCAATGGGACGATCCCGATCGCGGAGTCGGTGACCGCGGGCGAACTGATCGTATCGAGCCGACAAGATCTCCCACTCAGCGTACAGATCGGCGACGCCGTGACGGAGTTATCTCCCACGCTCACCCCGGGCTGGTTCTCCCTGGTTCCCCCGCTCGTAGCGATCGTGATCGCGCTGATCTTCCGCGAGGTGGTGACCGCCCTATTCGCCGGCGTCTGGCTGGGCGCATTAGCGGTCGCGGGCTTCAATCCGCTTGCGGGGACCTGGCGCCTCATCGACACCTTCGTGATTCCAGAGTTGGCCAACACCGCGGACGGCCATACGCAGATCGTGGTCTTCTCGCTGCTCCTGGGAGGCATGGTCGGGATCATCTCGAAGAACGGCGGCACCATGGGCATCGTGGAAGCGGTGCGCCCGTTCGCCCGAACCCCGCGCCGAGGACAGATCGCGACCTGGTTCGCCGGAATGGGCGTCTTCTTCGACGACTATGCCAACACGCTCATCGTCGGGAACACGATGCGCCCCATCACGGATAAGCTCCGCATCTCGAGAGAAAAGCTGGCGTATCTCGTCGACTCCACGGCCGCCCCGATCGCGGCGATCGTGCCGATTTCGACGTGGGTCGGCTATGAGATCAGCCTGATCGCGGATGGCCTTCGGATCGCCGCGCAGCAGAACCCGGAAGCCAGCGAGCGGCTCCTCGCGCTGAACCCGTTCAGCGTGTTCATCGAAACGATCCCTTACCGGTTCTATCCGCTTCTAGCGCTCTACTTCGCAGCGCTCGTCGCGTTCAGCCGGAGGGACTTCGGCCCCATGGCCGCTGCAGAGCGGCGGGCCCGCGAGAAGGGTGAGCTCTTCCGGCCCGGTGCGCAGCTCCTGATGGACACGTCGGACAATGTCATGAAGCCGAAGGAGGGCAGCGTCCATCGGTGGTGGAACGCAGCGCTGCCCGTGCTGACCGTGCTCCTGGTCGTCCTTAGCGGACTCTACGCCACCGGCCTCGCTGGCTCAGAGCCGGGCGCGTCCCTCGCGGACATCTTCGGAGCGTCGGACCCGTTCGTCACGTTGCTGTGGGGTTCGCTCGCGGGCTGCCTCGTGGCGATCGGACTCTCCGTCGCACAGAGGATCCTCACGCTCGAGGAGAGCGTGAACGCTCTGGTAGGTGGCATGCGTGCCACGCTCGTCGCGATCGTGATCCTCGCGCTCGCCTGGTCCCTGGGTAGGGTGACCCAGGAAATCGGCACTGCGGCTTATCTCTCCCAGATTCTCTCGGACCGGGTGGCGCTGCACTTCGTTCCGGTCATCGTTTTCGCAATCGCGGCGGCGATCTCGTTCGCGACCGGCACCTCTTGGGGCACCATGGCCATCCTGCTTCCGCTAGCCATTCCGCTCACTGTAGCGCTCGGTGGGTACGCGGAGGGAGCGCAGGCACAGTACACGCTCCTCCTGGGGTCGATCAGTTCGGTGCTCGCCGGGTCCATCTTCGGCGATCACTGCTCGCCGATTTCGGACACCACGGTGCTCTCGTCTACCGCGTCCGGGTGTGACCATGTGGACCACGTGCGCACGCAGCTTCCGTATGCCCTGCTTGTCGCCGTGGTCGGGATGATTGTGGGCGACATCGGGACAGCCTACGGACTCCCTGTCTGGGTCGCACTCCTGGGCGGAATGGCGTTGCTCTACGGATTCATGCGCCTGCGCGGCACCGTCATCGACGAGACAGCTTAGGAGCCGAAGCGCTCCCTGCCGACCGTGTCGAGGAACGGCCCTTTCGCGTCCCCCGGAGCGGTCGCGGCCCAGTCATAGGAGAACAGCACGACGCCGCCAGCGTCCTCCGCCCGCGCGACGTCGATCTTGTCCAGCGTACCGTCCACGGTGTTCATGTAGGCGCCGATGCCCGCCCAGATCCGTTCCCTACTGCCCGCGGCGTCCCTGGCGGTTCGTACGAGGCGCGTGAAAGCACCGTCGTCCGTCGTATACGCCATGGGTACGGCGACGTCCAAGATTCCGTCGGCGAGCCAGGACTGCCAATCTTGATAGCGGTGGCCGAACGCCGTCTCCGCATCCGCCACCACGGCCGCGGACACAACCAGCTCCGGCCGGCGCGCCTTGACCGCCGTGTAGATGTCTCTGACGAGCGACGTGATCTGCGCGCGACGATACTCGTCCCACTCGGTGGGCAGCGCGGTTGCGAACGCGAGCGGATCAGATGCGACGATGCGCTCCAGTGCGTTGCGGCGAGTGGCCGGAAGGCGCGGAGTGACCCAGGCCTGGAAACGCTCGAGCGCGCCCCGCGAGTAATCGAACTCGGGTGAAGGGAACCGGATATAGTCGAAGTGGATGCCGTCCAGGTCGTAGCGATTCACCAGGTCCATCCACACCGCGAACACCCGCTCCCGCACTTCCGGGTGTGACGGGCTCGAATACATACCTTCGATCGTCTCCGGGCGGTCCGCGGCGTATTGCCTCAACGCGGCGACGAAGCGGGGATCCATCGGGTCCACGTGGAGAAGTTCTCGCGCGAGGTACTGCGGTACCGCCAGCCACTCCGGGTGCTCGTTCACCAGGTGCCGGGGGCTCGTCGGCAGCGTCGCGGATCCCCATACCAAATGCGTGTTGACCCACGCGTGCACCGCCATCCCCCGCAGGTGGCCCTCGTGGATGGCCAACGCGAGCGGATCGAAGTCGTCCGCGCCTCGCATGGTCTCGGCTCGGGGTTCGAGGTCCGACCGATAAAAGGCGTCGGCCCGCCCCCTTATCTGCACGATGAGCGTGTTGAAGCCCGCCGCAGCAGCGTCGGCGACCATCTCGCGAACCTCTTCCTCGCTTGTCATGCTCGAACGGACCACCCAGAGGCCCCGCA
>JAOTVA010000117.1 GCA_029863645.1 Gemmatimonadota bacterium
AGCCTGTCACAGATTCCTGCCGACTCCCTGGGGCTCATCGTCGCCTTACCCATTGAAGGCTTTCAGATGTTCGATCCGGCGTTCGGTGCTCTGGCGACCCTGATATCGACTGGCGGTCTAGAGCGAATCCAGAATACGGACCTTCGGAGTGACCTCGGCGGCTGGCTTGGGGAACTGGATGACATAGGGTTTGAGCAGCGACAGGTAGAGTTCGCGACCCAGCGCTTCCTCGTGGCGCAGGCGGGTGAGTTGGCGATGCGTGATCCTGAGGTTCCCGAGGGCTCGCCAGCTGACCACCCCAGGCTTCGGAGGTTGGCCGCGAGCGACCCGCATCGACAGGCCAGTATGATCCTTCGGTTGACTTTGGAGGACTACCAACGGGACATAGTCCGATTCCAAGCACGGGTGCGGGTGCTGCTGGACAGATTGAACGGGTAGACGGCTGAGCTTTCTAACAAGGAATTGCTGCTGTCCGCGGATACGTTGCGGTCGAGTCCGGTAACGCTTCGGATTTGTCAGCAGACGGGCGCGGCAGCAGAATTCCGAGACGTTAGGCGGAAACGCCAACAGGGCGGTCGGAATGGCCGGGCGCCGTGGAGGGCCGGTCGGTGGAGGCCAGCGGTGGGTGCTAGCCGCTCGGCCTTGGTCCCAAACTATACGAGAGAGAGTGCTCCGAATGGACTGGGCCGCGATAGGTGCGATCGGCGAGATTGTCGGCGCCGCTGCGGTTGTGCTAACCCTGATATACCTCGCTCGCCAACTCCGTCAGAACACGGAAGCCCTGCGATCGACGGCGTGGCAGGCCACGCAGAACGCCGAACACCAGTTCGACGCTCTTATCTCGGGTGACCGCGAACTGATGGCCATCTTCGTTCGTGGCCTGAGCGACGGTAAGGCTGGTTTCGGGGACGACGAGGTAGCCGTCTACCAGTGGTGGACCATTGCCAAACAGCTGCTGGATTTGTTCCAGACCCATCACTACCAATTCGAACTAGGCCTGGTAGAGGAGGGCTGGTGGAAGACTTGGGTATCACAGTACGAGGAATCGATTGAGACCTGTCCAGGCTTTCGCGAGTTCGTGAAGCATCACTATCAGCATCTCAGACCCTCGTTCAGGACCTTCGTCGACGCACACCCGTACAGCGGCGACGACGGGCTGACCTTAGAGCCGCCGTCGAGGAGCTGGCCGAGCCTGAGCGGAGGTCAACAGGCCCAATAGAAGGGCCTAGCTGGGATCAACCGGCTTGCCGGGCGTCGAATCCTGTTTCCGCCTAACAAGCGATTGCTACTGACGCCGAAGAAGTAGTAGGTATGACGTGACCCCCTGAAACGAGACCGGCGTGGATGTTAGGATCGGGCGCCGGTCGCAGCTTGAGGGAGAGGTCAGAGATGAGCAGAAGACGTCACACGCCGGAGCAGATCATCACGGCGCTGCGGGAAGCGGAAGTCGGCCTGGCGAACGGAAAGACCGTTCGAGAGGTGATCCGGAAGCTCGGCATCAGCGAGCAGACGTATTACCGGTGGAGGAAGGAGTTCGGAGGGATGAAGGTGGACCAGGCTCGGCAGTTCAAGGAGCTGCAGAAGGAGAACGCGCGGCTGAAGCGAGCGGTGGCGAACCTGACGTTGGATAAGCTGATCCTGGAGGAAGCGGCGAAGGGAAACTTCTGAGCCCCGAGCGCAGACGCAGAGCGGTCGTGCATGTACGTCAGCGACTGGGGGCGAGTGAGCGTCGGGCGTGCCGAGTGCTGAGCCAGCCGCGCTCGACCCAGCGTCGGGTGAAGAAGGTACGGGCTGACGAGGTGGCACTTCGTACGGACGTGGTGCGGTTGGCAGGCCGGTTCGGACGCTACGGCTATCGTCAGATCACGAATCTGCTGCGCATCGAGGGTTGGCAGGTCAACCACAAGCGCGCGGAGCGGATCTGGCGTCAGGAGGGACTCAAGGTGCCGAGGCGTCAACCGAAACGGGGCCGGCTATGGCTCAACGACGGTTCGTGCATCCGCCTGAGACCGCGGCACGAAAACCACGTCTGGTCTTACGACTTCGTGAGTGAGCGGACACACGACGGTCGAGCCCTGAAGTTGCTGACCGTGCTCGACGAGCATACGAGGCAGTGCCTCGCGATCAAGGTGGCTCGAACGATCCGAGCCCACGACGTGCTCGAGGTCTTGGCCGACCTCTTCGCCCGGCACGGCCCGCCCGAGCATCTGCGCTCGGACAACGGCCCCGAGTTCACGGCTAAGCTCGTGCGGCGGTGGCTGGCTCGACTCGGCGTCCAAACGCTCTACATCGAGCCGGGAAGTCCGTGGGAGAACGGCTACAACGAGAGCTTTAACGGCAAACTGAGAGACGAGTTCTTGAACGGAGAGATCTTCTACACACTGCCTGAGGCCGTCGTCCTCGTCGAGCAGTGGAGGCGGCTGTACAATACCGTCCGACCCCACAGCGCCTGGGCCGGGCTACCCCCCGCCCCGGAGACGGTTCGGCCATCGCCTTGGTTCCTGCGGATGCCCCAGCTCCAGGGACCCCAGATGGCTGCAGGTCTAACATAGGGAGTGGTACCGCACCTGGGGGCACGTCAACCGACGCAGAGAAGGTCGTGGCATATGATGAGTTCACAGCCAACGCAGGTCGATACACTATCGAGGGGAATACGATCACGACTCGGGCCCTAATGGCGAAGAACCCTGGGTACATGGCTGGGTGGCCAGACGGGAACGGCAATGTGGCCACGCTGGTCCGTCGTGAGGGGCGGCCGTTTCCGGGCTAGCAGTACGCGTTTGTCACTCAAATGGGGGACAGAGGAACCCAACCGAGTTTGGGTGCCTCTGTAGCCGCGTGACCGCGTTCTGACAAGGAATTGCTGCTGTCAGCGTAGGCTTTCTGGGTGTGACTGGTAGCGCCTCCGAGTTGTCAGCAGACGGGTGCTGCAGTAGAAGTCCAATCCGTTAGGCGCAACCTGAGGACGGCAAGGAACCAGTCATGGTGAATTGGGAAGCAATAGCTGCAGTTGGGGAAATGCTGGGCGCCTCAGCCGTATTCGTCACTCTGGTCTACCTCGCACTCCAGATTCGGCAGAACACCGCAGCTGTGGCGACGGCCACCTACGAAAGCACCATGACCGGATTCAACGATATCAACGTCGTCGTTGCCAGTGAGCCCGCACTAGCATCGTTGCTCGATCGCGGGTGTCAGGACCCAGATTCCCTGAAAGCGGTTGAGGTCGTGCAGTTCAACTTCCTGCTCCGTTGCTACGCGAATCAATGGTGGAAGCTGTACAAGCTGCACGCGCGAGGTAGTCTGCCGGCTGGAGAATGGGCGATTTTCGCTCGGGAGGCTGCGCAGTTTCTCGACCAACCGGGTTGCAGGCCGTTCCGGGCTCAGAACGCCCTCTTCGCAGACCTATATTCAGAATTGGATAAGCACGGAGGCACTTCGATCTCGGACTTTGGCTTCGGTAACCAAACGCCGGCGGAGTGACAGGGATTTCGTCGAGAACCGACCTTCGAGGACGCGTGGGAATCGGACGAGTGGCTTGACGTCGCCTCAGCGGAGCCTGAGGGCGTCTCCACCAGCCCTCTGGGGGGCGAGTTCCGCCTAACAAGGAACTGCTGGTGTCCGCGTAAGCTGCGTGGACAGCTCGCTAGCGCTCGCTGGCGGACAAGAGGGTGCCGCTGTCAGAATTCCGAGCCGTTAGAATGCCTACCCAACAGGGCCGGACTGACCCGCTCGTCGAGAGAAGGGCGGGCCTCCGTGCTTCTGGGCACCCGATCCCTCGAGGACTCGTTCAGAGACGTGGCTCGTCAGGATCGTGAGAATCCGAACGCGTGGGTCCCGAAGACCGCACCCATGTTCATCCCCTCCGCGGCTTGCCTCAGATCGGTGGGCACATCTCCGCAGAAGAAGAACGGCCCGGGGACCGCGATCTCGGTCAGCTTTGGGAAGTGTTGTGCGGCCGTGACCCCGAGGTGGAAGCCTAGTGCCTTACCGTCTGCGAAGACGTCGTGCACGATGACCTCTCCAGCGTCGTCAGCGAAGTAGCATTCCATCTTGAGGGCACCGGGTTCGTTCGCTTCCATCTCTTCGCGCACTTGCTCGTAGATGGCCTTCAACTCGGCGAGCTTGCCAGGCTTCGCAGTCCATCGGTACACCACGGTGATCTCGTTCGCGGCCATGTCTTCGTTCCTCCCTTTCGCTACGTGGAACCATCGGTCGAGTTCAACTTAGACTTGTGAGTAGATAAAATCAACTGGACGATATAAATACTCAACTGTAACTTCATATCATGACCAAGAACTCGGCTCGCGACAGGAAGTGCTATGGCCAGGCGTGTACCGTAACCACGGCGTTGGACGTGGCCGGGGATCGCTGGTCGCTGCTCATCCTACGCGAGCTGCTCGGAGGGCCCGCTCGGTTCGAAGACCTGGTGGATGGCCTACCGGGGATCGCCCGCAATCTTCTCAGCAGCCGACTCAGGCGCCTGGAGGACGACGGCGTAGTGCGCCGAATAAAGGCCAACGGATCGTTCCTGTACGCGGTGACCGACCTTGGGGCAGCGGTTCGCCCCGCCATTGAGGAGCTCGGCTTTTGGGGATTGCGCCTGCCGAGAGTGGGCCCGGTGAAGCATGCCCGGAGCGTGCGAGCGATCGCGATGGCGGTGCAGGCCATTCTCTCTCGGGCCGGGGAAGCCCTGCCCGAGCGTCAGTTCGTCGTTGAATTGGAGGTGGAAGGACAGCTGATCGAGGTCGTACTCGGGCCCGCGCCAACAGCGATCGCCCGGCTGAGTTCGGAGCCCGATGCTCAAATCCGTGCGCCACGGTCGCTGATGTCGACCATGATCGTCGGCCAGCCCTTTGACGACTCGGCATTCGACCTTGTGGCTGGTGATGCCTCACTTCTGCCGACGTTCACGAGCGCCATGCGCGCTCCCTTCATGCAGCTCTCTTGAGCGCGAGCGGCATACCCAGCTGGCCCAGAAGAACCGTGTACGGCCTCCAGGCAGGGCAGGCATTCTCACAAGGAATTGCTGCTGTCCGCGTATGGGCTGGTGGGCAGCTCGCTTCGCTCGCTGGCGGACTAGAGGGTGCGGCAGCAGAATTCCGATCCGTTAGGAAGTCGTACATCCAGCTGGGGAGCCATACTTGAAGTCGGCCGGATTCGGGCGGGCGCTCGTAGAGCTCGTTGTCATCTTCGTTGGGATTCTGACCGCGCTTCTTGCCGACTCCTGGTGGGAGGACCGACAAGCGCGGCACAGGGAGGCGGAGTACCTCGTGAGCTTGGCCGAAGACTTCGCTGAGAACGAGACTCGTCTCACGAGTGCAATCAGCATCGCGGATACGTCCTCGGCAGCCGCTGCCGCTCTACTCGCGGTGGGACCCGGCGGTACCGAGTTAACGACAGATTCATTACGGACGTTGTTCAGCCGCCTTCGCCGACTGCCGACGTTCGAGCCGGTGACCAAGACATACGACAACATCTTGGGTGCAGGCGATATCCTCACGTTACGCGACGGCCCGCTTCGGGCAGAGCTAGCAGACTTCCAGAGTCGCCTGACTCTGATGAACGTGGTTCAGGAGACGCAGGAACGACAGCTAGTAGGGATTCAGCTGCCGTATTTCATCACGCATCTGGATTTCGTGGGTACCCTCAATCTTCGGAGCGACCGACTCGAGGCGCCGGAAGTGATCCCGTCGCACTTCACAGAGGCGAGGACGGTCATCGGCACCCGCGAATTCAGAAACTGGGTCGCCGTGCGACTAGAATGGTCGGATGATCTCCGGAATCAGCACGTTCGCGTCTTAGCGCGCGTAAAGGCGGTACAAGGACTCGTACGACCGACTTCCTAACAAGCGATTGCTACTGACCACGAAGAAGGGGTAGGTACGCGCTTCGCGCTTGTGTGCGGGCGGGCGGCGCAGCAGAATCGCGAGTCGTTAGAGTGCCGGAGACGCTCGTGGCAATACAACCTTCCGATCCAAGCAGGGCGGAGGACCAGTACCATCGGGGCCTAGCTGAGCTTCACCGGTACCTGTTCCACTTTGAGGCGGCGTCTCTTCCTCGCGCTGTGGAGGCCTTCCGGTCGGCCACGGAAACTGAGCCCGACAACGCTGGGTACTGGGCTGGGCTCGGGTTCGTGCTAGACGCCTCGGACCTGCCTAGGGAGGCCCTGGCTGCCTTTCGTCACGCAAGGGAGGTCAATCCTGACGACGAGGAGGTCGAAGTCTTCATCCTCACCCTGCTCTCCGAACTGGGACCTGAGCGCGAAGCCTTGGCGGCCGTGGAGGCTCTCGCTGAGCGGGACGGCATCGACCTCGACTCACTGCGAGAAGAGCTGACCGCTGCCGGCATGCCCGTCGACGCCCGCGCGCTGTTAATGAATGGGTTCATCCGCGCTCGCAACTTCCTTCGGTCGCGGCTCGAAGACGACATTGAGCGATCCGAACGAACGCAGAACCCCGACGCTTGGTCCGAGCAGGTCGAGTCAGAGCGGCAAGACTGCGCCAAGATGCGGAAGGAACTGGAACACGACATTGATCCTCAACGGGTGCCGGCTGGGCTCCGCGATGTTACGCCGTGGGCCATCCGTCTGGGTATCGGCGACGACGTGTGCCGCAACAGGCTGCTGGAGGGCCTAACGACCGGCGAGCGCGCGGCGATGCTTGGGGCGATTCGACAACATGCGGCCTCGATTCACTCCTGGCTGGATGCCTTCGGCAACGAGCCAATGACTCCGGAGGCGACCGCGTTCATGTACCTTCTCCTCGGAGCGGACGAGACAAGCGAAATGGCATCTTAAACGCTGTGGCGATAGCTACTGACGCCGAAGAGGTCGGTACGCGCTTCGCGCTTGTGCGCGTGCAGGCGGCGCAGCAGAATCGGGAGACGTTAGATGGCCCTGAGGGTCTGGAGCCAGACCGGTTGACTCAGGCTCGGTGGACCCGGTACTCGACGTTGTCGAGCCCCTCGAAGTCCGCGTCCTGGGTCCACACCGTCGCGGCATAGGCTTGGGCGGTCGCCAGGACGACGCTGTCCGCGAGCGCCATCTTGAGATCAGAGCTCAGATCGGCCGCGGCAACGGCCAGGTCCGCGTCCAAGTCGACGACCGTGCCTCGCCGCATCTGAGAGACCGCTCGTAGTGCGATCTCGGAGCCACGCTGCACGCGGATCCGTTTGAAGACTTCGAACAGCGTGATGCTCGGTACGATTAGGTTGGCCGCGTCCTGAATCGCGCTGGCGAACTCCTCTGCATTCGGGCCGTCCGCGAAATACTCGAGCCATGCTGAGGAGTCGACGACGTTCATAGCCGGTCGTCTTCTCGAGGCACGGTGGTGTCGATTCCGCGCAAGGTCCCCCTCATGGACTCGACAGGTTCAACCGGGATCAACTCGACGCGTCCGCGAAACGGGACCGCGTCGACCTGCTGTCCAGGCTTGAGGTTGAGCCTCTCTCGAACATCCTTGGGGATCACGATCTGGTATCGGGAAGAGATAGTCACAACGGTCATTACAGTCCTCCGGAAGGCTGCTAACTTATAGCTTACCGAACGAGCAGGGTTCCGCAAGACGACTGTGTCTTTGAGCGACGGGCCATCTAACAAGCGATTGTTGCAGACGCGGGTTGCCGTCGGGGTACGCGCGTCGCTCTTGTGCGCGTGTGGGCGGCGCAGCAGAATCGCAATCCGTTAGACGGATTCCATGGAGGCTTCCCTATGAGACGCCTTGCAGGGCTTGGGCTCGCCATAGTTGCGGCATGCCAATCACCCGAATCTTCCAGTGATTCTCTTGCTTCAGTTCCGGGTTCTGACTTCGAGGGGGCCGCCTTCGAGTTCGAGCAGGTCATGGACGGGGTTTATCAAGCACGCGGGACAGGCAACGTGGCCGTCGGTTCGAATGCTGCCGTGATCATCAATGACGATGACGTGCTCCTCGTGGACTCTCACATCTCTCCTGCAGCGGCATCAGCGCTCTTGTCCGAGCTGGCCGCGATCACCGAGAAGCCGGTCCGGTACGTGGTCAACACCCACTTCCACTTTGACCACGCTCACGGCAACCAGATCTATCCGGCTGAGGTGGAGGTCATCGGGCACGAGTTCACGAGAGAGATGCTCGCCAACGGTGAATCTGTTGGGCGGACCTACCAGGGCTTCCAGGAAGCCATGGCTAGACAGCCTGGCTACGTCGAAGGGCAGGAGGGCCTCGTACCGACTCCGCCAACGACCACGCTCTCCGAGCGCCTGACGCTGCACCGCGGTGGGCGAGAGATCCGGCTCCTCTTCTTCGGCCGTGGACACACGGGAGGGGACGTCGTGGTCCACCTTCCTCAGGAGCGAGCTCTAATTACGGGCGACCTGCTCCTACCGGGTGTCCCCTTCATGGGCGACGGCTTTCCCGTTGACTGGGTGGATACGCTCGAGGAGCTCAAAGCGCTCCCTGTCGAAGTCGTCATCCCGGGCCATGGGGCGCCGTTCTCCGACCTTAGCAGGATCGACGCGCTACAGAGTTACCTGCGTGACCTATGGGTCCGAACCACCGAAGCACGTGCTGCTGGCCTGACGCCCTCCGAGGCTGCGGAGCAGATCGACATGTCTGACCATGCTGATGACTACCCGTCGATCACGGGCCCGGGCGTCCCGCTCACCGCGGTGACTCGGATGTATGAGCTGATGGGTGCGTGACCTTCGCTTTGGCAGCTCTGGCGGGAATCCGTCTAGCAAGGAATTGCTGCTGTCCGCGAAGGCTGTTCGGCATCTCTGGTTACGTTAGTGGTTTGCCAGGCGGGCGGGTGCGGCAGCAGAATCGCGAGACGCTAGACTGCTGTTCGGCAGTTGTGCCGGAGCTGGCCACGTCTGACCCGGATCACTCCTCGAAAGCAAGATCCCGATGGCTGAAGGTAGGACAGTCAGAAGCTGTCGAGATCGCGACGACGGTCGGAGTGATCATCTCTCTCGTGTTCGTTGGACTCTAGATCCGGCAGAATACGCGAGCGGTCCAGGGTGCAACGATTGAGGCACTCGCAGCTCAATCCATCGAGTTCGTCACGGCTTGGAGCACGGATGATGTCATGCCGGGGCTCTTGGGCAAGATTCGTGATGGGGCCTTGCCAGAGGACATGTCGGAGGACGTAGTTGTCCCGCGTCCGATTGGCATACATCACCGGGCTACGGTCGTACGAGTCCAGGTACTGGCAGTTTCGCCTAGGGATTCTCGACGAACAGGCGTTCGAAATGTTGGCTGGGAGTGCTGCGTTTTGGAGGACTCCGACGTTCAGAGCCGTTTGGCCCAGCGTACGAATCCAAATCGGCGACGAGTTCGCGGAGTTGTTTGAGAGGCGCTTCGAGCTCGACTGACCGCAGCAGTCTAACAAGGAACTGCTGCTGTCCGCGAAGGCTAATCGGTTTGTCTGGTAGCGCCTCTGGTTTGCTTACCGTGCGGGCGCGGCAGCAGAATGCCGAATCGTCAGACAGCCTGGGGAGCGGAGGCATGATTAACCGTAAAGTCTACTCGGAGTTGAGCCTGGTGGTCCACGAGGTGGTCGGTGAGTTGAGTGCGGACGACTTTCGGGAGGCGGGCGTCGCCCTTTACGAACTCGATCCGGTCCCGCCTTTCAGCTTGTGGGATCTCACGCATGCATCGGTTGCGGAGTACGACATTGATAAGATTCGCCGGCTCCAGCATGAAGTGGCCGGCATCGCCAAGGGGAGAGAGGGCGGTAGGACAGCGGTCGTCGCGCCGACGGATCTGACTTTCGGGATCGTACGACAGTACCTAGCGTTGATCGAGTCGGCGCAGCTTCCTTTCGAGCACAACGTGTTCCGGACCAAGGCGGAAGCTGTCTCATGGCTTGGCCTCGAAATGGACAGTCTGGGCCCGCCCCCAGCGGGCTGAGACGCCACCGGCGACGTCTCCTTCACAGGCGGCACTTCTCCGACGGCCCCTATCTGCGAAGCCCTGACAGCGCTCGCCGGGCGTTTACAGCATCGTACTCCAGACATCCTCGCGGCGACGGGTCGGGGTTGGCTACGGTCGCTGCAAAGGAATGGCTTAACGATGGCATACCGCATCGTCGTGTCGGAACACGGTGGTCCTGACGTTCTCGTCCCCATCATAGAAGAGCTTCCTGAGCCCGGTCCCGGTGAGGCCCGAATCGCGGTTGAGGCTGCCGGCGTCTCCGGGTTCGATCTTATCTACCGGCGTTGGCGTCGCCTCCCCGGGTGCCCTCCGCTACCGTTTGCGCTCGGCGAAGACGTGGTCGGTAGGGTCGACAAGCTCGGGCCTGACGTGTCGACACTCGTGGTCGGTCAAAGAGTGGCGGCGGCCACCTGGACCTTGGGGGTTGGAGGCGGCTATGCGGAGTCGATCTGCCTACCCGCGGACCAACTTGTACCAGTACCCGAAGAAGTCGATGCTGCCACCGCGGTTTGCCTCGTGGCGAACTACCTGACGGCGCATCTCCATCTACACCAGTTCGGACGCGTGGAGTCGGGCGAACGGCTTCTCGTGCACGGGGCGGCTGGGGGCGTGGGTTCAGCAGTGATGGACCTAGGGCGAGTAGCAGACCTC
>JAOTVA010000086.1 GCA_029863645.1 Gemmatimonadota bacterium
CTGTCGTATTCGACTTCGGCGGAAAGCCGATCGACTATCGATCGGAGGACTTCGTCTCGCGAATCTTTGAGTTGACCGGCGACGGTGTCGATGTCGTGATCGACACGGTGGGGGGGGCCAGACAGCTGATGCGCTCGTACCGAACGCTCAGACGAGGCGGGAGGCTCGTGTGGCTGGGGTCGGCCGGAACGAGAGACAAGGGATTGGCTATCGGCCTTACCAGTCTGGCGCTCACCTGGGTGCTGCGGCGCGTTCCCGGTAGCCGTTCGGTACCGAGGACGCCTGACGTCGGCACTCATGCCCTGGCGAATCCGGACTGGTACCGCTCGACGCTTGCTGAACTGATCGATCTGACCGCCTCGGGGCTGATCGAACCTCTCGTGTCCGAACGCTTCTCGTTGGTCGATGCGCCGCGAGCGCACGAGCGACTCGAACGAGGTGGACACGCTGGAAAGATCGTGCTGGTCACCGACGCTTATCGGAAGGTCGCGTAGCGAAGGAAAGCTGTTGGCCACCGTAGGCCGGTGGCTTCCGAACAAGCGATTGCTACTGACGCCGAAGAAGGGGGGGTTGATACGCGCTTCGCGCTTGCGGGGGTGCGAGCGTCACAGCAGAAACGCGAGCCGTTAGGCGGTCCCCGTTGCCCCGGCCTGCCTACTGGTCGGGAAGAAGTAGGTCCAATCTTCCGATGATCAGGTCCACGGTGCTCGACACCCTCGTCGCCGATGTCTGGAGATCAAGACCGAGAGCCCACCGCAGAACGCCCCGGTTCTCGAATTCACGGCTTCCCAGCAGTGCCGTGAAGTCCGTTGAAAAAGTGGACGGTCCTAGCCGTGCTTCGAACGCGGCGAGGTCACGGACAACAAGGTCTTCGCGGAAGAGGGCGACCATCTCCGTGCTCCAGTAGTTCTCAGCGTATTCCTCGGCCAAGTCCAGGCCCTCTAGATCCCGCCGAAACTCCGACAGACCTACTCGCAACGAGTCATCTCGAATCAGGTGCGAGCTTCCCGACTGCACGAGGTCATCTAGCGTCGCCAGAATGGGTTCGAAGGAATGAAGTACATACAGGGGGCGAATGAGAACCTGAACGGAGTCCGTTGAGATCTGGGACCGATCTGAGGAGTCGATACCGGAGACCAGTCGTCTAAGGTCTCGGTCGAAAGTGCGGTGGGCGGACAGCAGCGAATCCATCCGAGTCCGGTTTTCCTCGAAGTCGCCCCGAAACGCGCGCAGATAGTCGGCCTCATCTAGACGATCGGTCCTTCCGACGAAGCATCAACGCCTCCGAGCTGGCGGTCGAATTCCAGGACGTCCGCTAACCGATCGACCGACGAACCCAGGACCTCCATTCTCTCTTCGAGGCGATCGAGGCGAAGGTCCGATGCGGCCTGGTTCCCTGCCCGCCGCCTCTCGCGCAGTTTCGCGAGATCGCCTAAGAAGGGCTTGATGGCGAAGCGCAGTGTGAGGCCGGAAACGACGATCAGGCTCGCGAGGATACCGGCCGACGTCCACATCAACTCCTGAATCTGCCACCACTCCATGACTCCTCTCCCCTGATGATCTCCCTGAAGGGTGACAATCTACCGCCCGAGCTGCTCGATCGCCCTGCCAGCGATTTTCGTCATCTGAGTGCTTACCATCGAGGCTGTCATACTCGAGCAGATGTTCGATCGCAGCGAGTATGCGGAGTCGTGTGGGTACGCGCTTCGCGCTTGTGTCCGTCCGGGCGGCGCAGCAGAATTCCGAGTCGTTAGGTGGACCCCTGTTCGGAGGCGGTAGCCGGTGTGAGACTTCGAGTGCGACGGCTGATCGTGGGGTGCCTCTCGGTGGCGTGCTGTGTAGCCTGCGACGTCCCCGGTGGGGATACGGTGGAGCCGTGGAGCGACCTAGGCCTCGCGATCGGAATGGAGCGCGAAGCGGTTGATGCGACGGTCAGCGCGGACGCCGCGTCGTTCGTCCAGTATGGGCCGCCCGGAGCTATCTCCCTAGCGGTTCCGACTGACGACTATCCGGAGGGCACTCTCAAGTCAGTCTCGACGAGTTTGCGTCGAGAGGGCGGCGACCGACTCCTCGAGCGTTGGCTCGAAAACGCCCCCAAGAACGTTGAGTGCTTCGCCTTCTCGCGCCGGATGCGGGCAGGTCACCTTGCGGTCTGGAAGCTGGGTGCCGATCGAGTATGGCTGGCCGACTACGGAAGCACAGAACTTGACGCGCGCCAGCGCAACTTCGGTTGGGGTCGGCCAGGTGAAGTGCCTCATCTTGGCCGGGAAGACGTCGAGCTCGAGGCGGTGGATTGTGATTGGGTCGCCCGGTTGACCAGCTAGCTCAGCACTTGAGGGCGGTGGTCAGCACCGGGGAACAAGGAATTGCTGTCGGCGCCGGAGAGCGGGTAGCTTGCGCAAGCGCCCGGCTTGCACCTCGCGCTTCGCGTGAGCATCCTGGCGGGGGCGGTCCATCCTGATCGTGGAGTCCAACATGTCTCGCTGCCTGACCATCATGGCGCTCACCCTGTGCGCACTGCCTGCCCCCGCCCGCGCACAGGAGCCACTCGTTCAATCTCTTCGAGGTCTCTTCGACATGACCAAGCAGCACATCATGGCGACAGCGAGGGAGTTGGACGAGCAGATGTATGCTTATCGACCGTCGGATGAGGTGCGGAGTGCAGGCGAGATCCTATCTCACATTGCTGACGGCCAGCTGCTGTTCTGTTCCGCCGCCGCAGGCGAGCCACGATCGGGTTCCGATAGCTTCGAGGAGGCGAACCTGACCAAAGCGGGGACCATCCGTGCCCTCGACGTGGCGTTCGCCCATTGCGAGGCCGTGTACGATCGCATGACGGACGCTGACTTGGGTACCGGCGTGGAATTCTTCACAGGCCCGAACACGGCTGGCGGGGTTCTCGCATTCAACTCGGCGCACAACTATGAGCACTACGGGAATCTGGTGACGTATATGCGCCTGAATGGGCTCCTGCCTCCGTCATCCCGGTAGCTACCGCAAAAAGCCGCGAGCTGTGGCCGTCCAACAAAGAATTGATGCCGTCACGGAAGAGCTACTGGGTACGCTGCGTTGGTGCGTGGGCGGGCGGCGCAGCAGAATCGCGAGACGTTAGACGGCGAACGAACCGTCGCAGCATGTCTCAGGGGGGAGTGCCGGCTCCATCATCCGCTGTCGAGACTCACATCCGCGGGCGGGACCACATCATTGCAGATCCGCACTGTCTCCGGTGCAGGCCCACCAGTTCTTCCATCGGAGACTCTTAAGCATCGCCGCCTAACATGGAATTGCTGCCGTCCGCGAAGGCGTTGAGGCCCAGTCTGGTAGCGCAGGTGGTTTGCTAAGCGGGCGGGTGCGGCCGCAGAATTCCGAATCGTTAGACCGCCTCCGGCCCGTGGCTGTCGCCGCGGGGTGAACCAAGGACGTGAACTGTGACTGCCCAACATGCCTCAAGGGTTGGTGGGGTACAGAGCGCCGACATCGCCGTGCCCGAACACGAACGAGAGTTGCAGTTCTACTCACGCGTGCTAACCACAGGGGAGAGCCCCCTGTGGCGCGAGGACCTGATGAACAATGTGGGCATGCCGATCATCGGCCTCGGGGAGCAGAGCCCCGAGTATCCTGACCTGCCGCTCCAATGGATGCCGCACATTCAAGTCGCTGATGTCGCCGCCAGCGCCGGTCGAGCTCTAGCCCTGGGTGGGCGTGAGCTCATGCACGGGAGGGACGACGGTGGACAGAGTCAATGGGCCGTCTTGCTTGATCCAAACGGGGCTGCCTTCGGGATCATGCCCGTCGTGGCCTCTCAGGCGATCGAGTCGATCCGTGAGGGGACGGGGTCTGACAGCGTGGGGCGGATCGCCTGGCTCGATCTGACGGTCTCCGAAGCATCTGTGACTCGGGACTTCTACAGAGACGTGGTGGGTTGGTCCGTACAGGACGTCGAGATGACAGATGAGGGGGAGCGGTACGCCGACTACGCCCTTTGCACGTCGGACGGAACTGCGGTGGCCGGCGTCTGCCACGCGCGTGGGGTGAATCGCGCCATCCCCCCCGTGTGGTTGATCTGCTTACCCGTCGGGGACCTCGCCGAGAGTCTTGGTAGGGTGCAGGAGGGGGGTGGTGAGGTCGTTGAGGCGAGGAAGGGGACTAGCGGCGAGTACGTGTACGCGGTGATTCGCGATCCGGTGGGGGCTTGCCTCGCCTTGGTGCCGGGCTGAGAGAAGGACGGCGGCCTAACAAGCGGCTGCTACTGACGCCGAAGAAGGGGTAGGTACGCGCTTCGCGCTTGTGAGCGGGCGGGCGGCGCAGCAGGATCGCGAGACGTTATTAGGAACTCACCCCGCCTAGTAACACCTCGAAAGTCAGCGTCGTGCCCAGCGCGACGACTAGGTACCCAGCCAGCACGGCACCGACGGTGCGAAGCAATCTGAGAGCCTTCTGCATGATTCCCCCCTCGAGAATCGATCGGATCCGGAAGAAGAGAACGCCCAACGCGTACCCGCAAGTGAGCCCTAACAAGCTGCGCTCGCTGGGGGAGGGGAGGGTCCGGCAGCAGAATTCCGAGACGTTAGAGCGCAACGGCAGGCGGAGGTGAGCGGGCCCGTCGGTAGGTGCGTTACAAAGGCTCTACGTATTTCTGCCGACAGGCACCAGTCCAGCCGGTGCTGATGTTTCGGGTGAGGAATCGCCACGACGGATGGCTTCGTCTGCTCCGACCCCGAGGCTGAGATGTTCCGCGCAATACTATTGTTGACGACGGCTGGGCTGACCCTGCCGAGTTCACCCTGTTTCGCTCAAGGCGAATCGCTACCGCCGGTGCGGCTCGGGGCCATCCTCCGGCTACACTTCGGAGACACGCTGTGGGTGGCCGGCCGCGTGATGGGACAGACTGGGGAGTCCATCTCGCTCCAGCGGCCGGGATCCCGCAGTCCAACCATCGAGTATCAGCTCTCGTCACTTGATTCGATCCAAGCCAAGTCCGGTTCTCACACCCTGGGCGGGACGGGAATCGGTCTCGCCGTTGGATACGTCCTCGGGAGGATCCTCATAGCCCAAGCCTGCTCAGGTCGAGGGAACGGGTCTACGACGTGTCGAGCCCACCCCGAGACCAGGGCGATCGGAAACGCCGTGACAGGGCTAGTTGGCGCGATCGGCTTCGTCGCCGGACGGGCCCCGCCGAAGTGGACGAGGGTTAGGTAGTCGGAGGGGGTGCCATCACGACCCGTTGAGCTCTAACAATCGATTGCTACTGACGCCGAAGAACGGGTGCGTGAGCGCTGCGCGCTTGTGTACGCGCTGGCTGCGCAGCAGAATCGCGAGACGGTAGGCTGAACCTCTTGATGTGGCGATCGTGTGGGTGGAAAGAATCGGCTTGGGGTTGGGATTCTGGCGATCTTGGTGGTCGCTAGCTGTCGAGGCGGTCAGGAATTACCGATCTCTTCGCCCACGTCGGTGCGAGACAGCGCCGGCGTCCGAATCGTCCACAATGAGGCGCCCGATTCGACCGCTCGGCTTGCGTGGCAGGTTGGCGGGCACCCGTTCCTGTCGATCGGTGAGTCGGAGGGTGACCTGGCCTACGAGTTGTTCGGGGTGGAGGATGCGCTTCGATTGGACGACGGACGTGTCTTGGTGGCAAACGGGGGCACCTCAGAAGTGCGTGTCTTCGATAGGAGCGGGACGCACCTGGCAAACTGGGGTCGCGAGGGCGAGGGGCCGGGTGAGTTCACGGGACTGACTGGCGTATGGCGGTGGCCGGGTGACTCGGTGATGGCTTGGGATTTCGCCCAGAGTCGCTTCACCGTGTTCGATCTCATTGGGGAAGTCGGCCGGGCGCAACGACTGACTCAGGGTTCGGGGTCGGGAGCTGGCCGCGTCGAAGGCATCCTGGGTGACGGATCACTGATCACATCCAGCCTCTTGAGCTTTGGTCCGGGCCAACGCATGAGTGGACTGGTCCGACGGTCTCGCGAGTTCGTGCGCGTCGCGGCCGATGGGACCCGCCTGAACAGCCTCGGTGAACACCAGGACGAGGAGTACTACGTTCGCGCTGAGGTAGGCGCGATTCTTCGCCACCCATTCCGACGATCCGTCCACTCCGTAGTCTGGAACGGACGCATCGTGATCAGCCCGAGCGACCGCTACGAGGTCCGGGCCTATCGACCGAGCGGGGAACTCGACTTCATCGTGCGGCGCGACCACGCCCTACGCGCGGTGACTCAGGCGGAAGTCGACGCTCTTGTTGCAGAGCGGCTGGCTGCCGCGGATCCGGAAGCCCGGACCACACTGGAGCATGTGTTCGCGGGGCTGCCCCCTGTGGAGAGCTTTCCAGCGTTCTCAGAGTTGATCGCCGATGATACCGGCGATCTATGGGTACGGGAATACACCGTCCCGGGGGATGAGCGTTCGGTTTGGACGGTATTTGCGAGCGACGGCGAAGTCCGAGGCCTGGTCGAGTTGCCGGCTGGGTTCACTGTCTATCGAATTGGCGAAGACTATGTGCTCGGCAAGAGCACCGACGATCTCGATGTTGAGCGGGTGCAACTGTGGGTACTCGACCGCTCGAACGAGTGATCGGGCAAGAAGCGCGAGCCACGGTTCGCCCTTAACACGCGATCGCTATTGAGCCGAAGAAGGGGGAGGTGCGCGCTACGCGCTTGTGTGCGTGCGGGCGGCGCAGCAGAATCGCGAGACGTTAGAGAGCACTCACTACTGGTGGGCGATCGCTGCCGTGGATCTGTTCGAATTCTTGATGGTGCTGGTGTCGATCATTGTAGGACTCGGGCTCACTGAGGTCCTGACTGGCGTGGCGGGCCTGCTCCGCGCTCGCGGCACGACCCGGTATTACTGGGTGCATGGCGTGCTCACCGCCGTCATCTTCGTTGCTCTCCTTCAGCAGTGGTGGGAGACGTGGGGCCTGCGGGATGCCCCCCAGTGGAGCTTCATAGCCCTAATCCTCATGCTTGTGGGTCCGATCTGCCTCTTTCTCATCGCCCACCTCCTATTCCCGCGAGCAGAGGCCGATATCGAACGCTATTACTACGGACCGATGCGTCCTGTGTGGCTGCTAGGAGGCATCGCGATCGTCGGTTCGACTTCCTTTCGCCCGCTCATCTTCGGCGACCAGTTGCTCAAGTTGGACAACGTGACTTCTCTGCTAGGGCTTGGGGTCATTGCGGTCCTTCTGCTGTCGTCGAAGCGCATCACGCACGGGATCATTGTCCCCTTGATGCTGGCGGCGCTGCTGTGGGACGTCCTCCGATGGACGCCGGTCATCGCAGGATGACGTCCGACGTTCTGATCGAGGTCGGGGGAGGGCGTGCTCTCTTACAAAGAAATGGTGCTGTCCGCGAAAGTTAGTTGCCACCGCTGGTAACGCCTCTGGTTTGTGCACTTACAGCTGCGTCAGCAGAATGCCAGTACGACGTAACAAGCGATTGCTGCTGACGCCGGCAGGTATGCGTTTCGCGCTAGCGTCCGGGCGAGCGGGCGCAGCAGAATTCCGAGACGTTAGACGGAGCACGGAAACAGGACCAAACTTGGAGACCTCGAAGCGGCCCTGGCTCGATCGCATCGCGACGAATGGGTTCGTTCTGGTGGTCCCTCTCTTGGTCTGGAATGCGGTCTTTTGGCCTCGACTCCCTCCTGCCGCTGGTGGAGCCCAAGAGGTACCGTTCTGGCTCGAAGTAGTGGAAACCGTTCTCAGGGCGGCAGTCTTCCTTCTTCCACTCTTCCTGTCGATCCGGGCAAATGTTCGGACTCGAAGACCGGGGGCCCTCCTTTACGTCGGGGGTCTCCTCATCTACTTCGCTAGCTGGGTGCCCTGGCTTGAAGGCGTCGAACTCCAGAGCGTGATGTTCCTCGTTGGCCCTTACGCCACGCCGCTACTCGTGTTCGCCGGGATCGCACTGTTGTGTCGCTCCCCCGGATACATTGCGGTGTCGACGATCTTTGTGCTGGTGCACGTCATTGGCGGCTTGTTCAGGGGCGGGGTCCTCTAACCCGCTGCATCTAGCAGGCGATTGCTACTGACGCCGAGGAGGGTGTAGGTAGGCGCTTCGCGCTTGTGTGCGGGCCGGCGGCGAAGCAGAATCGCGAGACGTCCGATCGTGCGGTCCATCAGGCTGGTGAGCGACCGAGCTATCTGGAAAGGACGATGCCCCCGGCTAGGCCAACGAGCCCACCGATGAACCCTCCGCAGACTGCGCCCCAAAAATCGCACTCGGTACAGTTCTCCTGACTTCCTCCGTGGATTCCCCCGAGTATCGCTCCGAAGAAGATGCCGGTGGCGAGCCCAGAGAGAATGACGGTCCCGCGTCCCGGTGATTCCGGACGCTGCATGGAGCTTGGGAGCTGGGGCTTACGGTCCGATTCGATGACGCCGGTGAACGGACGATTGACTCGTCCGGGATCGGGTGTGACGAGCGTCGCAGTGAAGGGAGGCGAGGGCCGAGTCTGCGCCCCAAGAGGCGCCGGAGCTAGGCAGAAGATGAGGAAGAGTGTCGCGGCACTAGCGCTCCGCAGCATGGTGACCTCCAGGTTGGGAATTCCTGTCGAAGGTCACGCAGCAAGTGTTCGGCCGGCATCGTCCGAGTTGCGTAGAGGGATTGTAACGGCTGCCTAATGCGTGCTGGTGGCACCATCCAACAAGGAATTGCTGCTGTCCGCGTATGCGTCGTGGGCAGCTCGCTTCACTCGCTGGCGGACATGCGGGTGCGGCAGCAGAATTCCGAATCGTCAGACCGTCTCAACAAGTGACTTCACGCCATGCGGATTCGTGTGCTCGCCATGTGCGTCTTCTCGCACGACCGGAGGATCTTGGTCGCCCGTGGCTACGACTCGACCAAAGCTCAACACTTCCTTCGTCCGATCGGTGGTGAGGTTGAGTTCGGGGAGTCGTCCAGAGAAGCGCTGGTCAGGGAGGTGCAGGAGGAGTTGAGCCTCGAACTTCAGGACGCGAGCCTGCTGGGAGTGCTTGAGAACGTGTTCTTCTACGGTGGGGAGCCCGGCCACGAAGTGGTGTTCGTCTACGACGCACGTTTCTCCG
The DNA here is from genome assembly GCA_029863645.1 of Gemmatimonadota bacterium. Classification (GTDB taxonomy): domain Bacteria; phylum Gemmatimonadota; class Gemmatimonadetes; order Longimicrobiales; family Gaopeijiaceae; genus UBA2982. The sequence goes on from JAOTVA010000086.1 coordinate 9,044, forward strand.
ACGCGACAGTCTACGCGCGAGATCAACTTCTCTTGAACGAGGACGTCTGGGACGGAGCCGCGCGTTGGATCGACCTAGAGGTGCCACCCAGTGAGCCAGTCTATCCTGAGGGTCTAGTCGAGTTGCTCGGCGAGGCGGTCTAACAAGGAACTGCTGCAGTCGCCGTAACCTGAGCGGGCAGCACGCTGGCGGTGTGGAGGGTGCCGCTGCAGAATTCCAAATCGTTAGAAAGCCACACGCGAGGAGATGGATGGCTCGAGAAGGGGGTGTCCCTGGTCGCGTGGTAGGAATCGTTGCGGTCGCGGTAATGGCTGGTCGGCTCGCGCCGACGGTGCCTCGGTCCGCATCTGGGTCGCGCAGCAGAATCGCGAGCCGTTAGGCTGCTGGTGATCGGTTCATTGGGAGGACGGGTGGTACGACAGGTGGTGTTGGTCGGTATTGCACTGATCGTTGCGGCAGATGGCGCGTTCGGGCAGGTACGATGCGATGCAGTTGGCCCGCATCGGATCCACACATGCGTGCACGCGGGTGAGGGCCCGACGCTCGTGCTGGCCGCGGGAGCTGGGCAGGACTCCCGAACGTGGTCGCCCCTGCTAGAGCCGCTGAGCGCGCTAGGTAGCGTCGTCACCTTCGACCGCCCTGGCCTCGGGCTGAGTCCGGATGTGAACGGGCCTCGGACTCCGACTCTGATCGCACGGGAGCTTCGCGAGGTGCTTTCCGGGCTGGGCGTGTCAGGCCCTGTTGTGCTGATTGGCCACTCGATGGGTGGAGTCCATGCACTGCGATATGCCGATCTCTTTCCTGATGACGTCGCCGCAGTCGTTCTTCTCGACACACCCCCACCGGGGTTCGAGCGGGACCGCCTGGGGCTCTTATCCGCTCAGGAACGAGAGGACCGTAGGCTGGCGCTGGCGGAGGGGCGATCGCATGCTCCTGCCGTTATTGGTCGTGAACGAGACGGAGCCGCTGCGGAGCGATGGGAGTTCGATCGCTTCCCGGCGGAAGTCCCGTTGTTCGTGGTTGTAGCCGACCGCCAAGACTTCGGTGAGGTCGGGAGTGTCGAGGCGCACCGTGACCTTTGGGTCCGACGGTCATCCCAATGGCTGGAGATGTCGATGAGCGCCGAGCTAGTGGTCGCGAGCGGTAGCGGGCACATGGTCCATCACGATCGGCCACAACTCGTGGTAGACGTCGTCGCGCGCCTGATCGATCGCGTGAACTAATCAGGAATGGCAGTAGCCCAACAAGAATTGCTGCTATCCACGGAGGCGGTTCGGTTGGTCGGGTAGCGCCTTTGGTTTGCTTACCGTGCGGGTGCGGCAGCAGAATCGCGAGATGTTAGAAAGCACTTGAACCCGACTGGGGATGAAGAACTACCACCAAGATCCGCGAGCTTTGAACGTGCCACGGTATCTGTCACCGTTCTTCGAAAGCCTGAGCAGATCCCTCACTGACGCGGATCGAGAGCTCAGCGAGGCCTACCGGGATCATGGTTATGTGGTCCTCGACGTCCCCGTGATCGACACGGACACCGTCGATCGGGTGGTATCGGAGCTCGACGGGCGATACGACGACGTTCAAACCGGACACGACACTCCGAATCGGAAGTTGGACGCGTGGCGGGAGTCGGAAGCTGTGGTCGAGGTGGCTAACGCGCCGAGCGTGCTTAGGGCGCTAGAGGTGCTCTATGGGCGCCGTGCCTTTCCCTTCCAGACACTCAATTTCCTGGTGGGGACAGAACAGGGAGCGCACAGCGATACGGTGCATTTCCACAGCATTCCGCATCGCTTCATGGCCGGTGTTTGGGTTGCACTGGAAGACATTCATCCGGACTCTGGCCCGCTCGTGGTTTACCCAGGGAGTCACAAGCTGCCGTGCTATGATCCATTCGACCTGGCGATCGAAGCAAAGTGGGAGGCGCACCACGAGTACGAGGCAGCGATCGAAGCAATTGTGGGCGCTTTTGGACTAGAGCCGCGACCACTGACGCTAAAGCGAGGTCAAGCCGTTATCTGGGAGGCCAACCTTCTCCACGGCGGGAGCATGGTCAGGGATACGACTCGGACGCGCCTGAGTCAGGCGACGCACTATTATTTCGAGGACTGCACCTACTATCAGCCGGCTGTGTCCGAACCCTTTGTGGGTCGTCTGAGCCTGAAGCGTGTTGAAGCGGTTGGCTCGGGCCGGGTGGTCCCCAACCTCTACCGTGGCCGGCCCGTCGAGGAGTGGTCGAAGGGTCCGTCCGGCCTTCGGCGAATGCTGGCTCGGTTCACGGGGGGCGGCAGGGGCGAGTGACGATCCCCGAGCGAAACCGCAATGGTTCGTTGGCCAACTGAAGGTCCATAACATCACTCGGAATGTGCTGGGCCGTGCTTTCTGACAAGCGATTGCTACTGACGCCGAGGAAGGTGTAGGCACGCGCTTCGCGCTTGTGTCCGTGCACGCGGCGCAGCACAATCGCGAAGCGTTAGGAAGCCACAGAAAGGGGCGCCGTCCGATGCGAAGTTCTCTTGTGGCCTGCGTACCGCTGGCCGTTCTCTATGGAGTCGGTACGGTGGCGGCCCAGGAGGACGATCGGGAGTACGTCCAGTTGGTGAATGAGTACTTCCTGACCAACTCCGTGTATCCGCAGGAACGAGGTGAGATCCAGCTCACGGCCTCCCCCCGAATCGACTTCGAGGACGGACATCGTGCGGCATTTCCATTTGCGATCGAGTTTGGGCTCACCGACCGTTGGCAGATCGAGGCGGAGTGGGTCTCCCTTGCCGTGAACCGCACTAATGGCCTGCCTGGCCGTTCTGGGATCGGCGATCTCGAGCTCGAGACCCAGTACTCATTCATGAACCTCGGAGGTTCGTCGACGCACGTAGCGGTCGGGCTGGGACTCACGATCCCAGCGGGCCCTCCGGAAGCCGGCGGGTCAGAGGGCGAGTGGGAGCTCGAACCGTCGATCTCTGTTGGACGAGACTTCCGGGTCGCAGGTCGACCTAGTCAACTCTTCAGCCAGGTTGCGCTGGGGTTTGTCGGTGCCGGTGAGGAGAGGGGGAGTGCCGCGGACGCGGAACCGGAAGCGCGCGAGTTATTCGTTGGCCTGGGCTATGTGGTCGCGACGGGCGACGCTCGCTGGGCAGCTGAGCTCAGTTGGGCCACGAACCAATGGAACGGTGGTGATGAGTCCGAGCTGTATTTCTCGCCGGGGCTCGTGTTGGATTTACCAGACACCTGGGAGTTTGGGGTCGGGGCTCCGATTGGGATCTTGGGGGAGGCGCGTGCTTTTAGGCTCTCCTTGTTCCTGCTGTACGAGTTTGAGCTAGGCGATGGGGACTAGGCGTGGGTACACGCCGACCGTGGCCATCTAGCGATTGCTACTGACGCGGCCTGCCGTCCAGAAGGTCTGGAGTGGCCATCATGCCTGGTCACGAGGTGTCCATCGACTATGAGGATGTGCGGGCCACCGCCGGGCGGTTGCGGCAAAAGAATTCCAGGACGTTAGGCCGTGCACCAACCATCCACGCATTGATCACGGACGATCAGCGTAATCATTGACCGCTGTCCGGCTCCGTCCTAACCGTTGGCCTCGTCGGCCAGCAGTGGATCGTCGTCTGGAAGTCCCACCTGTCGGCCGTGCGCCGCTTCGAACTCTCCGACGAGGCGGTCGAACTTAGCCTTCCACACCTTCGCGGCGAATTTGACGAAGCCCACTCCCTCTAAGAGAAGGTCCAGGTTCTCGAGGCAAATTTCCCAGCCGGCCCCGTTGCGGGCTCCCCAAGCGGGGTCGTCAAAGGTGTGCGACAGGCGGAAGTGGCACCCGTCTTCAACGGGCGTGATCTCGTACCTCAGGACGTCGTCACCCCACCGGAACGCGAGGAGCCGCGCCTCCTTGACCGCTAGGACCTCTCCGAGCATGTCCGCCTCGGACAAGCCCTCGCCTTCGCCACGGAGGAATTCGAACCGCAATCCGGCACCCACCGTCCATTCCCCTTCGACGTCGCAAGGAAACCACTGCTTCAGCAGCTCACGGTTCGTTAGGGCCCGCCACACTTTCTCTGGTGCCTCGGCCAGCCGACGTTCGGTCGTCAGGGTGTACCTCGCCCCGTCCTTCTCGAGAGTAGTGATCATCTCAGTC
>JAOTVA010000178.1 GCA_029863645.1 Gemmatimonadota bacterium
AGGATGAAGCGCGGAACGCCGAGCGCCGAGAAGTGCCACTCGTATGAACCGGGACGATTCAGATCGAGCTCGTGCGACGAAGGGCCCGAGTAGCCCCCCGACGCGTCCGACTCGTCCACACCGCGCGCCGTAAATGACCCAGAGCTGTGCGTGAAGCCCACAATCACCAGATCGTCCTCGTACTCGGCTCTCAGGTCGGACCCCATCGCGTAGGGTCGGTCGCTCACGTGTAGGTTGTGCGCCCAGTGGACGATCTTCGCGTCCGGCCCGAGCTGGTCGAGGAGCCAGATGGCGTTCTCGGCCATCGACTCGTCGCGAGTCTGACGTTGCGAGCTGCTCTCTTCGAACTGCTCCACCACGCGTGCGCTCCGCGCTGCGAGCTGGAAGTCCTCCTCCGACGATGCGGCGATGTAGGCATCCTGCCGAGCCCGCAGCGTGGTGCTGACCTGCTGGATATCCGCGTAGCACTGGTCCCGCTCTGCCTGGGCCTGGGTCCGATACCGGGGACTATCCGGCTGGAACCCCCCAGGTCCGTTCGCGAAGGGCGCCAGGCACGCGAACAGGGCGCTGAACTCCCGCGAGGCACCGGGATCTACGTCCGCGATGAACTCCTCGACGTTCCAGATCGCCATCCCGGGGTACTGCATATCGAAGCCGTAGAATCCGACATCTCCACCCGACGCGTTGTGCTCACGCATCCACTCGATCATCTCGAGCACGGCCTCGGTCCGCCACGTCCAGAAGTAGAGACCGCTGAGTAACTCGGCCGAGTCGCCTACGCCGGTCCTCACGTAGTCATTCAGGCGATTCGCCTCTGGCCACGACGCTTCGATTGCGAACGCGTCGAAGCCCATCTCCTCGACCAGAAAGCGCAGGATGCGCGCCTTCATCTCGAAGAAGTCCCGCGCGCCGTGCGTGTTCTCCCCCAAAGCGACGACGCGGGCATCACCAATGATGTCGCGCAGCGCCTCAAGGTCGTCGTGTGGTAACTCGAGGTGCGTCCCGTCGAACGGGATCACCTGAGTGGCGAGGCGCTGCACACGCTCGGGCGAAACGACAGGGAGCTGAGCCCGGGAGGTCCGCGTTTCTGGCGTCGGCTCGGCATTTAAACTGCAGGCGGCCGTCAAGGCGACGACAGCGAGGAGGAGGGCTGCGTTCAGGCGCCTGATGGAGTCGGGCATGCGATCAAAATCCCGACTCAACTTCGAATCGTACTTCAGCCCCCGATATTGGGATTACCGCCTCTTCAGTCACCATAACGGTGACCCGAACGGGGAGTAGCTCGCTCGTTCCCGCTTCCGAGGGTTCCGCCACCTGAGACGCGGCGGACCCTCCGCCCTCAGGGTCTTCGCTCTTTAGGCCGATTACTCTGGCCAGATCGGCCATGAAGGTCTGAGCCGCCCCCGAATCCATCTTGACGATCACAGGCCAGAAGCTGTTCGTCGCATCCGCGAGGACGACGGTCAACCTATCGTCCACCTGTGTGATCTTCCCCGTCGCGTCCACGTCGACGTATCGCGGCATGACCCTCCAGGCTGCCTCGGAAGACAGTCTCGTCGAGCCGTTGTGATCGAGCGAGTACATCCCCGTGCCGATCAGTGACTCCACGCCGCTTCCTTCATTGTCGCTTAGAGGCTTCGAACTGATCACCAGAGCCAGATCACCGTGGAGCTGTCGGGCGTCTGCCAAGGGCATCCAGGCAATGACCGGCCAAAAGCCATCGGCGAAGCCCTTCCTGGTGATTGGATCTTGCAGAACGACGATCAGGCGGTCGTCGCCACCGCGGGCTGTCCCCCCATTGTAGTTGGAGTAGACCGCCAGGCGAGTCTCCTTCGGCAAAGCGACGAGCGCCGATGCAGATAGCTCGTAAGGCCAAACGGTGATGAGGGACTCCATGCTCGCTTCCGCCTGCCCCACCACCGACTCCACCACCTGGCTTTCCGTCTCGACCGGACTTTGCCTGACGACGCCATCGCCCGTCAGCGCAACCGAAATGGCGACTAGGGTCACGACAATGGCGGCGCTTCTCACGAGGAAGACGGGGCCAAAGAACGAGACCGGACTGTGTCGCGTAGGGAGGGCAGCCCGCCAAGTGTCAGCGATCAACCGTCCGATGAAGCGGATCACTACCAGCCAGCGCGGCCCGGGCCGCCACCGAAGCTGTGCTCTCCAAAGCCAGCGATAGCCGTCAAGTATTTCTCTGAGCCACCGCAGGTTCGGCACTACGCCCCCTGAGTTGCCGGAAGCCCGAACCGTGCCCGACCGACCGTCGTCACGCGGTTCAGGCCGACCAGTGTCCGCCGAGCCTCAGCCTCGCCAGCGGCGGTCAGTCGATAGTGCTTTCGGTGAGTGACGCCCGGAGCCTCCTCGACCGCTACCCGCTCGATTGCACCGCCCTCTGAGAGGTCTTTGAGGCATCGGTATAGAGTCCCGGGGCCGAGAAGGACCTCTCCTTCAGTTAACTCCGCCACGTCTTCCGCGATACCGAGTCCGTGACATGCCCCCTTGGAGAGGGCCAACATTACGTAGAACGAGGCTGATGTCTGCGCCATGGTGCTCTATCTGAAAGGAATATCCATTTACGATAGTGCGCTGTGGACACGGAGCTGGCAAGCCGGCCTTGCCCGATGCGGCTCGGGTCAACAAACCGCGAGCAGGCTCCCCCTACACCGCCAAGAGCAGCCCCAGCGCGAATAACACGCTCGCATAATGAGGGAGACGAAGCCCATCGAGCGGAAGGGTTGGCGCTTAACGTCGGCGACGGATGCAGCTCGATTCGCTCGCCGGTACTATGAGACTGAATCTGGGATTGATGTCGCGCTACTCAGCGAGCGGAGGAGTGTCATGGAGTTTAAGGATGTCGTTCAGTCTGAAGCCCAACTACGGGCGCTGATGGGGGACCCTGTTGGTCCTCCAGTCGTTGAGAAGACACTCACGTCGCTGGACCGGCACTGCCATACGTTTATCGGCCGATCGCCCTTCGTGCTCATTGCGTCAAGCGACAACGAAGGGCGGATGGACATTTCGCCCAAGGGTGACGCGCCTGGATTCGTGAAGATCCTGGATGACAAGACGCTGGCGATCCCAGACCGTCCGGGCAACCAGCGGTTCGACACCTTTCTCAATTTGTTCCGATCGCCACGGATCGGGTTGATTTTTCTAATTCCGGGCAAGCGCGAAACGTTGCGGATTGGTGGCAATGCCCAAGTCGTGCGTGATCGGGAACTGCTCGAATCCCTGGCCGCAAAGGGCAAGGTCCCCGCCCTCGCTATCGTAGTACATGTGGACGAAGCTTTCTTTCATTGCTCGAAATGCATGATTCGCTCGCATCTCTGGCAGCCGGAGCAGTGGCCGCCTCTCGACGGACTGCCGACGCTAGCGGAGACGATGAAGGATGCTGCATCCTTCCCAGGCCCAGTCGAGGCTCTCCAAGGGGTGATCAGCGAAGACGAGGAAACGCGGCTCTACTGAGCGTGGCTGCTGGCAAGGTCGCTGTTGAGCACCGCTGTCGCGACGGCCAATTCGTCTCCGACGCCGAGGGCCGCTCCTCGAATCAGGCTTCGCCCTTCGCCGCTTTCTCGTAGTACTCGTCCATCGTGAGGACGCCGCCGGCTTTCTCCACGCGGCCGTCGTCGCTGGGCGCGAGCGCGTCGTGAACTGCGTCGATACGCTAACAGAGATCCGCCGCGCGGCCGGGCTGACCTGTCCTCGCATCCTGCCGTGCTCGACTCGAGTGAGTCCGAATCCGAAGCGGGAAGCCGCAGCGCCTCCGTCCACCGGAGCAGATGGCCTTTGCCTAGACGTCCTCGCCGAGGGCCTCGATATCAGCCAGGTCCTTGAGCCGACCCGTCGCGCGCTTGTTGGCAATCAATGTCTCGCGTCCAAGGAACGGAATGAGGTGGCCGTCGAGCTCGCTGTCGACTCGCTCGGCCCAAGCGACATCGAAGGTGCTGACGCCGGTGATCGTGGTGAGCAGGTCGATCCGGTTCGGCGGAAGCCCTATCTGGACCACGGTATCTGGGCGCACGAAGTCGTCGCGACTGATCCGCATGTCCTCGAGTGGGGCTCCGAAGCGGGTCAGCGCCTCCCACACCCGATCCGCGTTCTCCGGCGCCGGATCGACCCAGATGTCCAGATCCTGCGTGGCCCGGGGGACCCCCTGAACCGCCAGAGCGTGCGCGCCGACCACGAGGAAGCGCGCGCCCGCGTCCAGCAAGGCCACGAGAACGTCCGCCCAGTCGCCGGTCACTCGGGCCGGATCACGCGAACGGGGATCTCATGCCTCTGATACGTCGGCAACGCCCGACCGGTCAGGCGCCAGGCTCTCGCCGTCAACTCACGGAGAATCTCCAAGCGCTCCGAGACGGTCGTGGTGGCCGACAGGTCGTCACGCGGCTCGGCACCCAACCGGAAGACCCTCACCGGGCTCCGGTCACCCTCCCGTATCGATCGCTCGCTCGCCATGCAGCGAAATCTACCCCGAAGCACACCGAGAAGCACGGTTAGAAGTGCCGACGCAAACTGCCCAAGACTGCGTCGTTACCCACCGACGCTCACCGACGCAATTGACGCAGAATTCCAGCCTTTCCGACGCTGGCCGACGCCCACCGACGCCAGAAAGTGGCTCCCAAAGCAGGTGCTATATGTCGCTTCCTTGGCCGCGACACACGGAGGCGCTCGTACGTGGTCAACATGACTCACGATGGGGCCTTACGTGAAGTTCCTGGACACTCTCGAGCTTGACGACGAGGCCTCGGAGCACTGATCGGTCGTCAGCTCGGAGGCTTCGTGACATCATTTGGGGCTGACGCAGAAGGCCAGGAGTCGGTGACGGCGTCGGTGTTTCTTAACCGCGAGGAAGGACGCCTTGTGTGCCGACCCGCACCCCGCGGCACCCTCCCGTAGCATCCACTCAGGGAGGGGGATCAACGGAGTCGAGCCCCCTTACGCCATGTCGCAGCGACTACCCGACAGACCGGCGACGGCCACCAGGCTAATCTGGACGTGAGGATCGCGTTCATACCCTGGGGAGGTGTAAGCCATGAAGGGCAGAGTGGGTGACCCGCCATCGCGGGATAAGCTTGCATTGGTGCCACAGGAGTTGGCCGAGGCCATTAGAGCGGCCACCCTCGATGAGGACATAGATCAGTTGTCCGAACTGATCGACGGCGTGGCTCCACACGACGCCGAAGTCGCGGAGTATCTTCGGCTTCTTGTTGAGGATGTCGCATACGACACCCTCGCGGATCTGTTCGACACGCGGGGGCGCTGAAAACAAGGAGGAAGAGATGGAGCGGCCAGCATCGTCCACCGGGGCCACCGCTCCCTCACACGAGTTCGTGGACCATACTGCGGAGCTCACGATTCATCTCCGGGCGGGCACTTTTCCCGAATTGCTGGCGGAGTCGGGCCGGGCTATGGGCGAGCTGATGACCCGATCCCGACCGAACGCGCCGTCCGGGGGGTGGCGTGAGGTTGCCGCCAAAGGACCGGACGAAGCGGCCCTATTGGTCGCATGGCTCAATGAGTTCGTCTACCTCGGTGAGGTTGAGCAATGGGCGCCGGCGGAGATCGACGTCCGGGTGGCCGAGCCCGGCGGCGAGGGCGTGAGGGCCCGAGTCAGGGGCGTGTCCCTCGCAAAGCCCTTCGTGCTCGTGAAGGCCGCGACCCTTCATGGTCTCACCATCCGACGCGTGGGGGACGGCCTCGAAGCAGAGGTGACACTGGACGTATGAGCATGACCGATCTGTCAGCGGTCGCTCGGCGCATCAGCGACACACTCGTCGAGATCCCGCTCGGAG
>JAOTVA010000177.1 GCA_029863645.1 Gemmatimonadota bacterium
TATCCCACGAAACATGAAGTGGGAGGCGGTGAATCTGCCCGATCCGGAGTCGCCGGTAGGCGCGAAGGGCATCGGCGAACCGCCGGTAGCCGCCGGCGCGGCCGCGATCCTCAACGCGCTGTCTGCCGCATTAGGCGACGACATGTTCCGCCGCTCACCCGTGACGCTCGACAACATCCTCATGGCGCTCGAACACGGGCGGCCCATGCAGGAACCGTTGACGGCCCACATCTGAGGGAGTAATCGCAATGGCGATCCTGCACGACGTGATTCCTCCGTTCCAGCTCTTCCAGCCCTCGTCGCTCGACGAAGCCGCGGAGTTGCTGGAGGCGTACGGCGACGACGCCTGGATCATTGCCGGGGGCATGGACTCGTTCGACTGGCTCAAGGACCGCACCAAGCGGACCGAGGTCGTCGTCGAGCTGGGCCAGGTGCCGGAGTTACAGGGCATTCGGGAGGTGGATGGCGGCCTCGAAATCGGTGCGATGACGACGCTGACCGACATCGCTGAAAGCGCCATCATCAACGAGCGCTTCAGCGTACTGGCGAAGGCCGCGGGCCTCGTCGCGTCACCCCAGATCCGTCACCAGGGGACGATAGGGGGCAACGTGTCGCAGGACACGCGCTGCACCTACTACCGGTCCGGATGGACGTGCTACCGCGCCGGAGGCAACACTTGCTACGCGGACACCCCCACCGCGGTGAACCGTGAGCACGCGATTCTCAACGCGAGTCGCTGCGTCGCAGTCAGCCCGTCCGATACGGCGCCTGCCTTGGTCGCGCTGGACGCCCAGATGGTCATCCGCCGGGGCTCGCGCGAGCGTGTCGTGGACGCGGTCGACTACTTCGTCGGTCCGGACCTCGACATCACGCGTATGACGGTCCTAGAGCATGGTGACCTCCTCACCTCCATCCGCATGCCCGCGACGTGGTCTGGTGCGCGCTTCTACTTCGAGAAGGTACGCGACCGTGAAGTGTGGGACTTCCCTCTGGTGAACATCGCTTCCGCCGTGCGTGAGTCCGGTGGCCGAATCGAAGAAGCCCGGGTCGTCGTTGGGGCCGTCGCCGCCAGGCCGCTGCGTCTCCGGGCAGTGGAGAACGCGTTGGCGGGGCAGCTGGTAAACACCCAGACGATCGCCAGGGCCGGCGAGCTGGCTATCGAGGGTGCCCGACCGCTCCGGTTCAACGGGTACAAGGTCCCGCTCATGCGGAACCTGGTTCAGCGTGCCGTGAGAGGCGGCCCGGTCACAGGCACCGCCTAGGAGCCCCGGACGACAATCGATCCGTGCGACCGATGAGCAGCCGGCGCTCAGGCGGCCGGCTGCTTTTCTTTGGGGTGTTGGCGATCGTCGGCGCGTGCGATCTCCGTCAGCCCGCCGAGGACCCCGCCCTCGTCGGAGGTCCCGCCCCGAGCACACTGTGGCATTCGCTCGGTGAGTGGTCGGGCCGAGGCAGTCGTCAGACAGAGTCGTTCGACGTAAGCACGGGCTCTCTACGGCTCAGCTGGGAGACCACGAACGAAAGTCCACCCTCGGGCGGGCACTTCAGTGTGACGATCCATAGCGCGATTAGCGGTCGGCCGCTGGAGTCGATCGTCGATGTGCGCGGGATGGCAGCCGATACCGTGCAATTCGGGGTCGGTCCGCGCGTGGCCTATCTGCGAATCGAGTCGGACGGGGTCGACTGGCGCGTCTCGTTACAGGAAGGCGCGAGCGGGAATACTGACGCGGAGTCGGCCAGGGAGTAGGATGGGGGCGGGCGGCCGCGATCAGGATATTGTGCCACGTGCGTACTGCAGGTGGCGACGCGACCTTTTTACCGTGAGTTGTTTTCGCTCAGTGGGCTCGGGTTCCTTGATCATTGAACCAGCGTCTCCCGCGCTGAGGGTGTCTTTGATGCTCATGCCACTCGAAGGACACCTGTCCGGCTGATGGGTCACACGCCGACCCTGCAGCCGAGGCCCGATGCGAGTAGGAGCGCCGGGCCGCCCGACCTCGGCATCGTCATGACCGGTGGCGGGGCTCGAGCAGCCTATCAGGTGGGGTTCCTCAGGTGTGTGGCTCGCCGCTTCCCCGAGCTGCGCATCCCCTACATCACAGGTATCTCGGCCGGCGCGATCAACGCCGCACACCTCGCGTCGCACCCCGGCACCTTCCTGCAAGCCGTACAGGAGCTCAGCGACCTCTGGAGCAACGTGACGATTGGGGACGTCTTCCGGACGGACACCCTCTCCCTCGCGAGGAACGCCCTGAACTGGCTCCGGCAGCTCACATCAGGGGGGATCAGCACACGGCCGCTGGGCCGGGCGCTCATGGATACCGATCCGCTACGGGCATACCTGACAGAGGTCCTCCATACGGAGGACGGCGTTCTGCCCGGGGTACGGCACAATCTCGACCACGGCCGCATCAAGGCACTCGCCATCAGCACCACCAGCTATTCGACCGGACGGTCCGTCGTTTGGATCCAGGGCGGCGAGGTCAAGCTCTGGAACCGCCCGCAGCGCGAGCCGCGCCAGGCCACGATCACCGCGGATCACATCATGGCGTCCGCGGCCCTCCCGCTCTTCTTTCCAGCGGTGGAAATCGATGGCGCCTGGTACGGTGACGGTGGTATGCGCTTGCTCACGCCTCTTTCCCCGGCGATCCACCTGGGGGCACGCTCGATCATCGCGATCTCAACGCGTTACGATGCGTCGGTGGCCGAAGCGGCAGTGCACACGATCCAGGGCTACCCGCCGCCCGTGCAGGTGATGGGCATGCTCATGAACTCCGTGTTTCTCGACACGCTGGACTACTCCGTGTTCCAGCTCCAGCGACTGAACCGTCTCATCGGCGAGGTCCCTGTGGAGAAGCGGGAAGGCTTGGAACCCGTCCGCCTTCTCACGCTGCGCCCATCCGCCGACCTGGGTCGCCTGGCCACTCAGTTCGAAGCCCATCTGCCGCGCCCGTTGAGGTTCTTCGCGCGGGGCCTGGGCACGAAGGAGACGCGTAGCTCCGATTTCCTGAGCCTGATCCTGTTCCACCCAGACTACGTGAGTGCCCTCATCGAGATGGGAGAGAAGGACGCCGAGGCTCGGGCGGACGAGATCGGGACCTTCTTGGGCGCGGAGGAGTGAGCTACGCCGGTCAGCGCCGATGGACCTACGCTCACGACCCATGTGCTAGATTTATGAGGTCCTGCGGTGCTTCACCCCTACGCGGGAGCGCGTAATGACGAGCAAGAGAACGCTGGCGAGCGAGCTCGAGGCAAGAGAAGTCGCCGAGCAGGCGCGCGAGGAAAGTTGGGAGCAGCGCAGCTTCGCGCGATCGCTCTTCGAGGGCGCCCCGCATTTCGATCTGATGCATCCGTACCCCCAGCCGGACCCGGAGGAGCAGGCGCGTGGAGCCGAGTTTCTCAAACGGCTCGAGGCGTTCGCTGGGGCGCATATCGACGGAGACGCGATCGACCGCGAGGGCTGGGTGCCCCAGGATGTGCTCGACGGCCTCGCGGAGTTGGGGGCGTTCGGTATCAAGACTCCCATCGAGTACGGAGGCCTCGGCCTGTCGCAGCTCTCCTACGTGCGTGCGTTGTCCATCGTGGGGTCCCGATGCGGGTCGACCGGGGCCTTCCTGTCGGCACACCAGAGCATCGGCGTTCCAGGCCCGCTGTTGAAGTTCGGCACCGACGAGCAGAAGGCGCGTTATCTGCCGCGTCTCGCGAAGGGTGCGCTTTCAGCCTTCGCGCTTACCGAGAACGACGTCGGCTCGGACCCCGCCAACATGTCGACCACGGCCGAACTCTCCGAGGACGGATCCCACTGGATCCTGAACGGGGAGAAGCTTTGGACGACGAACGGCCCCCGCGCCGAGATCATCGTGGTGATGGCGAGCACTCCGGCCAGAGAAGGATCGAGCCGGAGACCAATCACCGCCTTCATCGTCGAGACCGCATGGGAGGGCGTGGAGGTAGCGCACCTGTGCTCGTTCATGGGTTTGAGAGGCCTCTCGAACGGGATTCTCCGCTTCACTGACGTGCGAGTGCCGAGCGAGAACTTGCTATGGGGTGAGGGGAAGGGGCTCAAGCTCGCGCTCGTCACCCTCAATACCGGGCGGCTCGCGCTCCCGGCGTTTTGCGCGGCGGCCGGCAAGGGCTGCCTGGACATGCTGCGCGACTGGGCGTCCCACCGGGTACAGTGGGGGCGGGCGATCGGAAAGCACGATGCCGTCGCCCAGATGCTGGGCGGCATGACGGCCGACACGTTCGCCATGGATGCCATCGCCGAGCTGACGGCGTCGATGTCGGACTCCGGTCGCTTCGACATTCGCCTCGAGGCTGCGATCGCGAAGTTGTGGGCCACTGAGGTCGCTTGGGATCTCGTCAGCGATGCGGTTCAGGTCCGAGGTGGCAGGGGATACGAGACACACGACTCGCTCGCATCCCGGGGCGAAACGCCGTACCCCATCGAGCGATACCTGCGCGACATGAGGATCAACAAAATCTTCGAGGGCTCTTCGGAGATCATGCGCCTCTTCATCGCGCGTGAGGCTGTGGACATGCACCTGAGGGTGGCCGGCGATCTCCTGAACCCGAAGGCTCCGACGGGAAAGAGGCTGAAGGCTCTGGTCCGGGCGGGTCTGCACTACGCCTGGTGGTATCCGACGCGCTTTCTCGGCTGGGGGTTGTGGCCCAGACATCGCACTTTCGGCCCGCTGGCGGGACAGATCAGGTACATCGAGCGCGCCTCCCGGAGACTGGCTCGCGCGACCTTCCATGCGATGGTGCGCTTCGGGCCGGCTCTCGAGAAGCAGCAGGCTGTCCTCGGCCGACTGGTCGACATCGGCGCCGAACTGTTCGTCATGACAGCCGTCGTCCTGAGGGCGCGGATGCTCGCCGAGCGGGGTGCCAAGGAAGGGGGCGCTCAGGCGTTGGCCGAGCTGCACTGCCGCCGCGCGCGTCGGCGGATTGCCGAGCGATTCAGTTCGCTCTTCCGCAACGACGACCGGGCGACGTACAGCGTCGCGAAGCGGTTCCTCGAAGGCGAGTTCGCCTGGGTCGAGCAGGGCATCGTGCCGTTGGACGCGTATCGAGTGTCCCCTCAGGCTGCCACTAAGGACCGAGGGGGCGTGCCCGACCCGGTGGAGGAACCGGTCACGGCCTGATCCCCCTGTCGGAGGTCTGCCTCCGCTGGCTACCGTCGCGTCGAGGGGGCGGCGGAGTGTGCCCACACCCGGCAATTCGTTGCCGGTAGGGGCGCTGCCCGCGCACCAAGAAGGCCCTGTTTACGCCGATTTTGGGCCTTGGCCTGAGGTGCGGTCCTTGCTTCATGATGTCGTGCGCGGATGCCAGAGCGGCACCGCAAAGGCTCAGAAGTGAGAGAGTGAGGCAGACAAAATGATCATGCGGATTCTGTCCTTCATGGCGTCGATGTACGAAGCACTCGGGCCGGGGATCCTCCTGACTGTCACGATGCCGTTGTTCGCGATCGGGCTGATCGTAGTGGTGCAGGCCGCTCTCAAGCGTCCGACGCCGGCCGAGTAGCGAAGCGGCGTACTCCCCGAGACCCCGACGGCACCCGGCGACATGCCGCCCATCAGTCGTAGACTAATGCTCCAGCGCCACGGCCGCGCCGGTCTGCACTTTCCACAGCGAACTATAGATCCCGTCCCGCGCGATGAGCTCCTCATGGGTCCCGAGCTCCGCGATCCGTCCACCCTCCAACACGCAGATCCGGTCCGCGTTGCGGATGGTGGAGAGGCGGTGCGCGATGGCGATCGTGGTCCGGTCTCGTGAGATCCGGTCGAGAGAGCGCTGGATCGCCG
>JAOTVA010000179.1 GCA_029863645.1 Gemmatimonadota bacterium
GCTTGGGCCCCGTCCATGTCGAGCAATCCCGCGGATGGGAGTCCCTCCTTGCCATTGTGTGGCCACCAGGAGTGCAACATAAGTACTGATCGTACAGCCAGACACAATGAGGCGCTGGCGCATAACTCGTCTATTGCTGTCGGGGCGGCCCCCGATAGCCCCCTCAACCCCACGGGGTTGCTGACGAGGATGTCACTGTCGGTTGTTGGTAGTAGCTGGGTCGCCGCTATCAAGTTCGGGGCACAGGCGTCACGCGTGCAAGCTGCCTGAGGCTTATTCCAGATCGTCCAGCGGGTTGCGGACCGCTTCCAGGGTGGTGCTCGCGACATGCGTGTAGATCTGAGTCGTGCGAGAGGTCTGGTGGCCGAGCAGTTCCTGGATGATCCGCAGGTTCGTCCCCCGCTCCAGCAGGTGGGTGGCAAAGCTGTGGCGCAGCATGTGGGCGGTGACCCGCTTGGAGAGACCCGCGGCCCGTGCGGCATCGGTGACGACCCTCTGGGCAGAGCGGGTCGTGAGATGTCGGTCGGGGCGAGCCCCCGGAAACAGCCATCGCGCCGTCGGGAAGGCCGACAGGTAGATGCCTACGGCTTCGGTGGCCCTGCGCGCGAGCAACGTGTATCGGTCCCGCCTGCCCTTTCCCTGTCGGACCAGGATGAGGCCCCGGTCGGTGTCCAGGTCCGTGGGGCGGAGACGCACCACTTCGCCGACGCGGAGCCCCGCTGAATAGAGAAGCATCAGCAGTGCGCGGTGCTTGAGGCTGCGCGCCTGCGCGATCACCCGCGCCACCTCGGCGGGGCTGAGCACCTTGGGCAGCCGGTGCTCCTTGCGGGGACGCGGCAGCTCGAGAGCCAACGCCGGCAGGTCCCACACGGCCTCACACAGGAAGCGCAGCGCGCTCACGATCTGATTGTGCGAAGCCCTCGAGATGCCCTTTCCCTCGACGAGATGGACGATGTACGCGCGGACGCGTGCTCCAGGCTCGGGTGGAGGGAGGACCGCGCCTTCTCCACACCATTCGAGAAACCGCCTGATGTGGCCGAGGTAGACCTTGCGGGTCCTGGGGCTGTATCCCCTGAGGAGCATCCCTTCACGAGCCACCTCGAGTGGGTCCGCCGCCACCTCCGGGGTTCGCGGACACTCCTCGATCACGACACGGGCGTCCCCGAACCACTCGACAATAGCTCGCAGGGGATCGGTCACACCGGGGACGCACCAGACGCGTCGCTCGCTGTCCCATCTCCGCCCGGACAATCCTCGTATCCGGTCCAGGTCGGCGCGACTGAAACCAGGCCGCAGCTCGACCTCGAGCCGCCTCTCGCTTCGGTCGATGCGAACCACTACCGCAGGCGTTTCACGCGCTCTCACTCCATGAATCGATCAGCCCCCGCTGGGCGCGGACATGTCCCGAGGGGACACCTCGGCGGATCGGGCGGCGCAGAACTATCTTTTCGGACTACGAACGTGATCGAAAGTGAGGCGGAGCCGGTGCACCTGCAGATACTTCATTGTCCATAGACTTCGGCACCTGGCCCATCTGGGCGGGCGCCGCCCTGATCTTCCTGGCGCGAGTCGCCGACGTCACGCTCGGGACGCTGCGCATCTCCTTCATCTCCCGCGGCGAGAAGAACCTCGCGCCCCTCATCGGCTTCGTGGAGATGCTCATCTGGCTGTTGGCGATCAGCCAACTGGTCCAGAACCTCACCAATGTGGCCTACTACCTCGCATACGCAGGGGGATTCGCCACCGGGGTCTTCGCCGGGCTGCGGATCGAGGAGCGCATCGCGCTCGGCCGGCGCATGATCCGTACGATCACCGAGGAGGACACGAGCAACCTTCTGTCGGCGCTGCGAGCCGCAGGCTTCGGCGTGACCAGCGTGCGAGGCGCGGGGGGCTCGGGCGACGTGAGTGTGATCTTCAGCGTCGTCAAGCGGGCAGAGGTCCGCCAATACATGGAGGTGGTCGAGGCGCACCACCCCGAGGCCTTCACCTCCATCGAGGAGGTCCGGTCCGTGCACCAGGGCGTCTTCCGCGCGAGTCGGAACCCCATCGCGTTCGCAGGACGAGCCGTCTTCCCGCTCTGGCGCAAGTAGGATCGCCCGACAACCGGCGCGGCGGGTCCGAGAGGACCTCATCGCGCGCCTTCTAGGTCATTTCTACCCAGGTAATATTGACATCGATTAAGACCCTGGTAAAATTATCGGGTTCAAGAGACCAGGGGGGGCTTATGACCCAGAATAATCAACCACGATTCACGGCCTTTTCCGACGACCACGTCTTGACGAGAGGCGATCTGGAGACAGTCGTCCGCACGTGCAAGGCGGCCCGGGATGAGGGCACGGCGGGCCTGATTCGCATCTTCGACAACCGCACGGGCGGGCGGGTCGACCTCGAGCTGGACGGCACCTTGCAGGAGGTCGCCGACCGCATCGCATGGCACCAGGCGTACATGGCCGTCGAGGGCCAGCCGGAGGGCGCCCCGCGCGGCCGTGGCCGGCCGAAGCTCGGCGTGGTGGCCAAGGAGGTCACCCTCCTGCCCCGCCACTGGGCCTGGCTGGACGGGCAACGCGGAAGCGCTTCTGCGACGCTGCGGCGTCTCGTGGACGAGGCGCGCAAGGCGAACAAGGCGACGGACAAGATCCAGAAGTCCCAGGACGTGACGTACCGCTTCATGTATGATCTCGCTGGGAACGCTCCGTCGTTCGAGGAGGCGATTCGCGCGCTGTATGCTGGCGACCAGGTTCGCTTCGAGGCCGAGACGGCGCACTTTCCGGACGACGTGCGTGACTACGCTCGCACTCTTGCCGAAGACGCCTTCGGCGACGTGACCCGTACCTGACCGACTATGCGACTCCTCGTTTGTAGCGACATCCACTGCGACCACGGTGCGGCACAAAGCATCGTCGAGCGTTCCGGCGATGCATCTGCGGTCCTTGTGGCTGGAGACGTGGGCGTGATGCGGACAGGTCTTCAGGAGACGGTGGACGTCCTCGCGGCCATCTCGGTACCCACTGTGCTGGTTGCGGGGAACGGCGAGTCGGCCGAGGAGTTGGCCGCAGCTTGCGCGGGGTGGTCCGCAGGGCACGTGCTGCACGGCTCGGGCCACGAGATCGAAGGCGTACCGTTCTGGGGCGTCGGCGGCGCGAATCCCGTGACGCCGTTCGGTGCGTGGAGCTACGACCTGGACGACGTGGAAATGGGCGTGCTCCTAGAGGACTGTCCACCCGACGCGGTGCTCGTCACGCACTCACCCCCGCTCGGCCATGTGGACCGGGTCAGCGGTCAGCACCTGGGAAGCCGGGTCATCCTGGACACCATCCGAAAGAAGCATCCGCGGCTCGTGGTCTGTGGACACATCCATGCCTGTTGGACCGAAGAAGCACGCGAAGGCACGACGCACATCGTGAACGCCGGACCCGCCGGCGTTTGGGTCGACATTTAGGAGAGAACCATGGCGAAGGCCATTTGGAAGGATGCAGTCATAGCCGAGAGCGACGACACGGTCGTAGTCGAGGGCAACCACTACTTCCCCCGCGACGCCGTGAACGACGACTACCTCCGTCCCTCGTCGCAGGAGACGGTCTGCGTGTGGAAGGGGACAGCCAACTACTTCGACGTCGTCGTAGACGACGCGGTCAACGAAGGGGCCGCTTGGTATTACGCGGACCCGAAGCAGGCGGCTGAGTCCGTTAAGGGTCGCGTGGCGTTCTGGCGTGGGGTTTCCGTCCAGCCCTGACTCTAACGCTCTAGCGCATCTGTCCGGGGAGCCACAGCGCGATCTCCGGGAATGCGATCAGGAGCGCGATCACGACGAGTTCCCCCAGCACGAACGGCAGCACGCCCATGAAGATCTCGCCCATGGGGACTTCGGGCGCGGTTCGTCTCATGACGAACACGTTGGCCCCGATGGGTGGCGTGACCAGCGCCAGCTCGGCCATCACCACGGCGAATACGCCGAACCAGATGGGATCGATGCCGAGCTCGCGCACGATCGGCATGACGAATGGGATGGTGAGCACGAGCATGCCGAAGACATCGAGCATGGCGCCCAAGATGATGTAGAGACCGACGAGCAAGACGAGGAACAGCACGCGGCCGAGGTCCATGCCGACGAGGACGTCGACCATGGCTTCGGTGGTCCCCGTCACGGCGAGGAAGCGCGCGAATAGGTAGCCGCCCACGATGATGGCGAAGATCATCGCGCTGATGAGCGCGGTCTCCTCCAGCGCCTTGCTCATGGCCGTTCGCGTGAGGCTGCCTCGCACTCCAGCCGTCACGAGGACGCCGGTGCAGCCGACGCCCGCCGCCTCGGTGGGTGTGAAGATCCCGGCGTAGATCCCACCGATGACGAGCCCGAAGAGGGCCATGATCGGCAGCAACCCCACAGTCGACGACCAGCGTTCGGCCCAGGTCGAGGAGGGCCCGGGAGGGCCCAAGGACGGCGTGATCATGCAACGCACCAAGATGATCACGGAGAACATCGTTGCGGTTAAGATGCCCGGGATGATCCCGGCGATGAACAGCTCGCCGATGGACGTCTCCGTCATCACCCCGTAGAAGATGAAGATGACGCTCGGCGGAATGAGAATGCCCAGCGTCCCGGACGCCGCTAATGCGCCCGTAGCGAGGCGCGGGTTGTAGTTGTAGCGCCTCATCTCGGGCATGACGATCGCGCCCATGGTCGCCACGGTGGCGATGCTCGAACCCGTGACCGCGCCGAAGGCGCCACATGCCACGACGGAGGTGATTGCCATGCCGCCCGGCACGGGCCCGATCCACGTGCGGACCGCCCTGTAGAGGTCGGTGGCGAGCCCGGTGTGGAACACGAGCTGGCCCATGAGGACGAAGAGTGGGATGGTGACGAAGACGAAGCTGCGTCCCTCGTCCCACGGCACGAGCAGGGAGTGCGCCATCGCCGGGCCGGGCCCCTCCAAGATCCAGAGCCCCACGGCGCCGGTAATCGCCATCGAGAAGGCGATGGGGACCCCGAGCATGAGCAGCACGAACATCGCCGCGATCCCGAGCAGCCCGCTGATGGGGATGATCATGCCTCATCCCCAAGCGACTCGATCCCAGCTGGGTTCGAGAAGATGCGCGCGACCATGACGAAGGCGCAGAACGCGACGATGCCCATGAACGGCCACAGCACGAAGTCCCAGTCCTCGCCGGTCTCGCCGGTCTGGATCATGAACGGGACGAACCGCACGGCCTGGACGGCCATGAGACCGAAGAACACGACGCCCGCCAAGGACGAAACTACGTCGGCGAGGCGCCGTCTGCTCTCGGAGAACCGCGTGTAGAAGACCTCCATGCGGATGTGGTACGCGCGGTCCCACGCGTGCGGCAGCGCGCAGAAGATGCTGATGAGCAGCAGCAGCCCGTTCACATCGCGCGCCCACTGAAGCGGCGCGTTGAAGACGTAGCGCAGCGCCACGTCGAGCGTGACGAGCACGACGAGCGCCGGCATGGTCACATGGATGCCGAACCGGAACATATAGCGGGAGATGCGCGCCGATGTGCGGTCCAAGTAGTCGACGGCGCGGTCGAGCCCGCCCCCGCCCTGTCCCTCCGGCTCCGTCGAGCCCTCGACTCCCCTCAAAACTCGATGATGCCCTGGACGGGATTCTGGTCCACGTGGTCCCAGAGCTGCTGGTCGGTCCATCCTTCGTAGACCGCGGCGCGCTCCCTCGCCTCGCGGACGAATGCTTCGGCCGGTAGCCCGCGCGCCTCGTTCTCCTCGATAAAGCGCTCCT
>JAOTVA010000180.1 GCA_029863645.1 Gemmatimonadota bacterium
AGCAGGGAATCACGCAGGACCCCGCGGACTACCCGGGGATCTTCTTTTCGCAGGGCACGGATGGATCGGGGGCGACGGTGCGCTGTCTTCCGCTCGACCAAGCGTTGGGCTCATGCACCATCACCCAGCTCTTCAGCCGGAATCTGCTGTCGGAACCCGAGTACTCGCCCATCCGAAACGGCCGCCGGCAGCAGTACGGCGTGCAGGTCTCGGGCGGGGCGGGAGTGCGGTATTTCGTGGCGGCCGAGCTCGAGAACGAAATCGGGACGCTGCAGATGCCTCAGGTGTCGCGAGACTTCCTCTTGGCGGAGAGAGGAACGAGCGAGATCCCCGCAGACGAGCTCACGCCCAACGAGTCGTCGAAGGTCAATCTCCGCGCGAACCTGACCGCGGATCTCTCCGAACGTTTGGGGCTGAACGTCTCCACGGGCCTGGTCAGGAGCACGCTTCGGCTCCCGCAGACCGGCGACAATCTCGAGAGCATCTACGGCTCGGCGCTCTTCGGGAGCGCCGACCCCGACTCACCGTCGCTGTTCGGATTCTTCCCGCAGGACCAGAACTTCGCCAGACGCGTGTGGCGAGAGACCGACCGATTCGTGAACAGCAGCCAGTTGAACTGGAACCCGACGGATTTCCTGAGTGCGCACGCGACCGTGGGCTTGGATTACACGGGCTACAGCGATGAGGCGCTCAACGCGCCAGGCCAGGGCGCCGGTGCGAACCGGTTGGGGCTGCGAGCGATCGAAGCCTACACCAGCTACAAGCACTCCGTGGACGTGGGCGCCAGCGCGCTCTTCGACCTGACGGACCGAATCGGCTCGCGCACCGCGATCGGAACCCAGTTCAACGTCGACAAGCTCGAGGCCACGCTCAACTCCGCGTCCAATTTCCCCCCGGGCGGCTCCACCCTCGACGCGGGCTCGACGAAGGAGTCGGCAGAGCTGACGCTGGAGTCGCGAACGCTCGGGAGCTACGTGGAGCAGCAGGTCAGCCTCGACGACCGCTTGTTTGTCACCGGTGCCGTCAGGGTCGACGAAAACAGCGCGTTCGGTGAAGGGTTCGAAGCCGCATGGTATCCGAAAGCGTCAGCCTCGTTCGTCGTGTTCGATCAACGAGATGACCGGTGGATCAGCTCCCTACGGATTCGCGGCGCCTACGGACAGTCCGGACTCCAGCCGGACCCGAATGCGGCTTTGCGCTACCTCCTTCCCGTCACGTCGTCGGTTTTGATCGGTGGCGAAGCCGTCGACGCGCCGTCGGTGACACTCGGTGGCCTGGGCAACCTCGGCCTCCGTCCGGAGCGGTCGGCGGAAGTCGAAATCGGATTCGACGCGACCGGCCTCGATGATCGGGTCGACCTGGAGTTCACGTTCTACAGCAAGAGAACCACAGACGCCCTGCTCGAGAGGGAGCTGCCTGGATCCCTGGGCGCTACCCCCATCAGGTTCGAGAACCTGGGCGAAGTCACGAACAAGGGCTTCGAGGTCAGCCTCCAGGCACGCGTCTTGGAGTCCGACGCGCTCGAGTGGCGCGTCGGCCTCACCGGCTCGAAGAACACGAACGAGCTGGTGGAGCTCGGAGAGGGCGTCCCGCCGATCCAGGGCTTCGGGTACGCGCAGAAGCCGGGCTACCCACTCTACGGGATGTGGTGGCCCGGCCTCGAAAGCTGGAGCGACGCGAACGGGGATGGGGTCATCGACTTCAGCGAAGTGGTGGTCTCCGACACGGCCGTGTTCGGAGGAAGCACCGTACCCACGAAGAGCCTTCAACTGAGCACGGACCTGACCCTGTGGAGCGGTCTCCTACAGATCGGGGGGCTGCTCGACTATCAGGGTGGCTTCGTGTCGCACAACGTGAATAGCCTCTTCCAGTGCGGGTTCATCCAGAACTGCCAGGCGCTGAACGATCCTGACACACCGCTCGAAGATCAGGCGCGGGCGGTGGCGGGTTCGATGGGCGCCTTCGGTGCATACGTCGAAGACGGCACGTTCATCAAGATGCGGGAGGCCCACGTACGCGTGACCCTCCCGCTGGCGTGGGCGGCGCGTGTGGGGGCCCGCGCGGCCTCCGTCGTTCTCACCGGCAGAAACCTGTTCACGATCACGGATTTCAGCAGTTGGGATCCGGAGATCAACACGCAGGGATCGACCGATGGGCCCAACTACAACTTCGTCCAGGGCGGCCAGCTTCGAACGTTCCTCGTCCGCGTCAGCCTCGGGTACTGAGCGTGGCCGCGCGGAGTCGAACGTCGATGCCAATCAGGGAGAACGTTATGAGAAGAGCCATGCGAGCAATGCGTGTACGGTGCGCGGCCTGCCTCACATTCGTGGTGGGGCTCTCGGCTTGTGACACGCTCCTCAACGTCGAGGATCCGGACATCATCGAGCCGAACCAGCTGGAGAGCCTCCAGGGCGCCGAAGCCCTCTACAACGGTGCCATCGGTGACTTCACGATGGCGAAGGACGGAGGCGCGGCCGGGCCCGGAAGCTCCGTTGGGATCGTCGTGGCGGGGGGCTGGTTCACGGACGAGTTTCGGTTCGGGGGAACGCCACCTCTTGCTCGAGCCATGGATCTACGCGACATGGATCCCGAGAACGTGGCTTGGAATCAGGTGTATCTGAATCTTCACGTGGCTCGTCTGGCTGCGGAGCGCGCGGCGGAGCTGTTCCAGCAGGTTTCGCCAGACCCGAGCGCCGAGGCGAGAATCGGGGAGTTGTACGCGCTCTCCGGGCTCACGCACATCCTCCTGGGCGAGCACTACTGCAGCGGGATTCCCTTCAGCTCCACCGAGCCGGACCTGGAGTACGGCGCCCCGCTCACGACCGATCAGGTAATGGATCGGGGCATCGCGAGACTCGACCTCGCCGATCGATTCACGGCTGGAAGCTCGGACGTCGCCAATCTCACGAAGGTGGCGCGCGGGCGCGCGCTGCTGAACCAGGGGAACTACGCCGCCGCTGCCACGGCGGTCTCGGGTGTCCCGACGGATTTCTTGTACCAGTCGTTGCACTCCGCCAACACGGAGCGCCAAGCCAACGTCATGTATCTCCTCAACTTCGAGAGCGACCAGTACTCGGTCTCGGATCTCGAGGGCGTGAACGGACTGGACTTCGCCACCGCCGGGGATCCCCGCGTGCCCACGCAGTTCGTCGGAGTGTCCGGCTTCGACGGCGAGACCCCCATGTACAGGTATCTGAAGTTCTCGTCACGGGCCTCACCGGTGGAGACTGCGAGCGGGATCGAGGCCCGCATGATCGAAGCCGAGGCGCAATTGGACGCAGGTGACTTCGGTGGATGGCTGATCACGCTGAACGACGCGCGGGCCACGCTCACGATGGCTCCGTTGAGCGATCCGGGCACGGCCGACGCTCGGGTGGACCTGATGTTCCGCGAGCGCGCGTTCTGGCTCTTCAACACCGGGCACCGACTCGGGGACCTGAGGAGGCTGGTGCGCCAGTACGGGCGCGACCCGCTGACCGTCTACCCAGTGGGCGCCTACCACAAAGACAACCTGACGAGAGGAAGCGACCTCTCGATCGTGATTCCGGCGAACGAAGGCAACAACCCCCAGTACGTGCCCTGTGACGATCAGATCGCGTAGGCTCGGCCGAATGGCTCGTAAGGTGCTGCGCGCGACATCCGCCTCTGGGGTGGGGACTCTGCGATGAGTGACGAACTCGAGCGCCTCACTTCCGCGCTCGCAGATCGCTACGCGATCGAGCGGGAGCTGGGCCAGGGCGGCATGGCGACCGTCTACCTCGCCGAGGACCTCAAGCTCAAACGCAAAGTCGCGATCAAGGTGCTGCTGCCGGATCTGGCCGGCGCCATGGGTCCGAAGAGGTTCGAACGTGAGATCGGGATCGTGGCCCAGTTCAGCCATCCGAACATTCTCGGGATCCACGATTCGGGTGATGTGGACGGATTCCTCTACTACGTCATGCCCTTCGTGGAGGGTGAGACGCTCCGCGACCGCCTCGACCGCGAGAAGCAGCTACCCATCGAAGACGCGCTTCAGATCGCCGAGGAGGTAGCCGCCGCCTTGAGCTATGCACACGACCGGGACGTCGTCCATCGCGACATCAAGCCGGCGAACATTCTTCTGGAGGACGGCCGCGCCGTCGTGGCCGACTTCGGCATCGCGCGCGCGATCAGCGAGGCAGGCGCAGACAACCTGACGCGCACAGGAACGTCGATCGGCACGCCGACCTACATGAGCCCGGAGCAGGCGGCCGGAAGTGGGAATATCGACGGACGCAGCGATGTCTACAGCCTCGGTTGCGTCGCGTACGAGATGCTCGCCGGCCAGCCGCCGTTCATGGGCCGCAGCTCGATGAGCCTCGTCGCGCAGCACATCACGACCGCACCCCAGCCGGTGACGACGTTTCGGGCGACGGTCCCTGAGGGAGCCGCGACCGCGATCGAGCGTGCGCTCGCAAAGAGCCCGGCCGATCGCTTCAGCCCGGCCTCGAAGTTCGCTGAGGCGCTCCGCGCAGAGTCGGGCCCGCTCCGACGTGGACCGTCGTCGGGCGCTCCAGCTTGGCGCCGGATGGCGCTAGGTGCGGGCATCATCGTGGCCCTCGGCATGGCGGGAACGCTGGGCCGCTCCTTCCTGGCCGGACCCGACACGGCGATCGAATCCCGATACGTGATCGCCGCGGAGCTCGACGGATCGGCCAGTGAAGAGGACCGCGGTATGGTGCGGGATCTCCTGACGACGGCGCTCGGACAGTCCCCGGCGCTTCGCTTCTTGCCGCAGGACGCCATCGACCGGGCACTCGCGAACGCCGGAATGGCCGATACCACCCGACTCACCGAGGCGATCGCCGTTGAGCTGGCGGAGCGTGGTCGGGTTCCCGCTGTGCTCACGGGGGAGGTCAACCGCCTCGGCCCCGCGTGGGCTCTGTCGTTGAGAATCGTCAATCCCGATTCCGGCACCGTCGTCGGGACTCTGGCGAGCGCGCAGAATGATTCCGTCTTGATTGCGACGACGCTGAACGATGCGGTCAAAGAACTCGTGGCGGGCGTGGAGGTGAACCCAGCGGCGGTTGGGTCGATCCGCCCGCTCGAGGAGATCATGACACCGTCGATGGCCGCGCTGCGGGCGTACCGGCGGTACACGCCCGAGTTCTGGATGCGTGGCGACGTCGGCCCGCTGGAAGAAGCGGTCGCGATCGACTCCGCCTTTGCGAAGGCCTGGCTGGAAATGGCAGAGAGCTTTTCCAACGGCGGGCAGCTCGATACCGCAGACATTCTGCTGCGGAGGGCGCTGTCTCATGCCGACCGCCTGACGGATCACGAGCGGTTGTACGCCGAGGCCCTCGCTGCGGGAACGAAAGGGGACTATCCCGTCGCGTATGAACGCCACCGAGCCTCATGGGAAGCCATGGGAAGGGGCGCCTGGGGCGCCGCGAACGTGGCTGCCGCTCTCGCGTTCTTGGGCCTATTCGAGCGGGCCGACTCGATGATGCCGTACACCTACGAGCCCTTCGGCCGCAACATTGGCGCGATCCAGAACGAGCTAGCTGGCACGCTGGCGCTTGGGGAGGCCGAGCGGGGGCGCGAGCTACTGAGCGAGCTTGCCGAGGCGTACCCGTTCGCCCTGCCCTGGAACGAAATGCTGTACCACGTGGCGTTTTCAGAGTGGAGCCAGGCCGAAAGCGTCGCCGTTCTGCTTCTGGAAGATCCCACCGTCCCGGATATTGATAAGTGGGGACCGCTCGTCGTCGAGGCTTCCGCGCTGGCC
>JAOTVA010000074.1 GCA_029863645.1 Gemmatimonadota bacterium
GGCTCCACTGTCCTCCGAGGAACCCGTTCACGTTGCGGGCCTGAATGCCCAGGCTCCGGAGGAGCACGACCATAGCGGTGCTGAAGTACTCGCAGTGGCCCGCCTGACGCTCGAAGAGGAAGTGAGAGAGGGTCGCCTCGCGCGCCGACCCCGGAAGGTCCCGGGTGTAGACGAAGGACCGTAGCCAGTCGCGGATCGCCACGACGCGGTCGTAGCGATTGTCGAGGCCCTGCGTCAGCGAGTCGGCCAAGGTGCGAATGCGAGGGTCGAGCTGAGGAAGCTGCAAGTAGTGCAGCGCCGACGGTGTGAACCCGCGGTTCGATAGGCGAAGTGCTTCAGGCGCGGGCGGGTTGGCGGGCGAGTAGGCCGTGTAAACGGGCGCGCCGGAACCCCAGTAGACGTAGTCCCCCGCGTTGTCGAAGAGGGGCTGGATGCCGCTCTCCGTGTCGATGCCGAGGATGGGATGCAGAGAAAACAGGACGCGCACGTCGAGCGGCGCCCCGAAGATCTTCTGCTCGACGACCTCCTGGCCCCACAGGTCTCGATACCACTGCCTCGGTGCGGAAGACGGAGGGAGCTGCTCTGTGCGGGTCCATGTGACGCCATCGAACCGGTCGTAGGAACGCCCTCGCCAATGCAGGCCGCCGAGGTCGGCCGGTCTCCCGCCCGGGAACTCGACGCGGAGCACGATCTGGGGGTTCGTCAGAATGGTCGATCCGTACTGCCCGATCGAGATCTCATCGCTGAAGCCGGCGATGGACGTAGCGAGCTGCTCCCCCCGACCAGCCCAGCCCTGCGACACCCGAGGGAAGGTCACGAAGACGAACATCGCGACCATGAAGATGACGCCCGACAGCACGCCGGTGGTCGCGAGAAGCCCTCTCCCGATCGGGACCTCGCGCACTCCGTAGGCCTCCGAGCGGCGCTTGATGTGACCGACCATGAGCGCCACGGTGGCAAGCACCAGATAGGCGACGAAGGCGAGCAGGAAGACGATCCCGGGCCGGTACGCCGTCGACGCGAGGATCAGCGCAAATGACAGCGCATAGAGTCGGAGGTCGTTCGGTGCGTCCAGAGACCGAAGCGCCTCAGCCGCGAGGAGTAGCAAGAGCAGGTCGACCACTGGGATGACGATGTCCTCGCGCACCAGCACGACGTGGAAGAGCGCCCGTAGCACGAGGATCGTCGCGAGGGGCAGCCAGATCCGCTCGAGTCGGGCCGAGAGTTCTGCGTCCGGATGCCAGAAGAAGGCCGTCACGAGCGCGACGGCTGCCAGGAATGCCGAGGCTGGCTCGAAGCCCGCGCCGCCCGCGAATGCCACGAGTCCCGAAAGCGACATGAGCACCGCTAACCGGCGGTGGAATCGGCGCAGGTTCACGCGGCTACCGGGGTCGTGCCCAGCGACGACTGAGGGGCCTCCAGCCGCGCATTCGGCCCGACCGCGTAGACGTCACCCCAACCGCCGCTCCGGTGCACGGACACCAGCAGGCACGCTTCACGCATGACAGGTGGGTCCGGCGCGGGGTTCTCAGGTGAGAAGTCCACCCGTGCCAAGATGTCGAGCGCTCGCTCGAGTTGGGCCGCACCGTCCCCGGGCTCGAGCACGACGTCGCCCACAACCAACGCAAACGGGCGTCGCTCGGTGGTCGCGCGCCCGGCGAGCGACGCGGCCACCTCGACAGCCACCTCGGCCGCTTCGGAGGGCTCGCCGCGCGTATCCAAGCAGATCCAGCGCGTATCTGCGCTGTCCCGGTCGTACTCACGGATCACCGGCTCCCTCAAGCGCGCAGACGACTTCCAGTGGATGTCCTTGGGATCGTCCCCCGCCCGGTATCCGCGCAAGCTCCGGTACTCGCCGCGCGTCCCGCGCGTGCCACGCATCGAAGAGCCGCCCCGGGCCAGACGGCCGGCGCCCGCGGCGGGCTCCCGCACACGTCGGTCGGCGCGGGGCCACACGACGACCTCTCCCGGGATCTCCACGTCGCGCTCCTTGCGGAACATCCCGAACGGAAAAGACGTCGACAGCGTCACCGTGCCGAGCGGATAGATCCCTCGCCGCACGAAGCTGTTCGTCGATCGAGCCTGTACGGTGCCGCCTGCGGGCACGTGCGCAAGGAAGGCGCGGCCAGGGAGCCCCGCCTCGACGAGCTCCACGGCCAGGCTCGGCAGCATCCTGCGGCGGTTGGTCACGGTGTAATGCAGCCTGAGATCATGGCCCACCGTCACGGAGTGCGGTATGTGTCGCTCCACTCGCAGATCGCGTATCGCCTGCTCGCTGAGCCAGCTGCTCACCGTGATGAAGCCCAACATGGAGCCCAACAACAGATAGAGCAGGTTGTTCCCCGTGTTCATGGCGGCGAACCCGACTGCCAGTGTCCCTAGCGTGAACGCGAGTCCACCCGTCGTGAAGTAGAAGCGTCGCCAGGCGCGCAGGCGGCGCCACGCGAACGCCAACCACTTCACGACAGTGTTCACACCGGGGCCTCGAGCTCGTCTAAAAGGCCCTCGAGGATCGTGGCTGCCTCCTCGTGAACATCCATCGTCGTCCCGGAGGCGCCCGCCGGCAGAATTCGGTGCGCGAGGCACGGCACGACGAGGTCACGCACGTCGTCCGGCACCAAATACGTCCGGCCCTGGGTCAGCGCAAACGCGCGGGAAGCGCGGTAGAGCGCGATGCTGCCGCGAGGGCTCACGCCCATGCGGAGCTTGGGAGTCGCCCGTGTCGCCGCGACGATCGCCATCAGGTAGTCGAGGATGGCCGGATCTACCACGACCTCCTCGACTCGCTCCTGCAGCTGCATCACCTGGGTCGGGGAGAGGACCGTGCGGATCCGGTCCATGACCGGCTCGAAGCTCGCGGACTCGGTCAGGATGCGGCGCTCGGCCGCGTCGTCCGGGTAACCGACGGTGATGCGCATCAGGAAGCGGTCGAGCTGGCTCTCGGGCAACGGGTACGTCCCGTGGTGCTCGAGCGGGTTCTGAGTCGCCATCACCAGGAACGGCTTCGGTAGCTCGAACGTCTGGTCGTCAATCGTGACGTTGCCTTCCTGCATCGCTTCGAGGAGCCCACTCTGCGTCCGAGGGGGCGCCCGGTTGATCTCGTCGGCGAGCACCACGTTCGCGAAGATCGGGCCAGGCCGTGTCTCGAACGTCGTGGTCTGTGGGTTGTAGACCGACACGCCCAAAACATCCGAGGGGAGTAAGTCGGCCGTGAATTGGATCCGCCGAAAGCCGAGGCCGAGCGTCTTCGCCAGCGCGTGGGCGAGCGTGGTCTTGCCGACGCCCGGCACGTCCTCGAAGAGCACATGGCCGCGCGCGAGCAGGGCGGCCGTTGCCAGCCGCACGACCTCGCGCTTGCCATGAAAGACACCTTCCACTTCCTGCACCAGATGGTCCAGCAGCTCGAGCGAAGGTCGAGCTTCTCGGACGGGTGCTGTCGCGCTCGTATCGGGCATGACCCCTGCGTCGGAAGACGGGGTGGGATGACGCGAAAAAGGTAAAACACTCCCCTTGTCGAAAGGTTCTCGACAGGGCCATTGGACCATCTTGACCCCAACCCTGCGCCGCAGGTAGGTTCAGGCCGATTTTAAGGCCATGTTCCGATTTGTCACAAGCGTTCTGTCCGTAGCGGAAACGGCCTCTTTTGCGCCTGCCTCACGGGCGCGATGCTTCGCTCAGGAGCACTGCATCGGATGAACAAAAACTGGCTGATCGGCAGCCTCGCGACAGTGCTCGCGCTCGCGGGTCTCGCGTTCGTCCAGGGCGGGGGCGCAGAAGGTGGCGAGGCCGAGGCGGCCGTGGTCCAGCCCATCGCGTTTCCTCACAATCTGCATGCCGGAAGTGGAGAGGAGCAGGCGAACATGAATTGCCAGTTCTGCCACTTCTCGGCGGAGCGCTCAGTCGACGCCGGCATTCCACCGGTCTCGAGCTGCTGGGGCTGCCATCAGGTGGTCCAGGGCCGGAACAATCCGGGCGAGGTCGCCAAGATCCAGGGATACATGGAGCGCGGCGAGTCGATTCCCTGGGTGCGACTCTACAAGATCTCCGATCACGCCCACTTCCCGCACATGAGGCACATCAACGCCGGCCTCGAGTGCCAGCAGTGCCATGGTGAGATCCAGGAGGTCGGGGCCGAGGGCATCCAGACGCGCGGCGGCTTGGCCGGAGCGCTGTTCGGGACGGACCCGGGCGTCCACGAGAACGGGCCGGTGTGGCGTGGAGACGCCATGGGCTGGTGCATCGATTGTCACCGCCAGCCCAACGAGGCGGGTCAGCAGCAGGCCTCCACGGACTGCGCAGTATGCCACTACTGATGACGGCGGGGCACTAGCACATGTCGAGAGATCTCGCGGAGCGCGACGACGGCATCAAACGTCGTGACTTCCTCAGGGTCGTCGGAGTCACCGGCGCGGGTGCGACGCTTACGGGCTGCTCGACGAGTGAAGTAGAGAAGCTCCTCCCTTACGTGGTCGCCGACGAGGAGATCACCCCGGGGGTGGCCACGTGGTACACCACGGTCTGCGGCGGCTGCGCAGCCGAGTGCGGGATGTGGGTACGCACGCGCGAAGGGCGGGCGGTCAAGGTCGAGGGCAACCCTGACCATCCCGTATCGGAGGGAGGGCTCTGCTCGCGCGGTCACGCGACCCTCCAGCACCTCTATCATCCGGATCGCTTCCACGGCCCCATGATCCGCGAGGGCGAGGTCTTCAGGCAGGGCACCTGGGACGAAGCCGAGCAGCTCCTGGCCGCGCGCATCACCAGGGCCCGGAACCCGCAGAACACAACAGACGGCGGTCGCGTCATGTTCATCGGCGGCCACATGGGTCCTTCCATGAGCCGACTCGTAGACGAGTTCGTCGCGGCCCTCGAGGGCACGCGCGTGGACCACGACGCCATATCCGATGCGCCGCTCCTCGAGGCCGCGCGCATCGCTTATGGCTCCAACAGCCTGCCGCGCTATGACATCGGCGCCGCACGACTGCTTCTCTCTTTCGGTTACGACTTCGTAGAGTCGGGTGCATCGCCTGTCGAGCACGGCAAAGGCCTGTCGCGCATGAGCGCGGTGAACGACGAAACGCACACCAAGGGCACCTTCGTCTTCCTCGGGCCGCGTCTGTCTGTGACCGGGCTCAACGCCGACGAGTGGGTGCCGATCCGGCCTGGCTCCGAGGGAGCCGTCGCGCTGGGGATGGCATCTGCGATCGCGGGACCAGGCGGAGGGGGCCCGTACGCCAACCTCCTCCAGGCATACAGCCCGGCGATCGCAGCCGAGGCTGCCGACGTGGGCGTCGAGGCGATCGAGGAGTTGGCGCGCCGCTTCGCATCTGAGTCGCCTAGCCTCGCGCTTGGGCCGGGGTCGGGCGCGCACCATCGAAACGCCACCGCCGCGAATCTCGCCGTGATGATTCTGAACGATGTAGCGGGGAACGTCGGTACGACGGTCCATTACGACACCGCGGGGGCAGGCGGAGCGGCAGGGGCGTCGAACGGCTACGCGGCCATCGACCAGGCGACGACCGCAATGGCATCGGGCGACGTCGGCGTTGCCATCGTGCACGGCACCAATCCGGCGTACTCGCTGCCTGCTGCATCGGGTTTCCGCGAGGCTTTCGAGCAGGTTCCATTCAAGGTGGCGTTCGCTTCGGCGATGGACGAGACGTCTGCGCTCGCCGACCTCATCCTGCCGGACCGCCACTTCCTCGAGTCCTGGGGCGATTCGGCTCCGCGGCCGGGCGTCATGGCGATTCAGCAGCCCGTCATGGAAGCGGTACCGATGTTCGATTCCAAGCAGGCGGGCGACGCGCTCCTGGCCGTCTCCAGCCGCCTTGGCAACGACCTTGGCGCGGCCACGTTCTACGAATACCTCCAGACCCAGCACAGGGATTTTGCCGGCACCACCGGCTCGGACTTCGACGAGGCGTGGCGCCAGGCGTTACGCAACGGAGTGGTCGAGTTCGCGGCCCCGGCGTCTCCAACGCCGCAGCTGCGGGCTCCGCAGACGGCGCTGACCTTCAACCCTCCGGTGCTCGACGGCTCAGGCGACCTGACGCTGCTCGTGCACCCGTCGGCCCGCTTCGGCGGCGGCGAGTTCAGCAACAGCCCTTGGCTGCAGGAGCTGCCCGACCCGGTCTCGAAGATCACGTGGCACTCGTGGCTGGAGATGAACCCCCACACGGGTGAGGAGCGCGGGATCCGGACGGGCGACATCGTCACCGTCGAGTCGCCGCATGGATCCCTGGATGTGCCGGTTTGGCTCTACCCGGGCATCCGCGAGGACGCCGTGGCGCTCGCGATGGGCGGTGGACATACCGCCATGGGTCGCTACGCGGATGGGTCAGGCGTGAACGCGCTCGACCTGCTCCCGGCGGTCGCCGAGCAGCCTTCGGGCGCGCTCGTGACGCTTGCCACGACGGTCACGGTGACGAATACCGGGACCGGTCGCCGGTTAGCGACGATCGAAGGGTCCAGCGACCAGCACGACCGCCCCATCGCACCTGCCGTCCAGCTCGCTCTGCTCGGTGAGGCCGCCGAAGAGGCGGAGGAAGAGCACGGTGAGCTCATGGAGCTCCAAGGCGTCGGCGGTTTCGTACCGGTGCCCGCCGAGGGCGGTGCTCCCGGAGCGTTCCCCCTCGAGGGTGCACGGCACGGTGAGTATGCCGATGCGCACGAGGGCCCTCGCTGGGCGATGGCCATCGATCTCGACAAGTGCACCGGATGCAGCGCGTGCGTCACGGCGTGTCAGGCCGAGAACAACGTGCCCTGGGTCGGGGAAGACCAGGTGGTGATGGGCCGCGACATGAACTGGATCCGCATCGAGCGCTACTACGAGCACGTCGACGCGACCCAGGCCGGCGATCTCGACGTGCGCTTCCTCCCCATGCTCTGTCAGCACTGCGGCAACGCCCCGTGCGAGCCTGTTTGCCCGGTCTTTGCGACGTACCACACGCCTGAAGGCGTCAACGCACAGATCTACAATCGCTGTGTCGGCACGCGGTACTGCGCCAACAACTGCCCGTACAAGGTCCGCGTCTTCAACTGGTACCGGTACACGGACGCGGTTCCCGAGCCGCTCAACTGGCAGTGGAATCCCGACGTGACCGTGCGCGACAACGGTGTCATGGAGAAGTGCTCCTTCTGCATGCAGCGCATTCGCGACGCGGAGAACAGGGCCGCCTTGGAGGAGGGCCGCCCGGTGCGCGACGGTGAGGTCGTCCCCGCCTGTGAGCAGAGCTGCCCGGCCGAGGCGATCGTGTTTGGCAATATCCGCGATCCGAACGCGCGGGTCACGCAGGTCGTGGCGAGCGAGCGCACCTACCGCGTGCTCGACGAGCTCATCAACACCCAGCCTGCGGTCAATTACCTGAAGAAGGTGACGTTCCACGAAGTCGTGTCGGAGGCACACTGATGGCGAACGGCGTCACCAAGGATGCGACCGCACGGGGCGCGATGACCCACCCCGATCTCCACAGGCTCGACGACGTCAACCGCGACGTCCTGAAGATGATGGGCCCCCCTGGAAAGGGGTGGTGGGCGCTTTTGGGTCTGGCGGCTACGGGCATCGGCGTCTTCCTCGTCGCGTGGCTTGGGGTCCAGGTCCCAGTCGGCATCGGCGTCAGCGGGCTCAATGGCCCGGTCGGTTGGGGCGTGTACATCACGACCTTCGTCTTCTGGGTCGGTATCGCGCACTCGGGCACGCTGATCTCGGCGATTCTCTTCCTTTTCCGAGCGCCGTGGAGGCAGTCGATCTACCGCGCGGCGGAGGCGATGACGGTCTTCGCGGTCATGACCGCGGGGCTCTTTCCGCTCATCCACGTCGGCCGGCTCTGGCACGCATACTGGCTCGTGCCTTATCCGAATGCCCGCTTCCTGTGGCCGAACTTCAAGTCGCCACTCATCTGGGACGTCTTTGCGGTCACGACGTACTTCACCGTGTCGGCGACGTTCTTCTTCCTGGGCTGCATCCCCGACATCGCCGCCGCACGCGACCGGGCGACCGGCCTTAGGAAGAAGTTCTATCAGGTCATCGCGCTCGGCTGGCAGGGCTCCGACTCGCAATGGCACCACTTCGGCAAGGCGTACATCTTCCTCGCGGCGTTGGCCACGCCGCTCGTGCTCTCGGTGCACTCGGTCGTGTCGTGGGACTTCGCGATGTCGATCGTGCCCGGTTGGCACACGACGATCTTCGCGCCCTACTTCGTGGCGGGCGCCATCTACTCCGGCGTCGCGATGGTCATCACGCTCGTCGTGCCGATGCGGAAGATCTTCGGCCTCGAAGCCTACCTGACGACAAAGCACTTCGATGCGATGGCCAAGCTCTGCTTGCTCACGTCGATGATCGTGCTGTACGCCTACCTGTCGGAGTTCTTCCTCGCCTGGTACAGCGGCGAGGAGGTCGAGCGCACGGCGTTCTGGAACCGACTCTTCGGTAACTACTGGTGGGCCACGTGGATCATGCTCGTGTGTAACGGCATGGTGCCTGTCATGCTCTGGTTCAAGCGTGTGCGGCACTCGATCCCGGCACTGTTCGTCATTTCGATCTTCGTCAACATCGGCATGTGGTTCGAGCGATACGTCATCGTCGTGACGTCGCTCCACCACGAGTACGAGCCGTTCGCCTGGGGCATGTACCGGCCCTCAGTCGTCGAGATGTGCATCCTCCTCGGCTCGTTCTGTTGGTTCGGTTTCTGGTTCCTGCTCTTTACCAGGCTGCTCCCGCCGATCGCGATTCAGGAGCTCAAGGAAGTCATGCCTCCGCCGATGCGGAATAAGGCTTCGGGAGCGCACTCATGAGCGCCGGCACCGGTATTCTGGCTTCCTACGAGTATCTCGACTCGACCGTGGATGCGATCACGGGCCTGAGGAAGGCGGGATTCGAGGTGAAGGCCTATGCGCCTTATCCGGATCACCACATCGAGCACGCCCTGGGCTACGACCAGAGCCCCGTGCGGGTCTGGACGCTCGTCGGTGGGCTCACGGGCACGGCGACGGCGCTCGCATTCACGGTGTGGACCTCGGTCGACTGGCCCATCGTCGTCGGTGGCAAGCCGATCGTTTCGATCCCGCCTTATGTCATCATCATGTTCGAGCTGACCGTGCTCTTCGGCGCGCTCTCGACGATCATCGGCCTCTTCGTTCTGAGCCGGCTCCCGAACCTCAAGCCTTCGGTGATCTACGATCCTGAATTCACGGCGG
Organism: Gemmatimonadota bacterium; assembly: GCA_029863645.1. Taxonomy (GTDB): domain Bacteria; phylum Gemmatimonadota; class Gemmatimonadetes; order Longimicrobiales; family Gaopeijiaceae; genus UBA2982. The sequence continues at coordinate 9,193 of JAOTVA010000074.1, forward strand.
GCCGGTACGGCGTGTACGTCGAGGCGGACGGTGCTCGGCTGGACGACGCTCGCCGCATTCTGAACGATCAGGAGCCGATCGAGCTTCGCGAAGGGCAGGTGGCCCATGCGTAGCCTCACCCGGGTCGCGGTGTGTGCGTTGGCGCTCATGACGCTCGGCGCCTGCAAGCCGCTCGACGATACGATGGTTCTGGTGTTCGGACGCTCGATGCGCGATCAGCGCTCTTTCGATCCATACGAGAACACGCGCCCCGCGCCCGTGAACTCCGTGCCGTTCTCCGCGGGGAACTACCCCATCGCGGATGGCGTCGTGAACATCGGCCAGCCCGAGGGGATCGACATTCCGCCGTTCACGCAGAACGATTTGGGCGTCCCCGGCATCGGCGGACCTGTCATCCAGGCGATGACCAACCCGACGAATCCGACCAGCGCGGCGTCCCTGGCCCGCGGAGAGGAGCTGTACCAACGGTTCTGCATCGTGTGCCACGGCCCGGACGGCGTGGGTGCGAATGCGAACATCGCCCAGTTCCATCCGGTGTTGCCGGCCTACAACCTCTCCGGTGACTTGGTCTCCGCATACAGTGACGCCTACCTCTACGCGATGATCCGGGTGGGACGCGGCCTCATGCCCGAGTACGGCAGCCGTATCAGCCACTTCGACCGTTGGCACGTGGTCAACTACGTGCGCCAACTCCAAGCCCAGGCGGGGAACTGATGGCTGACGTCCACGCTCCGGCCGAGATCCCGGTCCGCTACCTGCCGCGCTCCAGCGCGGCGACGATGATCTGGGGCGCGATGTTTGTCATCGGCCTCGGCTCGTTCGTCGTGCGGCTCGGGCAGAACCCAGAGTCCGCTTGGATCAGCTACATCACGAACTGGCTCTTCTTCACCAGCATCTCCATCGGCGGCGTGCTCTTTGCCGTCGTGACGTGGATCGTGAAGGCCAAGTGGAACTGGTCGGTGCGGCGCGTCAGCCAGGCGTTCGTGGCGTTCCTGCCGATCTCGTTCCTGCTCATGCTTCCCATGCTCGGCCTCGGGGACCGGTACTTCCCGTGGATCGAGATGATGGCGACCGATCCGATCGTCGCGAGGAAGGCCGCGTGGCTCAACATGCCCTTCCTCGTCACGCGGAACGTTGTGATGGTCGGGCTGCTCTTCGGGATGGCGATCTACTTCGTCTACCACGCACTGCGCCCGGATATGGGCCTCACCCAGGCGGCGGCGGGTGGCGACGCGGCGCGCTCCAGCTGGCGTGAGCGCCTCATGCAGGGATGGAGGGGCCAGGAGCAGGAGGAGGTCGCCAGCTACAAGCGTATGACCACGCTCGCGCCCGCGTTCGTGGCCGTGTACGCGGTAACCATGACCATCATCGCCTACGACTGGGTCATGTCGCTCGAGCCGCATTGGTTCAGCACCATGATGGGCCCCTGGTTCTTCATGGGTGCGTTCTGGACCGGCATCGCGTCGACGGCGCTTTGGAGCCTTTACCTCAGGACGAAGGACAAGGACATCGCGAAGCACATCGGGCTCCAGCAGCGCTGGGACCTCGGCAAGCTCTCCTTCGCGTTCTGTGTTTTCTGGACCTATTTGTTCTTCAGTCAGTACATCGTCATATGGTACGGGAAGCTCCCCTGGGAGCAGGCATGGATCATTCGGCGCTCCGCGCCGCCGTGGGGTGGCTTCTCGCTCTTGGTCATCGGGCTGTGCTTCATCGTGCCGTTCGTGGGCCTCATCGGCCGCAAGCCCAAGATGAAGCCGCGCTTCCTGGCGTTTTTCACCATGGTGATCATGGTCGGGATGTGGCTGGAACGGTACGGCATGCTCGCACCGTCGCTCCACCACGAGGGCGACCCGATCTTCTCGATCTGGCAGCCGCTCATCGGCCTCATGTTCCTCGGCCTGTATATCGGCGCAGTCAGGTGGTTCCTGTCGACGTTCCCTGCCATGCAGATCTGGCAGCCGATGGTGGATCCCGAGACGGTAGAGGCGGAGCTCGCGGCGGGGGCCCGCGCGGCCGAATGAAGTCGACATATCGCGGCGCGCTGGGCGGTGTCCTGGCGGCGTGCTGTGTCGCGCTCGTCGCGGCGTGCGGCAGCGATAGTCCGACCGCACCCGTCTTCGAGGTCATCGAGGACGTCACGTTCGCTGATGCGTTCATCACCACCGACGACGACACGCTGACCGTCGACCTCGGGCTGATGACCGTGATGGACACGACCGGGATCTACTTCCAAGACCTGGTGGTCGGGGTCGGCGACAGCGCTGCGCCCGGAGACACCGTGTTCGTTCGGTACGAGGGGTGGCTTCGCGACGGACTCCGGTTCGATGCGGGCAGCTTCAGCTACGAGTTCTTCAATCCCCAAGCCGCCATCGCCGGCTTCCAGCTCGGCATGCAGGGGCAGCAGGTCGGCGGCTCTAGGTTGATCATCATGCCGCCCGAGTGGGCCTACGGAAGCGCCTCAGTCGGAGCCATCTATCCGGGCGCGATCCTCCTCTTCGAGGTCCAGCTCGACTCGATTCACGCTGTTCCGTAGCGGGACAGCGCGCGAACCCTCCGAGTCTGTTCACCGCGGATCCGAGTTCGCGTAAGTTGTGTATCAGTGCCTGCTGTGTAGCTCCGGCTGCCCCCCCGCCAAGATCCCGAGTCACCAAGGACGACAATTGATGAAAACGATGCTCACTGGACGCCACGGAACATTCGTGGTTCTGATTGCCGCCACACTTTCCCTGACCGGATGCTCTTCGAATCTACGAACCGGCGCCCTCGGCGGTGCTGCGGCCGGCGCGGTAGTCGGCGGGCTGGCCGGTGGATCGGTGCGAGCAGCGATCGTCGGTGCCGCCATCGGTGGCGCAGCCGGCGCGGCTGTCGGCGCCGTCATGGACTCGCAGGCCGAGGACCTCCAAGACAAGCTCCCGAACGCTCGCGTCGAGCGCATCGGCGAGGGCATCGCCATCACGTTCGACTCAGGCATCCTGTTCGCGGTGAACCAAGCGAACCTGCAGGCGGCCGGTCAGCAGAACCTACGTGATCTCGTGACCTCCCTGAGGGACTACGAGGGCACCGACGTGCTCGTGGTTGGCCACACGGACTCGTCGGGTACGGACGAGTACAACCAGGGTCTGTCGGAGCGGCGGGCAGACTCGGCGCGGACCTTCTTGGTCGGCGCTGGCCTCGAGGCTGGCCGTGTGACCGCTGTCGGGCGCGGTGAGTCGGAGCCGATCGCCGACAACGCTACTGACAGCGGCAGGCAGGAGAACCGGCGGGTCGAGGTGGCGATTTTTGCCAGCGAGGACATGCAGCAGGATATGCTGAGGCAGCACGGGCGGTAGGGCGCGAGGGGGGGCGGCGACAACCGTGGTCGTCCGCCCTCTCACCCGGTCTCAGCGCTGGACCGCGAGCCCTCCGTAGGCTCTCGCGGAGCGGCCGTCGAGACAGAAACAAGAAAAGTGTGTGTTGGTGGGGTGCAGGAATGTAGATTCAGAATAGCTTCCTGCCGTTAGCCCGCCCAAGGCAGGTCATGGGCCGGTTCCGAATTCCTCTCCCCCTACCCAGCCCCCCCTTTTGAGCACTCAATCCGTCCTGTCTCTTTCCGGGTTGCTCGACGGGTCCGCATCCCTGTTCCCGCATCGTACCGCCGTCGTGCTGCCGGATGTCGGCTCGGTGAGCTACGCTGAGCTCCGTGAGCTTGCACTGTCCACGGCCATGCGACTGCGTGCCCTCGGCGTCTCGCCGGGTGATCGCGTTGGTATCTACATGGACAAGTCGGTCGACGCCGTGGCGTCGATCTTCGGTGTGATGTATGCCGGCGCGGCCTATGTTCCTGTCGACCCGAGCGCGCCAGTCTCCAGGTGCGCCTACATTTTTCAGGACTGCGAAGTGTCGGCGGTCGTGCTGACCCGGGATCTGGTCGCGGGACTGCGTTCAGAATTCTCGGAGACGGGCTTTGCGCCTCCCATGGTCGAGCTCGAGGCCGCGGGAGACGGATCCGCCCTGCGCGCTGCGGTGGGGGTCGACACGGCCGACGCGATGCCTGCTGAGGCCCCCGACCCGAGCGATCTCGCCTACATCCTCTACACGTCTGGATCGACCGGTCGCCCGAAGGGCGTCATGCTCACGCATGAGAATGCTCTTACCTTCGTGGACTGGTGCTCCGAGATCTTCCAGCCGTCCGAGGAGGACCGATTCGCCTCGCATGCGCCGTTTCACTTCGATCTCTCGATCCTCGATCTGTATGTCTCGCTCAAGCACGGCGCGGCTCTGGTGCTTATTCCGTCCGAGTCAGGGCGGGAGCCCACCGGCCTCGCGCGCCTGATCGCAGAGCAGCGTCTGACCATGTGGTACTCGGCGCCGTCGATCCTCTCGATGCTGGCGCAGTACGGTCGGCTCGAGGAACAGGACTACTCCACCCTTCGCATGGTCCTGTTCGCCGGCGAGGTGTTTCCGGTCAAGCACCTACGCACGCTGAAGTCCTTAATTCCGGGGCCGCGCTACTTCAACCTCTACGGGCCGACCGAGACCAACGTCTGCACCTTCTACGAGATTCCCGCCGAGATTGCCGAGGCTCGGGTGATTCCGTTCCCGATTGGGAAGGTCTGCTCACATCTCGACGGGATTGTCGTCGATGAGAGCGGAGGGTCTGTGACGGTCGGGGAAGAAGGCGAGTTGTGCATCACCGGTCCGGGGGTGATGCAGGGTTACTGGAACCTGCCGGAGCGAAGCACCACGGCGTTTCTCGAGGCCGATGGTCGCCGTTGGTACCGGACCGGGGATATCGTCATCGAAGAGCCGTCGGGCGACTACCTCTTCGTGGGCCGCCGTGATCGGATGGTCAAGCGCAGGGGGCATCGGATCGAGTTGGGTGAGGTCGAAGCCGGCCTCTATCGTCACCCGCTGATCAAGGAGGTGGCGGTGGTGGCTGCTCCCGACGAGCACGCCGGAGTTCGAATCAAGGCTTTTCTGACCTCACGCGACGGCGAGCGCATGTCCGTGCTTGACTTGAAGCGGTTCTGCGCTGAGGTGCTTCCGAGCGCGATGGTCCCGGACTCGTTCCATCAGATCGAGGCGCTTCCCAAGACCTCGACGGACAAGGTCGATTATCAGCGGTTGACGGAGACTGCCTGATGGATTTCTCGCTTACGCAAGAGCAGGAGCAGCTCCGTTCCGAGGTTGTCGGCTTCGCCCGGAAGGAGCTCAACCATGGGGTAGCCGAGCGGGATCGGGATCAGGAGTTTCCGCGGGATCTCTGGCTGAAGTGCGGCCAGATGGGTCTGCAGGGTCTGCCGGTGCCCGAAGAGTACGGAGGCCTCGGCCTTGACCCACTCTCGTGCGCGGTGGCTTTGGACGCGTTCGGTCTCGGGTGTGAGGACAGCGGCCTCGTCTTCTCGGTATGCGCCCACCTGCTGGCCTGCGTCGTGCCCGTCTGGAAGTTCGGCACCGAAGAGCAGAAGCGGCGCTATTTGCCCGGCCTGTGTGACGGGACGATCATCGCGGTGAACTCGATGAGCGAGCCTGATTCCGGCTCGGACGCTTTCGCACTCCGGACGCGTGCGGAGCGCGTCGCGGGCGGCTTTCGCCTCACGGGGACCAAGACCTTCGCGACGAACGGACCGGTGGCGAACCTGAGTCTGGCGTTCGCGACGACCGATCCTGAGAAGGGCGCGTACGGGGGCGTCACCGCCTTCCTGGTGGACATGGACACGCCCGGGGTCCAGGCGACGCGAAAGATCCCGAAGATGGGCCTTCGCACTTCGCCATTCGGCGAGGTCGTGTTCGACGAGGCGTTTGTTCCGGACGAAGCCGTTCTGGGCGGAATCGGGGGCGGCGCCGACCTCTTCGGGCAT
>JAOTVA010000145.1 GCA_029863645.1 Gemmatimonadota bacterium
GGACTGGGAGCGGATCTGCCTGTTCGCCAGCCATGTTGGTACGCTCGAGCGACTGGTCGACAAGGCAGTCAAGTACGCGCGGACGCGACGACAATTCGGCCAAAACATCGGAAAGTTCCAAGCAGTCTCGCACAAGATCGCCGACATGAAGATCCGCCTTGAAACCGCGCGTCTCCTGACGTATCGCGGCGCATCGAGGCTGGAGCGCTCGCGCTTCGTCTCCATGGACGCTGCAATGGTAAAGGTGTACGTGAGCGAGGCCCTTGTCGAAAGCGCCCGTGACGTGATGCAGATCTTCGGAGGATATGGATACTGCACCGAGTACGAGATCGAACGCGCCGTCCGGGACGCGCTAGGCTCCACGCTGTACTCTGGGACCTCGGAGATGCAGCGGAACATCATCGGGGGATGGCTGGGGCTTTGAATACTTCGACGACCGGGGCTGAGGTCCCGGCTCCGAACGAGTTCCGGTTGCTCCATCGGGTCCTCGCGGGCCTCGGCGTCTGCGTCGTTGTGCTAGCAGCGACAGCGGATTTGCTGACAGGTGCCGCGACCGTCGGTCTTGGCATGATCCAGATCTTGCTGATGCTCGGTGGCCTCGTACTGGCCGCACAGGCGGTGCCGGCCTGGGCGGAGAAGCCTCTGTTGGTTCACTGGGGTGAGGCCTACCGTTCGGCGCACTTCGAAGGGATCCTCCGATTCGGAGTCGTCGCCTTCCAGGTCCTGCTGTTCGCTTTCGCCGTCCGGCTCTTTCAGATCGAGAATCCGGCCTTTTACCGCTCGGTCGTACCGCTTCTGGTGTTCGGCTTCTTCTTGCACCATCTGCTCCCGATGGCCCAGCGCCTGCCGTTCTTCGTGGCGCTTTCGCTCGCCAGCGTCTTGTTGGTCTTCGGGTTGGAGCAGGGGCTGTGGCTGATCGGGCTGGTGCTACTCGTGATTGCGTTGTGCCACCTGCCCGTGCCGTACTGGATCCGGCTCGCCGCAGTACTGGCCGCCGGCGGCGGCTTTGCAGCGTTCCGGTCGGGGGTCCTAACCTCGCCGTGGTCGGGGGCCCTTTGGCCGATCTTCGGATCGATGTTGATGTTCCGCGTCGTCATTTACCTATACGACCTGCGGCACGCTCGCGGGCCCGCCTCTCCGTCGTGGGCGCTCGCGTACTTCTTCATGGTTCCGAACGTGGTCTTCCCGTTCTTCCCCGTGGTGGACTTCGCCACGTTCAAGCGGACCCACTACGCGACGGACGCGCTCGAAACGTACCAGCGCGGACTTAACTGGATCTTCCGTGGGATCGTCCATCTGCTCGCGTATCGGATCGTCTATCAGTACCTCACGATCGCCCCAGAGGACGTGACGACCAGCGCTGATCTGCTGCGCTACGTGCTCACGACGTTCCTGCTTTACCTGAAGGTGTCTGGGCTCTTCCACCTCATCGTGGGGCTCATGCACCTGTTCGGATTCCGCCTGCCCGAGACGCACCACCTCTTCTATCTCGCGTCGAGCTTCACCGACTTCTGGCGACGGATCAACATTTATTGGAAGGACTTCATGATGAAGGTGGTGTTCTATCCCACCTACCTTCCGCTCCGTGCGCGGGGAGAGCGGCTCGCGTTGATCGTCGGCACGCTCGCAGTCTTCTTCGTGACATGGGTCACGCATTCGTATCAGTGGTATTGGATCTTGGGTCAGTGGAACCTTTCCTGGCCCGACTCTCTCTTCTGGGCGATCCTGGCCTTCTTCCTAGTCTTCGATGCGCTCCGCGAGCTTCGTCAAGGGCGGGTCCGAAGCCTCGGCAGGCCAGAGATGACCCTCCGTCGGGGGCTTTCGCTCGGCGTGAGGACGGCGGCCACCTTCACGGTGATCTCCTTCCTATGGACCTTCTGGAACACCCCTACCGTCGGCGACTGGCTCGACCTGATCTCGGTGGAGCCACCCACAATGGTCGAGATGGGCATGATCTTGACCGTCCTCATCGGCATCGCGGTGGCGGCGGTCCTGGCGGAACAATACGCGTCGCCGAACGACCGGAAGCCTCGCTCCACGGAGGCGCACGGGATCTGGGGCCCCGCGGCGATTCCCCTGACGGGGCTGGCTGGTCTCTGCCTCGTCGCGCTGCCCTCCACCGGCCCGATGCTGGGCACCCAGGTTCAAAGGTTCGTGCGAGACTTGAGCGTTCCTGAGCTCAACGAGCGGGATGCTGGGCTCATGGAGCGAGGATACTACGAGGAGCTGGTCAACGTGACAGCCCAGAACCCAGCGCTATTCGACGTGTTCGCTCAGCGCGGTGAGGATGGCCTGGACATCTGGCAGGCCGGCGTCTTGGAGGAGTCGGAGTCCTTCATCGGTCGCGAGATGCGCCCCATGGTCTCAGTCTATCAGCGGGGAAACTCGTTCCGGACGAACCGATGGGCTATGCGCGACCGCGATTACGCGCAAACGCCACCCGAGGGAGCCTACCGGATCGCGCTGCTCGGCCAGTCCTACGTCGCGGGAGACGGCGTCGGGGACGGAGAGACGTTCGAAGCGATCGTCGAGCAGCGACTGAATGACGAGTTCGCTGGCTCGGGGGCCAGCGGCTACGAGATTCTCAACTTCGGCGTCGGCTCGTATAGCGTGCTGCAGCAGCTGCTACTGCTCGACCGCGTCGCCACGTTCGAGCCGAACGCGGTGTACTTCGTGGCGACGCCCAACGATGCGCAGCGAGCGCTCCTCCACATTATCCAGCAGCTGGGGCGCGGCGTGGCTGTGCCGTGGCCGGAACTCGCGGCGATTGTGCGTGAGGCGGGAGTGACGTCCGAGCTCCGCGAGACCGAGGCGATGCGCCGGCTGCAGCCGTATCGAGACCAGGTCCACGCCTGGGCGCTGGGCGAGCTAGCACGTCAGGTCGGGGCCGCTGGTGCGGTGCCCGTGTGGGTCTATCTGTACGTGCCACAGGAGGATAACGTTAGCTCCGAGGACGTTCTCAGGCTGGCGAGTGTGGCGCGCGACGCCGGGTTCGTGGTCGTCGACATGTTCGACGTATACGAAGGATACGACCTTAGTCAGATCCGGGTCTCGGCAGCGGATCGTCACCCGAACGCAGATGGTCATCAGGTGATCGCCGAGCGCTTCTACCAGGAGCTGACGACCAACGGGGAATTGGGCGTCCCGCTGCGCGCAGACCTGAACGCAGAAACCGACAGGAGAGATAGATGAGCGACAACGCCGCGCAGGCCGACGGCATCCGAAACCAGATCAAGAATTTCATTCTCGAGGAGTTCCTGCAGGGCGCGAGCGCGGACGAGTTGAAGAACGACACCGCCTTGATGAGCAGCGGCATTCTCGACTCTCTCGCGACGGTGCGCCTCGTCGCGTCCCTCGAGGAGCGCTACGGAATCCGGATCGCCCCCCACGAGGTCAGCGTGGACTACCTCGACGATCTGGACGCCATCACGGAATTGGTTCTGTCCAAACAGGGCTGAGGCGCGGGTCCCTGGGGGCGGTAAGGAAGTCGCGCGGGGGCCCTTCGTGTCACCGGGTACTCAGAGGTCGAGTCTATGGCCGAGCTGTCTGACCTGGGCGCCGAGGGAGTAGTCGCCCAGAACTCGGAGCACTATCTGAGAGCCGTCCTCTCCAGGCTCGCTCGAGGCCGACCCGTCGTAACCCTTCGGTCCGAGGATGATGCGGAGCGGCGAAAAGCCGCAGGTGTGAAAGAGGTCGAAGTGCCAATGGCTGGGGGTGGGTGGGTGCGCGACCTCGGTTACGAGCCCCGTGACCACGACCAGATAGCTCAGGTGCTGTTCACCTCGGGCACTCAAGGTGAGTCCAAGGGGGTCCTCCTGACCCACGGAGCCCTCGCCAACACCACCGAGCGGATCGTGTCGGTCATGGCCATGGACGGCGGGATCAGGGAGTACGTCGGTGTGCCCGTCTACCATTCGTTCGGGTTCGGACGATGCAGGGCGATCGCGTCGGTCGGAGGTGAGTTGTACTTGCCCCCTGATGGCTTCAGCCCGCGCGAGATCGCGCACATGCTGGAGGCCGATGAGATCAACGCGATCTCAGCTGTGCCGACTTTGTGGAGACTCGTGCTCTCTCAGGCGCCGAGCCTCCGAACGCTCGGCGAACGCGTCCGATGGATAGAGATCGGCAGCCAGTTCATGAGTGCTGACGAGAAGCGTGCGTTGAGGGATCTCTTCCCTCGCTCCGTGATTGTCCAGCACTACGGCCTCACCGAAGCGTCTCGATCGACGTTCCTCGAGATCCACCGGACCGAGGGGCATGCACTGGAATCGGTGGGAAAGCCCACCGGCGGTGTCGAGATCTCGATAGGTGAGGACTCCGCCATTCGTATTCGCGGTCCCCACCTCGCCAGTGGCCTTCTGCGGAACGGCGTTATCGAACCGCTGGTCGACAAGGACTCCTGGTTCACAACCAGCGACGCAGGCCACCTCGATGACGGCGGCTATCTCTACTTCGAGGGGCGGACCGACGACATCATCAACTGCGCGGGCGTGAAGCTCTCACCGGATCTCATGGAAGAGAGGATCGGGACTCTTCTCCAAACGAGTGAACGTATTGGGGTCTCGAGGATCCCGGATGAGCTACGCGGGGACGCTGTGCTCGTGGCCGTCCGCAGGAACGCGCCCGGCTTGGACTCGGCCTCGGTACGGGCCGCCGCGAGCCACGTGCTCAGCGAGTTCGGTGTTAGCGCCGCCGGGGCGATTCGGTTGATCGAGGTCGAGGCTTTACCGACCACAGATACGGGTAAGCTGCGCCGAGGCGTCTTGCGGGAGCTATACGATGCGGTAGCGGACTCGACCCGAGCCCGGCATGGTCAGCAGGACGCGCCGCCAGACGCGCCGCGGGACGAGGTCGAGCAGTACCTATTGGAGCGAGTGGCTGATCGCTTCGCCATGACAGACCCTGCCCTCAACGACTCGATTCTGTCCAACGGGGCTGACTCCCTAGCGTCCCTGGAACTCGTCATGGACATCGAGTCCCAATACGGCGTCGAGTTGGCGCTGGCCGATTTGTACCGGGCCCCGACGGTCGCAGGGATCGCGACCAGCATCCGATGGCTCATGTCCGGCCACCAGCCCGTGGCACACCGGTACGTGGTGCCGCTGTCGAGCGGTGAGGAACGTGGCCTGCCGAAGCTGTTCATCGTGGGAGGCTCCTACGGCAACGTTCTGCATCTGCACGATCTGGCCCTCGGTCTATGTTCGGCCGTGACTCCATACGGGATCCAGTACCGCGGCCTCCTGGAGAATGATGAGCCCAGGGAGACGCTGGAAGAGACTGCGAACGACTTTCTCGATGAGATGCTCGCTTGTCAGCCGATGGGCCCCTATCTGGTTGGCGGATATTCTGGGGGCGGGCTTATTGCGGTCGAGATCGCGCGTCAGCTGCTGGCGCGTGGTGCTAAGGTTCAGGCCGTCTTCATGATCGACACCCGGTTGCCCGCTCGCCTTCCCTATCAACCGCGATTCACGGCTGTCGAGCGGCAGAGAATTCGTTGGATCGAGAGCCGCAGGAGCGGAGAGGGGCTCACCAACCTGCTCCGTCGTGCCCTTGGGAAGGTCGCCCGCACTCTGACAGGTGATCGAGAGCCAGCACTCGGCGCTGGGCTGGAGGAGTTGTCACCGATCAAGCAACGGTCCGAGCGAATCCACGCTGCCTTCGTACGTGCTTCGGAACAGTACCAGGTGCCCAAGCTGCCTACTCGGCTATGCTACTTCCGTCCCCGCGACGAAGATGTCTACGCTCTGCCGAGCGGAAGCATCGACTTCGTGGATGGCCAACCCCACAGAGTGAATGGGGGTGAGAACGGCTGGAGGGCCTTCTTCAACGAAACGACTGTCCGTACGACCCCAGGGGGTCACTACACGCTGGCGCACGCGCCCAATGCGCGCCATCTGGCTGAGGCCATGGTGGAGGAGATCAAGGCACTGGATGAGTTCGTTGGCGCTTCGGGGTAGGCGGACTTGAGCCTGGCGATCCGCTTTCGAGCGCAATTGGCCTGGGACTGGTTGCGGGCGCGCGTCGGGGTGCCTCTTGGGTGTGAACGTGGTGGAGCCGGAGTGGCACGAGACAGCCAGGATGGCGCCCTCACCTTCACCGTTGGTAGCAGGGATGCCCTCCTATGCTACGGACGTCCATCTACGCGGGGCCGCACCGTGTTCGGTGACCTCGTACCATTTGGAGAACTGTGGCGGACCGGCGCCAACGAGCCCACCGTGTTGCAGCTCTCCTTCAATGCGGAGGTGGCGGGTCTGAGGTTGGCTAGGGGCAAGTACTCCCTGTACACGGTACCGTCCCGTGCAGATTGGACGATCGTGATCAACCGTGCGACCCGGCAATGGGGCCTCACCCGCCCGGAGCGAGGGAAGAACGGCCGACTCTTCGAGAGCGCATACACTCCCGCGGTCCAGGCAGCCGAGGTTGGACGGGTACCGGTCGAGACCGGCGTGATTCCCCATGTGGAGCGGTTGACAGCCCGCGCGGAGCATGTCGACGACTGCCGGACCGACCTCCTGATCGAATGGGAGACGATCCAGGTGCGAATCCCAGTGCGCAGGGTCTAGGTAGACCTAGGGCTGAGTTCCCAGGAGACGGAGCGGCACCACAATCCGGGTCGTTTCCCAATCGATGAGCAGCCGGTATCTCGAGTCGTCCACACGGTCGAAGATCGCGGTGAGCTGGTCCGTGACCGGGACTTCCTCGATCTCGACGGGAGTTCGGCCGAGCTCCTGGGCCCGCACGTCGTCGGTATAGGCGTTCGGGAAGAAATTTCCTTCGGCGCCATAGGCGTCCTGCGTTAGTCCCCACTGGTCGGTGGAGGCGTTGATCACGACCCTCCACTCGTCGGCACTGGGGACCGTGTAGATCGAATATTCCCCGGGCTCCACTGAGAACCCTGCAATTTCCGCTGGCTCAGAAAAGTGAATGATGGTCGGCTCATTGGCACCGGTGCGCCACAGCGTATCGAACGGTACGAGTCCGCCCATGACAGCCCTACCGCGGGCGAATGGACGTGAAAAGCAGAGCTTCGCCCGGACAGCACTGCCGGTCGAGATCATGATCGAGTCGAAGGGACTGGGTCGCTGTGCGATGCCCTCGCGCGGGCCGTCCATTCTGCACGCCATGGGTGACTGGTCGCCGGATCCGCACGCAGCGGCGAGAGACAAGATGGAGAGGAGGATCCACGACTGGGCGAGCGGGCGACGAGACGGCACGGGATTACTCCTTGTCGTCAAGAGGACATGTGGTCAACAAGCTCAAGTGCAACCGCCGAACGAAAAATGCCGCGCGGGCTCGGCAGTCCCTAGGCCGACCCAGGTGTCTCGAGCCGTTGGACCCCCTCCAAGTTCGCAGCCTCGATATATCCCCGGAAGGATCGAGGCGAGTCGACCTGAGGGTGCAGTGAAATCATGCGGTGGCGGCCAGGGGTCAGGCAGAAGTGGTTGTAAGCTGGATCGTGGTCGCGCACGTCGATTCGGACATCGTATAGCGTCGACTCCGAGGAAAGTACGACGGCCAACACCCCATCGGGACCCACTTCGACCTCTGCATGGACCCGTCTGACAGGGCTCATCACGGCTCGGTGCGGCCGGAAGACATCCTCGGACACCACAGTGTCGTCCCCGGTTGCCAGGAGCCGGGCAACGATGGCCTCGTGCCTTGGGGGTCCGAAGCGATAGCTGTGCGTGGAGTCGAGGAAATGCCCGAAGGCGTTCTCGACGCCCAACTCGAGCGTGGACCGGGGAGCAAGCTGTACCGCTTTGCTTACCTCGCCGATCGTCGAGCCACCGGGACCTACCACGAGGAACTCAACCTCCCCGTCGAGTGGTTGATCGCTCTCGTTGATGACCAGGGCAAGCACTCCGTCGAGGCCCCGGTCCAAGAGCCGTATGCACCTTGGCGCCCAGGCCCGCCGCAGATGGTGGAGCACCGCCTTCGGGTGGCCGTCCGAGTCGATGACGCCCCATCCCGCCCCGGGCCGGAGGTCGTTGAGAAACCATACGAGCCCTCCGCCACATGGGCTGTCGCGCCGGCGCCACTCCGCGAAAACCGATTCCAATACCTCACCCGTGACGACGCGGGACAACTCTAGGTAGCGCCCCAGGTTCTCGCTCCGCAGCTGAACCGGGTCAACCTCATACAGGAGCCCGAGGTAGAAGTCACGGACGTCCTCGAAGTCCCATCCGGGTCCGGTGTCCCGCGGTACCCCTCGTTTCCACTCCGGGTGATGTGGTGGGACCGTCCCCGCTGGAGTCAGCTTCCGCAAGTTCGTGGCCTCAGGCACCTGGGAGAAGCCGAGGCATTCGGGCGTGAACTTCACGCCGGCCAGACGGACGTCGTCGAGCGGTCTCTTGTATGCACCGACTCCGTAGTAGTGAGTGAGTCCCTCACCGACGTGGAACGGAAGCGCGCCGCCTGTG
>JAOTVA010000181.1 GCA_029863645.1 Gemmatimonadota bacterium
GGAGTCTTTCCGGAGCGCTTTCCGGGCCTGACACCGCTGGCGTACCTAGCCATGGGAATCGTCGGGGCGGTGCTTTTCTTCGTATCGCTCCTCGCCCACGAGCTATCGCACTCTTTGGTCGCCCGTGCCCGCGGGATTCCGGTCGACGCGATCACGCTCTTCGTGTTCGGTGGCGTGGCCCATATTCGGAAGGAGGCGGAGACCCCCGAGGACGAGCTGGTCATCGCGGGTGTCGGGCCGCTGTGCAGCACGATGATCGCGGTGCTCTTCACCGGCGTCTGGTGGCTGGGGTTGCGGTTGGGGTGGCCGGTCGCGGTAACCGGAGTCGCCCAGTATCTGGGCATGCTGAATCTGATTCTGGCGCTCTTCAACCTCCTTCCGGGCTTCCCCTTGGACGGAGGCCGGCTCTTCCGAGCGCTGGTGTGGCGGTTCACGGGGAGCCTGACCAAGGCCACTCGTTGGGCCAGCAACGGCGGCAAGACCCTCGGCTACGTGCTCATGGGATTGGGCGCACTCGAGGTCATGGCGGGCCTGGTCGTGGGTGGACTCTGGCTCGTGTTCATCGGTTGGTTCCTCCGCACGGCGGCCGAGGTGTCGTACGAACAGCACATGCTGGGCGGCCTGCTGTCCTCGACCGTGGCGGGGGACCTGATGACGGCCGATCCGAGCACGGCGTCTCCCGGCACGTCCATCACCGAGCTGGTCGAGCGACTTCTGCGGGAGCCGCATCAGGCATATCCGGTCCTCACGGAGGGCTCCGTCGTCGGTTTGGTTTCCCTCGACCAGGTGAAGCGCACGCCTCGTTCCGAGTGGTCGGTGACGCGCGTGGCGGACGTCATGGAAGGGCCGAAGGAGCTCGTCGTGCCGGTTCACGCGCCGGTGTCGGACGTGCTTGCCACGATGAGGGCCTCTCGGTCGAACAGGGTGATGGTGGTCGATGACCATTCGGGACTGGTCGGGATCATCTCGGGGAGCGACGTGGCCCGCTGGATTCAGAAACAACGAATGCTCGCAGAATTGACGGGTGTGCCCCCCGCGCATTCGGCGACGAAGGAGACTGCGAGATGAACAGGCACACGGCGCGCAAGCGAATGGTCGACCGCCAGATCCGCAGGCGCGGAGTTCGGGACGAGGCCGTTCTCGAGGCCATGTCGGTGGTTCCTCGCGAGCGCTTCGTCCCCGAGGGGCTCGCCGAGTTCGCCTACGACGATACTCCGCTGCCGATCGAGGAGGGTCAGACGATCTCGCAGCCGTACATCGTGGCGGTCATGGTCGAGGCGCTTTCCCTGGAGCCCGGGGATCGTGTTCTGGAGGTCGGTGCCGGATCGGGCTACGCGGCGGCGGTCATGGGGCAGATCGCCGGCCAGGTCTACGCGATCGAGCGGTACCGAAGCTTGGCGCAGAGCGCGCGAGACCGCATGACAGCGCTCGGCTACGACAACGTCGAGGTCGTTGCAGGAGACGGTACGCTCGGGTGGGCGGAGAAGGCGCCCTTCGACGCGATCGCGGTCGCCGCGGGAGGCCCGGATGTACCACAGCCGCTCCTCGAACAGCTCGCGATCGGCGGTCGTCTGGTGATCCCGGTTGGAGACGAAGCGAGGGCCCAGGAGCTCGTGCGAGTCACGAGGCTCGAAGAGCACGAGTACGAGCAGGTGTCGTTGGGTCGCGTTCAGTTCGTACCGCTCATCGGAAGCGCGGGCTGGGCGCTGGACGGTGCGCCGATCGTCCCCCGCCGGGCCAGCGAGGCCCTTCGGGTGTCGCGGTCCGACCGGTCGCTACTCACGTCCCTGATTACCGATGGATGCGAACCCTACGAGGCCCTCGAGCAGGCGGATCTCGACCCCCTCCTCGATCGAATCGGCTCGGCGCGCGTCGTGATGGTCGGAGAGGCGACGCACGGGACGTCGGAGTTCTACCGAATGAGGGCGCGGATCACTCGTGAGCTCATCCAGCGGAAGGGCTTCAACATCGTGGCGATCGAGGGCGACTGGCCGGACGTGGCGTCGATCGATGCGCGCGTGCGCCCTCATGCAAGGCGGCCACCCGACGTCGTCCCGTTTTCCCGCTTCCCCACGTGGATGTGGCGGAACGAGGAGACGCGACACTTCGTCGATTGGCTCGTCGGTCATAACGAAGGCCAAAGGACTCCTGCCCGTCAGGTCTCGGTCTACGGGCTCGATCTGTACAGCCTGTCCACATCGATCGGCGCGGTCCTGGACTTCCTGGACCGGGTCGATCCCGAAGCCGGCGAGGTCGCCCGCGTCCGGTACGGGTGCTTCTCACCGTGGGAGTCCGATCCGGCGGTGTACGGAAGGGCGGTGTCGTCGGGTCGCCTCGAGGCATGTGAGGACGAAGTGCTGGCGGTGCTCGCCGACCTCCTGCAAAAGCGCGTGACGTACGAGATCGACGACGGTGCGTCGGTCTTCGACGCCGAACGCAACGCGAGCGTCGTTCGCGAGGCCGAGCGGTACTATCGAGTCATGTATCGCGGCTCCCGGGAATCGTGGAATCTCCGAGACACGCACATGTTCGAGGTCCTGGTGGCGACTCTGGCGCATCGAGGCGAAGACGCCAGGGCGGTCGTCTGGGCCCACAACTCGCACGTCGGCAACGCTCAAGCGACGGAGATGGGTCAGCGCGGGGAGCTCAACATCGGTCAACTCGTTCGGGAGGCCTACCAGGACGAGGCGTTCACCGTCGGCTTCGGCACCCATCGAGGTACGGTCGCAGCAGCCTCCAACTGGGGCGACCCCGTTCAGTTCATGACCGTTCGGCCGTCACATCGGGACAGCTACGAGCACGTCTGTCATGGAACGGGCCGGGCGAACTTCCTCCTGCCGCTTCGTTATCCCGCCGTGCCGGAGCTGCGCGAGGAACTGCTCGATCCCCACCTGGAACGGGCGATAGGGGTCATCTATCGACCGGAGTCCGAGCTCGTGAGCCACTATTTCCAGGCCGCCCTACCCGCGCAGTTCGACGAGTATATCTGGATCGATGAGACGAGCGCGGTCCGTCCGCTACCGACGCGGGAGGTGACCGGCGTGCCCGAGACCTACCCGTCCGCGCTCTAGGACTCGTCCACCTGTACCGGTGGGGCCGTCCTGCGACGGAGCCCTCCGGACGTTTCCGGAGGACTCCAGTCTGGTCAGGCCGGCTTGCCTAGTCGTCCTTCAGAATGAAGGTCACACGCATGTGCACCCGGTACTTCGTGATCTTACCGCCCTCTACGATGACCTCCTGATTCTCGATCCAAGCGCCCCGGATTTCGGACACCGTTTTCGACGCGCGCTTGATCCCCTCTCGAAGGGCGTCGTCGAAGCTGGACGACGATTCGGCTGAAAGCTCGAGCACCTTGGCGACAGACATCGTTCCCTCCTTGTCTCACGGCTGCAGTCCATTGTGCTCCTGATTGTAGCTGGACTGGCCGCGTCGATCTGTCGGGAAGTTCCCGCTTGAGGGCCCGGTCTATGGCAAGCGCGATCGGCAAGCGCCTATGTGCACGCTACCCGATCCCGATCGCCACCCCTAGGCGAGTCACGACGGTCAGTCCCTCTGCCGCCTCGCCATCGTAGTACTCCTTCCCCACGGTGACGCCGAGATCGCCGTTCACCCGGGAGCCGAGTCGAATCAGGAGCCCGCCTCCACCGCTGATCGCGGTGCCGTCCACGTTCAACTCTCCGACACCGGCGACGGTGAATGTCGCGTCGAGCGCGACCAACCGCGCCGCGGTGTAGAGCCCGACGGACTCACCGAGCGCCGCAAACACGTAGCGCGGCTCGAGGAATCCACCGTTGAACGTGATGGTGTTGGCATTGAGCTCGTGCCGCGTGGTCTGGAGACCGAGGCCGATGGAGAACGCGCTGGGATTCCAGCGGAGCTGGATCTCTCCCCCGCCACCGAACGCGAGCTCTTCGTTGGCTATGCCGGTGAGCTTCACGCCCAAGGCGGACGCCTGAATGGAGAACTTCTGAGCGGTTTGTGCGCTGGCGTCGGCCCAGAACGCGAAGAGGGCAACCAGGACCCCCACGATCAAGCGGTGCGACATCGCTTCCTCCGTAACTTCGTCGACTCGGTGGCACCGCTCCAGGACGGTGGGTCGAAGTTGTGAACCTCGTGCCGGGGATGCCAGGCTTTTCCTCTCTGCCCGCCCCACGGGACCGAGCCGCACGCGTTCCGACGGGTCACCGACCCTTGGGCCTGAGAGATGCCTCACTGCGGGGCACGGCAGTTACCTTGGTGGAAGAGTCGAGGACCCTGAGGGCAGAGGCAGTCGATGGCTGAGCGCGCGATCCTGTTCGCGGACGTCTGCAACAGCACCGGTATCACCGAAGCGCTCGGCGATGTCGCGTCCCGGAAGTTCATCGGCGAGCTGTTGGAGGAGCTCACCGAGATTACCGAGGCGAACGACGGCCGCGTGGTGAAGACGATCGGCGACGAGATCATGTCGTCGTTCGAGCGTGCGATGGATGGGATCGCCGCCGCGGTCGACATGCAGCGGGCCATGAATGCCCGTCCGCCGGTCGCCGGGATGAAGACAGGCATCCGCGTTGGCATCCATTTCGGGCCGGTCGTGATCGAGGGCGACGATCTGTTCGGGGACGTGGTCAACGTCTCCGCCCGCGTCGTCGCCTTGTCGGCCGCAGATCAGGTCCTCACGACCCAGGATGCCATCGAGGCCGCGGACGGTCCGGTCCCGCATCGGAGCCTCGGCGTGCACAGTGTCAAAGGGCGCGAGGAGCAGCTGCACCTCTGCGAGATCCTGTGGCGCGGCGAAACCGCACAAATGACCGTGGTGGCGCCGAAGCTCGATCTGGGGCCAAAGGCCGAGCTCGAGATCGCCCTCGGTGACGAGCGGCGCACTCTGCTGAGTGACACAGGGAATTCGATGTCGGTCGGCCGCGGCGCGGAGGCCGATCTGGTCGTTCCGTCTGCTCAGGCGTCCCGCGCGCACGCCAATGTCGTCTGCCGAGCGGGCCGCTTCTACCTGGAGGACCACAGCACCAACGGGACGTACGTGCGACCGGAAGGCGGGCGGGAGATCTTCGTGCACCGGGACCAGGTCTTGCTCCAAGGGTCCGGACTCATCCGCCTCGGGGAGCCGATCGCGGTGAAAGGACCTCTGGACATCGAGTATCGAACGCTTTACCAAGATTGAGTCGGTTTCCCTGACCCGAGTCATGGATGTCTGAAACCGTTTCCTGCCAGTCCTGCGGTCGGTTGGTCGCCAAGGACGACAGCTTCTGCCCGGGGTGCGGCAGCTCGGTCGTCGACGGCGACACCGCCACCGGCATCGTGTCCGCGATCCGGGAGACGAACCCCACGCAGTGCGTGCAGTGCTCCGCGCCCATGGGACGCGACGACCGGTTCTGTTCGAAGTGCGGTGCCTCTCGCCCTGAAGACGCCACGGTCGTGTCGCACGTTTCGTTACGAAATGCTCAGGCTGCGCGCCTCATCGAGGCGACACAGGGTGAGTTCGAGATCGTCCAGCGCATCGGCCACGGTGCCATGGGCGCCGTCTATCTCGCGCGAGACATCGCGCTCGGCCGACGGGTCGCGATCAAGGTCATCGCGCCGCACCTGCTGTCCGACGAGGCCATGGTGTCGAGGTTCAAACTCGAGGCACAGACGGTCGCTTCGCTGCGCCACCCGAACATCGTGAACGTCCACGGCGTCCGTGAGGACGAAGACCTCCATTACTTCGTGATGGAGTTCA
>JAOTVA010000182.1 GCA_029863645.1 Gemmatimonadota bacterium
GCTGCGCCGCCCGCACCCCCGCAAGCGCGAAGCGCGTACCTACCCCTTCTTCGGCGTCAGTAGCAATCGCTTGTTAGGAAGAGCGTGGCGCACCAGCGTCAGACTTCTTTGTAGACCGCGGCACCGAGCATCGTCGCCAACGGCACCTCGACTAGTCCCCACCCGAGCGTGGCCAACGCGACGCTCGCGGGGACGAACGGCACAGCCAAGTGGAACGCGGCAAAGCCACCCGAATAGAGGATCCAGACAGCGAGGCCAGCATAGAGGGCGGTTTTCGGCCCAGCACCGAAGCGGGGCCGTATGGATGCGTAGATCCAAACGGCGACGATGCCGAAGACGAATCCGCTGAGTGAGAAGATCAGCACCGACTGCGACGACTCGGCGACGCCCGCGGCGCTCACGGCGCGCTGGAA
Organism: Gemmatimonadota bacterium; assembly: GCA_029863645.1. Classification (GTDB taxonomy): domain Bacteria; phylum Gemmatimonadota; class Gemmatimonadetes; order Longimicrobiales; family Gaopeijiaceae; genus UBA2982. The sequence continues at coordinate 414 of JAOTVA010000182.1, forward strand.
TTGGGCCCCGATCACAACAACGTTGAGGATCGTCTCACCGACGTTGATAACCAATCCGGCAAGCAGGCCACCGAGGAGTATGCGTTGTGTGTTCACTTTCACTCACAGTCGTTCGGGCCGACGCTCTTCCTAACGTCTCGGAATTCTGCTGCGGCAGCCTCCAGTCCGCCAGCGAGCGCCAGCGAGCTGCCCGAATAGGTCGCGCCGACTGCAGCAATTCCTTGTTAGGAGGCCGACGCCGAGGCTGGCTCCACGCTCTGGACTGGCGCTATGGTTCGGGCACGGGTGCCGTTACGAGCACTGGCCCTAACACCTGGACGTTTATGAGCGAACGTAAGGCGTGGCGCAGACTCCTGGTGGAGGGAGTGGTGATCGTCGGCTCCATACTCCTCGCCTTCTCTGTCGACGCTTGGTGGGATCGGGCAAAGACACTCGCGGAAGAACGGGAGGTTCTATCGGCCCTTCACGTTGAACTCAGCTCGAACCGCCAGACACTCGACCGAGCGTCGCAGCAGATCGAGGAGGGGCGGGCCGCCCTCGAGCGGTTCTTGGTGCTTAGTCCGTCAGAGGTTGGCGAACTGGCGGCCGACTCGCTGGCTATTACGAATATGTTCAGGCGGACCTTCTACGGAGGGCTGGCAGCGGGCTTCGTGGACGCAGCGATTCAATCGGGGGTAGGCGACACCGAGCTGCGTGCAGCGTTGGCCGAATACGCCCGGTTGCTCACGGCCGTCGAGAACAGCTGGAGCAACACAGACGACCTGAGTCGCGACGCGATGCAACTGCTGGGACGCCATCGAGGCCTTCAGGACCCTGCGGCCGTGGTACCAGATTCTTCGCTATGGCAGGAAATCCGATCTGATTCCGTCCTGGTTGGCGTCGCGAGGGCGAAGTGGGTCTACTGGGGGAGTCAGCGGGACGACGGGGAGAGATTGTCGAAACATGTTGATGCGCTGCTTTCGCTTGTGGAGTCGCGCCTTCGCATCAGTTAGCGGTTTAGCGCGGCGTCGGGTCGATTCAAAGGCCCAGATGCTGCCGACGCATCCATCACGAATTCCCAAGGCCTCCTAACGTCTCGCGATTCTGCTGCGCCGCCCGCACGCCCACAAGCGCGAAGCGCTTACCTACACCTTCTTCGGCGTCAGTAGCAATCGCTTGTTAGCTAGCCCCTGCGGAATCTTTCTAGGTCCTAGAGCCTCGTGACCAGGCGCCACAACAAGACGGCCCAGCCGATGAACGCAAGGCCCTGGCCCCACCATTGCTCTACACCCTGCAACAACGCGTATGCCGAGACCAAGATGATGAGCACAACCAGCAGCGGCCAGACAAGGAAGGAGAGGACACCAAGCAACCACGCATAGGCGGCTAGGCTACCAGTTTGACGCGGCAATTCTGTGCCTTGGGTACCGTCGACGACGAAGCGCGCGATCGTGTCCCAATAGTCTTCCTTGACAGCAGCAGAGTGGCCGCCCTTCACGTAGCGGATGTTGGTCACGGGCCCCTCTTGCGCGAATCCATCATGTCCTGCACCGCCCAGATCCTTCGAGCCCCAACGGGAGAAGCCCTTCGGAAAGAGTGCTACCACCCAGTCGCTAGAGGCCACAAAATTCAGAATGCGGGATACTCTTCCTTCCTCGACAACCGCCATCCAGTCGTAATTCGGGTGCACCACGCTCCCCGCGAATACCACATGCTTGAAGCGGCACGACGGATAATCCTTGAGCGCTCGCGAAAGGAGATAAGTGCCGTTGCTGTGGCCGACGAACGAGAACTCAGCCTTTGGATACAGCGCGAGATTCTCCGTATACCGGTCCATTAGCCACTCCACCTTCGCGCGGCGGGTCCAGGGTAGCACAAACGGCAACATGGGGAAGTATCCGTAGCTCGACGTCTCCGTCCGGAAACGTCTGCCGGCCTCCTTGCCCCGTTGGACCACTTTCCGCGCGACATGCTGCGTCCAGAATCCCTCGTCCCGGATCCCGTGTACGACGAAGATCACGTCAGAAACCGTTTCGTCCGGAGCCGCAGGTAACATATCTGCGGGCAGGAGGGATCTTGCCTCAAGCTCTTCTTGCGGAGAGCTCAGGGCGGCACGAAACACTTCTGAGCGTCCAGGCCCTTGAGCCGTGTCCGCGACACGGACAACGTCACGGTGACCTGACGCGGGTACGTCGAGGTAAATGAAATCCTGTCCAGCAAGGAGATCGATGTTGTCCTCGGGCGACACCATGTCGTCGACCGACCCCAGGAGCTGGATGGTAAGAGCCCGGCCAACTCCTCCCTTGCTGAGCGCGTGCCGGCGGAGTGAGAGCCACTGGATTCGAAGTTGAGTTATGAACGGAGCCCCACGACGGATTTGAAAGATCAGCAGCCGCTTGTGGGTGGGTGCGACACGAAGCCCTCCGAGTACGGCTCCAAGTCGCGAAAGCAGAGCTCGTCGCAGCGAGAGGTGGGGGCTGAAGGACCAGCCACGATTCATTCCCGCCACCAGGATGACCCGATCAACTCGGGACGCCCATTCCCGCGGTTCGCGTGACGCCCCCGCACCTAGTGGTGCATCGTCGTTCTCTCCGCATGCTAGGACGTAGACCTTCCGCGCCAGCAAGGCCCCGCCACTGTGCCCGATGAGCGTGATCCGGGAATAAGGCGGATGCCCTGACGCGGCTTGCTTCTCCCATAACTCGTCAAGGCGCTCAACGAGACGAACCGCAATGGTATCTGGGTCCGCCGTGGAGAAGAGGCCGGTCTGAAGTCGAGGGCATTCCACGTGGGCACCGGGACGGGTTTTTTCGATTAGGTGGCGGAGGTCCTTCAGCTCCTTGGGAGAGCTCCCATTCCCGTGGACGAGGAGCACAAGTTCCTCACGCCGTGTGTCCTCCCGCGAACCAAGATGCTCCGTCATCAGCAATTGAGTTTGTGGGCGTCCTAACGTCTCGCGATTCTGCTGCCGCACCTGCACGCTTCGCAAACCACAGGCGTTACCAGAGGTGGCCTCAAAGCCTTCGCGGACAGCAGCAATTCCTTGTTAGAGTGCGCCGCCGCGAGTCAGCATCATGAACGCGCGAGGCGACAAGATTGGAATTGGCGAGCCTTCGGCTATCTCGAGTAGGTCCTTGTCCCCACTGATCAGTATCTGGACCCCTGCCCCCAAGGCGTCGGCCAGAATCCGCTCGTCGTCGGGGTCCCGCACCGGGATCGGGCTTGGCTCGGCTGATATCGGAGCTCGTTCACAGCGGTCGAGCACCGCCGTTACCGAGTCGATAGCCTCGGGCGACAGCTTGAACTTCTTCGACAACACTCGAAGCGTCTCTTCGCGCGCCGTCTCGGGAACAACCAAGTGCTGTTCGCTCAACACATGTGCCAAGAGATCGGAGCAAAGACCTCGCGCCGCGAAGGCCGCGACGAGAACGTTGGAGTCTAGGCAGACCCGGATCACGACATGAGTCTGAAGACGTCCTCGTCAGTGTAGATTCCCTGGGCCTCCGCGAATGGAATCACCTTCCTCCGGGCCTCTTCGAAGAGTCGCAGCGTTAGCTGACGCCTAAGCGCCTCGCGCACTACCTCACTGCGTGATTGGCCCGTTTCACGGCACACCTCGTCGAGGAGTTCCTCTAGCTTCGGATCCAAGCGGATAGTTACGGCTGCAGTCTTCATGTCGTACAATGTACTACATGCACCGCGCGCGCAAGATCCCGGGCAGCCAGACGCGCACTCTAACGTCTCGCGATTCTGCTGCGCCGCCCGCACCCCCGCAAGCGCGGAGCGCGTACCCACTAGCTCTTCGGCGTCAGTAGCAATCGCTTGTTAGGCCGCACCGGCAGCTAGCGGATTTCCTGGCGAATCCGCTGCAGGAGTGTTGCCAGCCGTTCCTGAGCGATGGCGTGCCGCTCGGCGAGAAGCCAAGTGTAGTTGGCCTCATGGTTGAGCTGATCCCGCATTGCCCGCGTGCGCAGTCGACTCATGAGGTCTGCAGCCTCTCTACCGACCGGATCTCCGCCTTTGAGCACCGCGGGAGGGGCAAGAGCATAGATGGCGTCTGGATACGTCGACCGATGCCGGTCCAGACGCTCCAACTGACGCTCCCAATCCTCATAATAGAGGACGATCTGTGAGCGCAAATCCGGATCCGAGATGAGTCGGAAGGCACCGGTGCTCTCTAATTCCTCGTAGGCGGCAACCTGAGGCCCCGGCATCCGCCATCCTAGCACTGCACTCGGAAGCAGAAGTAGTCCGGCGCTATCGGGCCCAATGTCGACGCTCCCCCAAGAGACCTCGAGCAAGACGTCGAGGCTGGCCTGCTTCCGCCGTAGGTTCTCTCCTGTGCTGGCGAACAGGGCGCTGTCGGCGCTGAGGTCCCTAAGGAGGCCGCCCAGATAAGCCTGACCGAGAGCGGCTTCCTGCTGGCGGTCCCGCCAAGAATCGACGGCCAGCGCGGCAAGTACACCGAGGACGATCACGAAGAACTCGCCGATGAAGCGTGACCACGGAATGATCTGAGGCTTAACCATCTGAGATTCAAGGGCAGGGGTGCGGCCTAACGTCCCGGAATTCTGCTGCCGCATCCGCATGGGGAGCAAACCACAGGCGTTACCAGAGATGCGCAGCAGCCTTCGCGGACAGCAGCAATTCCATGTTAGAGTGCCCCGCATCTAGGCTAGCACTACCGCCAGTCCGATGCCGATGAGGAAGGCGGACGCGAGCAGGTACAGGCCGAGGACAAGCGTGGTGCGGACGAGCGAGTGAAGGGCGCCCAAGGCGTAGACCCGCGCCACCTCGGCCCAGGTGTACCCACCCGCAGTCGCCAGGAACAGCACGCCGCCAACGCTTTCCCAGGCTCCACCCAAAGTCTGAAAGGGCACTGTGAGCACAGCCACCAAGAACACGATCACGTGGACGTGAATGGCAGCAACAACGTCACCCACAAGTGGCATCCGCCGCCGATTGGTCAGATGGAGCAGAATAGCAAACACCGGCACGAGGAAGACGATGGTCATTCCTGGCAGCGCATCTACGACAGTCTCCGCCCCCACGGCGACGCTTTCGTCGACCTCGGCAGCGGCTGTCGACCCCTCTCCTTCAACGAATCCTCGGGTGAACGCCTCGAGTAAACCCCTGAGGAGAGTCCGTGGCCATGCGAAAAAGAAGACGAGCGCGGCGACGAGGTAGAGCCTGAAGGGGCTCACGAACCGAGACCGGCGACCGGCCACCCAAGACAGGGTGAGTCCGCCCGGGGGCCAAACGAGGGCCTTCAGGGTCCGAG
>JAOTVA010000184.1 GCA_029863645.1 Gemmatimonadota bacterium
TCGGTTTTCCGCTTGATCGAAAACCCGTGACTGTGGCCCTTCGATCACGTCGTCGCTCACCTCCTCACCCCGATGTGCCGGCAAGCAATGCAGAAAGATGGCATCGGGGGAGGCGAGCGACATCAGATGCGCATCCACGTTGTAGCCCTTAAACGCGAGCATGCGGGCATCCGCCTCTGCTTCCTGACCCATCGACGCCCAGACATCGGTGTTGACCACGTGGGCCCCGCGAACGGCGTCCTCGGGATCCTCGTAGACTGACACCTTGGCAGTGCGCTTAGCGCGCTCGAATACCTCGCGGTCCGGCTCGTATCCCTCCGGGCACGCCAACCGAAGCTCGAAGCCCAGAACGCCAGCGGCATGGAGCCAGGAGTTGGCCACGTTGTTCCCATCGCCGATCCATGCCACGACTTTCCCCTGCCAGTCACCAAACGCCTCGCGCATGGTCATGACGTCAGCCAGAATCTGACAGGGATGGAGGAAATCGGTGAGCCCGTTGATCACCGGCACCGTCGCGTGTCGCGCCAACTCCACGACATCAGCGTGCGCGAACGTCCGAATCATGATGCCATCGACGTATCGTGACAGCACCCGGGCCGTGTCCTTGATGGGCTCACCCCGACCGATCTGCAGATCGCGGCTCGACAAGAACAGTGCGTGACCGCCGAGCTGATACGCACCGACCTCAAAGGACACGCGCGTGCGCGTACTGCTCTTGGCAAACACCATCGCCAGTGTCTTTCCCACCAGCGGACGCTCACGGTACGACCCAGCCTTCATTCTTCCCGCGAGCTCGAGCAGGCCGTCGATCCCGTCGGCCGTCAGATCGGGGATTTGCAGGAAGTCACGTTTCGGCATGCTTCACCAGGAAGTGAGTCAAAATGACAGTCGGCAAGAAGGATTGTAGCGGCCCGTAGGTCGAGTGTAAAGCCAGATCGCGGAAGGAGATGAATCCGGCCAGCGCCCTACAGGATGTACTTGCGCAGGTCCTCGTCTTCGACGATGCGCATGAGCCGCTCCCGAACGATGCCGGCATCGAAACCGATCCGCTTGTCGGCCACCTCCGGCAAATCGAACAGCACGTCTTCCAATAGGGTCGTCATGACCGTGTGCAGCCGGCGTGCCCCGATGTTCTCGGTGCGCTCGTTCATGATCGTCGCGATGCGGGCTATCTCGCGAATGCCGTCGTCGGTGAACTGGAGGTCTGCGCCCTCGGCCGCGCAGAGCGCCTGGTACTGCTTGATGAGCGAGTTCTCGGGCTCCGTGATGATCCGGACGAAGTCGTCTTCGGTGAGCGGCGACAGCTCAGTCCGAATTGGGAAGCGGCCTTGCAGCTCCGGAATGAGATCGGAGGGTTTGGCCACGTGGAACGCGCCGGCGGCGATGAAGAGGATGTGGTCGGTGCGCACGTACCCGTAACGGGTCTGCACCGTCGAGCCCTCGACGATCGGCAACAGGTCCCGCTGTACGCCCTCTCGCGATACGTCCGGTCCCGCCTGCGCGCGCTCCCCAGCGATCTTGTCCAACTCGTCGATGAAGATGAGCCCGTGGTTCTCGACCCGATCGAGTGCCTCGTTCACCACATCGTCCATGTCGACGAGCTTACGCAGCTCCTCGTCCACCAGGATGCGCCGTGCCTCGGAGACCTTCACGGTGCGCCGCTTGGAGCGCTTGGGAAGCATGTCCTGCAGCATCTCCGTGAAGTTGATGTCAGCGCCCTCCATGCCGGGCTGAAACGGCATGAACTCGAGGGTGGGAATGGCCGACTGCGACACCTCGATCTCCAACTCGCGATCCTCGAGCTTGCCATCCTTGAGCAGCTTCTGGAGCTTCTCGCGGGTCCGCGCGCGCCGTTCTTCAGCGTCGCCGGACGCGTCCTCGTCCTCCTGGGTCCGCACCTCTCCACCCGCCGAGACGATGAACCGCGTGCCGGGCGTCTCGGCCTCCGAGCCTGGTTCAGAATCGGGCTTCACTTTGAGGACCCGATCCTGGGGCTTCTTGGCCGGTGTCGGCAGCAGCAGATCCAACAAGCGCTCTTCGGCCCGCCTTTCCGCCGACGGGTAGACATCCTCCTCCCGCTCGCCCCGCACCATGTTGATCGAGGCGTCGACCAGGTCTCGGACCATCGACTCCACGTCCCGGCCGACATAACCGACCTCGGTGAACTTCGAAGCCTCGACCTTGATGAAGGGCGCACCCGCCAGGCGTGCGAGCCGCCGTGCAATCTCCGTCTTCCCGACGCCGGTGGGGCCGATCATGATGATGTTATTGGGAAGGATCTCGTCGCGAATGGCCTCGGGCGCCTGCTGCCGGCGCCACCGGTTGCGGATGGCGATCGCCACTGCGCGCTTGGCGTCCCGTTGCCCAACGATGTACCGATCGAGTTCGGCAACGATCTGCCGCGGCGGCAGTTCCTCGAGCCACGGTACCGGCTCGGGACCAGTGTCCTGTGCCCGGAGCTTGTCCTCCGTCCGCGGTTCTCCGGTCACGAGCGGCCGGCCTTCTCGTCGTCGAGCGTGACGATCGAGATGTTGCGATTGGTGAAGACACAGATGTCCGCGGCGATCTCGAGGCTGCGCTGGACCACGTCACGCGCCGATAGATTCGGCGTGTCGACGAGCGCCCGCGCCGCGGCGAGTGCGTAGTTGCCGCCGCTGCCAATTGCCAGCATGCCGTCATCGGGCTCGATGAGTTCGCCGCTGCCGCTGATCACGTAGCCGTGCTGCCGGTTGGCGACGGCCAACAGCGCCTCGAGCCGCCGCAGCACACGGTCGCTACGCCAGTCTTTTGCCAACTCGACAGCCGCGCGCGACAGATTGCCGGGGAACCGCTCGAGCTTCTCCTCGAACTTCTCGAACAGCGTGAACGCGTCGGCCGCCGCCCCCGCAAATCCGGCCACCACCTTGCCGCCGCTCAGCGTGCGCACCTTGTTGGCGTTCGCCTTCATCACCGTATCCCCCACGGTGACCTGGCCATCGCCGCCCATGGCGACCCCGCCGTCCTTGCGAACGCACAGGATGGTGGTCGCGTGGAGCCATGTCCGTCCGTTTGTCATGGTCCTTCCGTTCGACGGACGTGTGTGTCCGTCCTGCATGGGCCTCAGCGGCGTATGGCCGGAGGCCGTTCTCCCGCTACGCCCGCGGATGGGCCTGCTGGTACACCTTCTTGAGCCGGGCAACACTGGTATGAGTATATACCTGCGTCGCGCTCAGTGAAGCATGACCGAGCAGCTCCTGCACCGCCCGAAGATCGGCGCCCGCATCCAGCAGATGGGTGGCAAATGAATGGCGCAGCGTGTGCACTTTGAACCCCACGCTCTCATCCAGACCATCCAGGAATCGCTTCACGATTCGTTGGATGCCACGCGCCGACAGGCGGCGTCGACGCCGCGACAAAATGAGGGCGCGCGCGTCGGCTCGCGCCAGGCGGCCACCGGCCAGCAGGACCTCTCGCTCGGCCAGGTACCGCTGCAGGGCGCGCGCCGCGTGGCTGCCAAACGGGACGATACGTTCCTTGCGTCCCTTTCCCCGAAGCTTGACCTGCTCGGAGATCACGTCCACATCGGCCACGTTGAGCCCGGCCAACTCGGCGAGCCGCATCCCGGTCGCGTAGAACAGCTCCAAGATCACGAGATCGCGCGTCGCCATGAACTCCCCGCGCTCCGCGAGCGATTCGGCGTAGGCGAACATCACGTCCACCTGCGCCCGATCCAGTACTGCCGGTAGCCGCCGATCGGTCTTCGGAATCCGAACGCTTTTGGCGGGACTGCCGTCCACTCCGAATCGGTTGCCAAGGAAACGGTAGAAAGTCCGGATCACCGAGACTGCACGACCAATAGAACGCTTCGACAACCCACGGCGGTCGAGCTCGCCCATGAACGACCGGAGTGTCAGCCGATCCAGCGACTGCCATGACCATGACGCGCCGCCGTGGTACTCGTCGCAGAACGCCTGGAAGGCTGCCAGGTCGCGGCGGTACGCGCGGACCGTGTGGGGTGAGTCGTTGCGCTCTCTTGCGAGGAAGACGATGAACTCGGTGATCTCATCCCGCAGCGCGGCGTCGCCGGATCCCTGCGGGGACATCAGACGGTGACCGCGACGTGGTCGTGGACGAACCTCTGCATCGCCGCGAGCGCCCGTTCCGCGAGCGCCTCACGCTTGCGACGTTTGTCCCGTACGGTCTGGCCGAGCGGCGGAAGCAGTCCGAAATTGGCATTCATCGGCTGGAATCGGCGGGGATCAGCGTGGTGCACGTATTCCATGAGCGCGCCCAACATGGTCTCGCGCGGAGGAATGACGGGCTGTTCGCCGCGCAGCAGCCGGGCAAGGTTGATCCCGGCCAGGAGCCCGGTCCCCAGCGACTCCGTGTATCCCTCGACGCCTACCAATTGGCCCGCGAACAGCGTCAGGGGATCGTCGGGAAGCGCCAGGTGTGCCGAGAGCGCCGCTGGAGAGTTGAGATACGTGTTGCGGTGAATGCTCCCGAAACGATAGAACTCGGCCGCCTCGAGACCCGGAAGAGACCGGAACACCCGTTTCTGGTCCGGAATCCTGATCCGGGTTTGGAACCCCACCAGATTCCACATCTGGCCCGCACGATCCTCACGCCGTAGCTGAACCACCGCGTAGGGTTCGCGCCCGGTATGCGGATTTGGCAGCCCCACCGGCTTGAGCGGGCCAAACCGCAACGTCTCTGGTCCACGGCGCGCCATCTCCTCCACCGGCAGGCACCCCTCGAAGTAGGGCGCGTCGTCGAACGCATGCCCCACGTGCTGATCCGCCTCGAGGAGCGCCTCGACGAAGGCCCCATACTGCTCGGCGCTGAGGGGCACGTTGAGGAAGTCGTCGCCGTCGCCCTTCCCGTATCGGGAGGCGCGAAAGAGCCGATCGTGATCGATCGACTCGTCGCTCACGATGGGCGCGATGGCGTCGTAGAAGGCAAGTCCGTCCAGCCCTAACCTGTCCCGGATGGCGTGCGCCAGAGCATCGGAGGTGAGCGGGCCGGTGGCGACGATCGCGGACGACGGTACGGTGTGGATCTCTTCCCGCCGAACCAGGATGCTGGGGTGTGCCTCGATGCGCGCCGTAACCTCGGCACTGAACACGTCTCGGTCCACGGTGAGTGCCGTCCCACCGGGAATGCGGGCGCCGTCCGCCACGGTCAGCAGGAGCGAGCCCAACACGCGGAGCTCCGCCTTGAGGAGCCCGTGGGCGTTGGTGTGATCGAGGGATTTGAAGGTGTTGCTACAGACGATCTCGGCGAGCCGGTCGGTCTGGTGAGCCGGCGTCTTCCGCTCGGGGCGCATCTCGTGCAGCGTGACGCGAATCCCCCGCTCGGCGAGCGCCCAGGCGGCCTCGCATCCTGCGAGTCCGCCACCGACAACGGTCGCCTTCACTCCGCTATCGACTCGGCCGTCGCGCCCTCGACCTCGAACTCGTCCTCGCACTTGAGGCACCGGCGGTACTCCCCCCGCGCCTTGGAAACCCGCTGCTCCGCCCCGACGTTGCCACACGACGGACAGACATCCGGAACCGGTCGGTGCCAGGTCGAGAAATCACACTCGGGATACCGCGAACATCCGAAGAATGACCGACCGCGTCGGGTCCGGCGCTCGAT
>JAOTVA010000185.1 GCA_029863645.1 Gemmatimonadota bacterium
CCTGAGAGCCGAGACCCTGCTAGCTGAGACCGGCGCCGGACCGGGCGACGCCCCCGTTGAAGTGTGGTCCATCGATTCCACCTACGCGGTAGTCCTCAAGGACCGTGGTCGGGCGCCGAACCTGGCCGCCGTGCGGGAGCTCTCGATGGGCGTGTGGAACGGAGGGACCATCGCCAGCAGCGGTGAGATCTGGATCGATGAACTTCGGCTGGGGGACCCGGTCCGCGACCCCGGCTTGGCGAGCTCGTTTGACGTCGAGCTCGACGCATCAGGTGTGCTCATGTCGCGGCTCAGCGTGACCAACCGGGGAGCCTTCTTCCGGCAGCTCCGGGACGATCCTACGTATCAAAGCGACCGAGCGCTCAACTTCTCTTCAACGCTCGCCGCGGACCACTGGATGCCGGCTGAGTGGGGCCTCGAGCTCCCGGTCACGCTAGAGCTCGGCCGGACGAGCCAAGCTCCACGGTTCCTCGCGGCCTCGGACGTACGGGCGGACCGTCTGGGGGCCTTGAGACCCACCGAAGAGCATCGGACACGTGTGGGGGTCGCGGTGCGCAAGCGCACCGAGACCGCGAACCCTTGGGTCGGCTTCTTCGTCGATGGGCTCGATGCGAACGCGGCCTTTACGACGTCCGACGGCTCCACTGTGACGACCCGACACGATTCGAACGCCTTCGACGCCGGCGTGGGTTGGGTCCGTGAGCCCGACGCTACAGAGGTCGACATCGTGCCCGACTTCGCGGACGGTTTCGTGCGCGCGATCCTACCGGGCTTTCTGGAAGACGGCATCGCGAATGCGCGCCTCCGCCTCACGCCCGAGAGAGTGTCACTCGGGAGCAACTACTATCGGCAGGACAGTCGGATCTTCCGCTTCGAGGGGATCGTACAGCTGCCAGGTGACAGTGCTGCGATCGCGACCATCATTCCTCGGGAGTCCGTGCAAAGCGTGGCCGACGTACGGCTTCGGCCGCTCACCTCGCTGACGGCGGATGTTGCCGTCCTCACCGTGCGGGACCTTCTGCCGCCTGAGGAGGCGGTCGCCGACTTGGACGTGCAGGAGCTGTTGCGTGCTGAGCGAGCCGACCCGGCCGGCCTCGACCTAGGCTGGGAGACCAACCGCACCCTCCGGACACGGCTCGCATATAGGCCCAACATCATCCCCTGGATCAGGAACGACTTCGACTGGACCACCGTGTACCAGTCCGAGCGCAACTCCAACTTCGTCGAACGTCGGGCCGTGGGCGCGGACACGACCCTCACACTCGAGCGTAGTGCGCGCGGCCAGAGAGATTGGTCTGCAACCGTTGCCCTCGACCCCAGCAGATTGGCGCTGTCCATCTATGGGCAGCCCTCTGCCGATGATGGGATTGGCGCTCCGACCGTGCAGAAGGTCATGAGCGCAGTGCGCCCCCTTTCGGTGACCTATCAGGACGGTGTCACCTCGCGATTCAACCGCGACCCTGTCGATCCCGGCCTCGGATACCAATTCGGGTTGGTGCACGCCGAGTCGTTCCGGGTCTTGGGGTCGGACACCGCCGCCTCCGTCACCGACCGCGTGTCCTGGCGACTCGGCTCGGGCTTGAGCCTCCCAGGGGGCGGGGGGATCCAGGTCGGATATGAGAAGGCGGACGGGGTCACCGTGGACACCCGCAGCGGTCGCAAGACCACGCTGCGGAGCTGGCCCGAAATTCAGGCGAGCCTACCGACGCTGTCCCCGCCGGCCCTGACCGGGATCCGGGCGATCAATATCTCCTCGGGAATCGTCCGGACGTTGAGGACGATTCAGTTCGGCGCCGGGGTCGACCAAAGACGGATCGACGACGACATCCGCATTCCGGTCGACGTCTCCGTCCAGTGGATCCGCAACCTCGTGACCACGTACCAGGGTGCCACAAGGGTCGGTCGGGGTGATGATCCGACGGGTGAGACCGAGAGGGAAGAGCGCAGCCATCGCGTGTCGGTCCGGAGTCAGCTCCTGCCCCCTGGGTGGCTTGCGAGTCGGCTGGACCGGCCCATCAGCGTCTCCGTGCTAGCGGCGTTCACTTCCGAGCGGACCTGCAGGAACACCACGGCCGGAACCGAGTGTGTCGCGTACCTCGATCAAATTGGGCGAAGCCTGAACGTCTCGCTCGACACGAGCGTCCGTGGTTTTGCGGTCGGGATGCAGGTCAGCTTTGACGACCGCCAGTCCTTCGTCGGACAACGAACTGGCTCCACCCAGTTCCAGGTAGGGGTGTTCGGTCAGCTCAACTTCACGGGTGGAGCGCTCCCACTGGGCTAGGCGGCCGTTTTCGGCATGGGGTCGCAGCGCGCACCGCCCCAAACTTCGTCATGCACCACGCTGAAACGCGGGCGCTCAGACGCGCCGTGGCCTTGCTGGTCGTCCTCAGTATCGTGCGGTGGGGATGGGGCCAGCAGGGGAACCCGGTCGGCCCCGGGGACGCGACGATCCTCCCAGAACTACTCGCGGAGAGTCGGGAGGCCACGGCGGCCGACGCGCGCCGAAATACGCGGTTGGCTGAAGGCGAGCGTATCGACCCGAACCGGGCGGACGAGGTCGAGCTCGACCGGCTGCCAGGGGTCGGCCCGTCGACGGCGCGGGCCATCGTCGCCGCCCGGGAGGGCGGAACTGTCTTCCGGAGCCCGGAGGACCTCACGGCCGTACGCGGCATCGGTCCGGCGACGCTGGACAGGCTTCGGTCTCTCCTCTCCTTCACGGATACTCCGCCACAGCGCGCCCGCGAGATCGGACGTACGGCCAGTCGCGCCTCTCGAGGCCCCGTAGACCCGAACCGGGCCGATCTCGAGGAGTTGATGACCTTGCCGGGCATTGGCCCCGCCATCGCTGCGCGGATCGTGTCGGCCCGCGGGGAACAAGCGTTTACCTCGCTCGAGGACCTCGCCCGGGTCAGAGGAATCGGCCCCGCCACCCTGGAGAAACTGCGCCCCCACGTGTCCGTGCGACGCTAGCAACGGCCGCCGCGTCAAGCGTGGCTTGGGACCCTTCGGAGGGGCCCATGAGGCGAAACTTGTAGACTTACCGCCCACAACCCTATTCTGTAGGCGAGTCCGGCGTGGCAGCGCCGCGAAGAACCCTCATCGAGACGCCCGGCCGATGGCTGCAAAAGTCGCTCAAGAGATCCGCCTTGGCGATCTCTTCGTCAAGGAAGGCCTCATAACCGAGCAGCAGCTCAAAGAGGGGCTGGCAGAGGCCAAGACGTCCGGCTACCGCATCGGGTACAGTTTGGTGCACCTCGGCTTTGTCGCCGAAGAAGAGCTCACGCGGATGTTGGCCAGGCAGTACCGCGTCCCGGCCGTCGATCTCGACAAGGTCACCGTCGACGCGAAGATCCTGAAGCTCATCCCGGCGAATGTGGCGCAAAAGCATCTCGTCCTGCCGCTACGGCGGGTGGGCCGGATGCTCACTGTCGCGATGACCAACCCGACCGACTTCTCCGCAATCGACGACCTGAAGTTCATCTCGAAGCTCGAGATCGAGCCGGTCATCGTGGGCGAGTACACGCTCCGCAAGCACCTCGAGAACTATTACGGGGGCAGTGGCGACGACAGCCAGATGATGGACCTGATGGACGAATGGGGCGACCTGGATGTCGAGGTCATCGAGGAGGACGCCGACGACGACTACTCGGCGCTCGCGGCAGAAGTGGATTCGGCTCCTGTAGTGAAGTTCATCAATGGGTTGTTGACCGATGCCGTCTACAAGGGCGTCTCCGACATCCATATCGAGCCGTACGAGAAGGAGATCCGAGTGCGCTACCGGATCGACGGCGCGCTCCAGGAGATCATGAAGCCGCCCATGAAGATGAAGGCGGCCCTCACCTCGCGCATCAAGATTCTCGCGGACCTGAATATCGCGGAACGGCGCGTGCCTCAGGACGGGCGCATCAAACTCAAGCTGAGGAACAAGGTGGTCGACTTCCGTGTGTCGACCCTGCCGGTGATCTTCGGCGAGAAGATCGTGCTCCGTATTCTCGACAAGGGCAACCTGACCTTCGATCTGACCAAGTTCGGGTTCGAGCCGAAGGCCGAGAGGGACTTCATGTGGGCTATTGAGCAGCCCTACGGCATGGTCCTCGTGACGGGCCCGACCGGTTCTGGAAAGACGACCACGCTCTACTCGGCGCTTTCCCAGATCAACACGATCGACACGAACATCATGACCGCCGAGGACCCGGTCGAGTACAACCTCCACGGCATCAATCAGGTCCTGGTCCGGGCCGAGATCGGCATGGACTTTCCGGCCGCCCTGAAGGCGTTCCTGCGTCAGGACCCGAACATCATCATGGTCGGTGAGATTCGTGACCTGTCCACGGGCGGTATCGCGATCAAGGCCGCGCTCACCGGTCACTTGGTGATGTCGACGCTCCACACCAACGACTGTCCGGGCACCATCACCCGTCTCATCGACATGGGTCTTGAGCCGTTCAACGTGGCCTCTGCCCTGAACCTGCTTTCTGCGCAGCGGTTGGCCCGCCGGATCTGCAAGAACTGCAAGGTCGAGGCGACCTACACCGAGGAGTACTTCAAGTCGGCCAAGGTCGACCTCGATTGGGTGTCCGCCAACACGCTCTACAAGGGTGAAGGCTGCGATCAGTGCGGCGGAAGTGGATACAAGGGCCGCTGCGGATTTTACGAGGTGATGATCATGTCGAGCCCGTTGCGGAAGGCGATCATGGCCGAGATGGGCACGGATGAGCTGCGCGACTTGGCTCAGTCCGAGGGCATGCTGACGCTCCGTGAGGATGGACTGAAGAAGGTCGAACGCGGCATCACCAGCATGGAAGAAGTGATCAAGGAAACGACCGTCGCCGACTGAGCGATCGGTTCAACATCCAAGATAGGGATCGAGCATGAGCGACCCGGCCGCACCAGCTGTCCCAGCACCTCCGAAGCAGGAGCTGAGCCTACGCGTCCTGCTTCAGGAGATGATTCAGCGGGGTGCGTCCGATCTTCACATCACGGTCGGAAATCCGCCCAAGGTTCGGATCGACGGGGACCTCACGAACTCTCGGTCTGCTCAGGTGTTGGCCCCGAAGGACACGCTCCAGCTCGCGTACTCCATTCTGACGGACAACCAGAAGAAGCGTTTCGAGACCGAAGACGAGCTCGACTTCTCGTTTGGCGTCCAGAACTTGTCGCGCTTCCGTGGCAACGTGTACAAGCAGCGGGGCTGCGTAGCGATGGCGATCAGGCAGATCCCCTACGAGATCGTCTCGGTCGAAAAGCTGGGGCTGCCCCCCATCGTCAACACGCTGTCGGACCGTCCCCGCGGGCTCGTCCTGGTGACGGGACCGACCGGATCCGGCAAGTCCACCACGCTGGCTGCGATGGTCGACAAGGTGAACCGGGAGCGAAAGGGTCACATCATCACCATCGAGGACCCCATCGAATTCATCCATCGCCACCAGGGCTGCATGATCAACCAGCGCGAGGTGGGCGCAGACACTCAAAGCTTTACGGCCGCCCTCAAGTACGCGCTGCGTCAGGACCCGGATGTCATCCTGGTCGGTGAGATGCGCGATCTGGAGACGATCTCGGCGGCGCTGACCATCGCTGAG
>JAOTVA010000186.1 GCA_029863645.1 Gemmatimonadota bacterium
ATGCGTCCGACGCCGGAGCGACCGGCACGGCGACCGTTACTGTAAGAGACGGGGCCGGCGCCCAGGTCTACTCGGGCGCGTTGGCCAGCAGCGGTGAGCCCGTGAGCTCGCCGGCCGGCATGGCAGGCGCTTGGACCATCACACTCACCTTCACGAACTACAGCAACACACAGGTGAATTTCGGCGTAGTGAAGCAGTAGGGGCCCGTGACCTTACCGCATCATCCGATGCGATTCGCCGGGGACGGACCGAACGAGCCGTCGACGGTCACCCCGACCTGCCCCACGCCTCGCGCAGACCAGTCGCAGACACCGTCAGGGAAGATGGCCTGGAGGCGTAGCCACTGATCGTCCGAAAACGCTACGGAATAGGCATCCCGGGAGGGTTGCTCGAGCGCACACTTGAGCACGTTCGCCGCGAGCGGCCCTCCAGCTACGTGCCGGGGAAAGGTCCAGGACGGGAAGAGAGCGTTGCACGCCGTCGTCCCCTCTCGGCCGAGGGTCTGCACTTCCTGGACGAACGTCGCATCGTCGCTCCAGCACCCGTCCACGGCTTCGGGCGGCCGGTTCCGGATCACCTTCTCACGTTGCGACCCGGGCCCTTGGTCGGACACATAAGCCGACACCCAGTCGACGAAGGCGTCCCAGGTCGGCTGGAACGGCACAGGGTTGCCGCGCCACATGACGTGGTTCTCCGTGCCCCCGTTTGCTGCAAGCATGCGTTCGCGCAGGGCGAAGTGAAACCACTGGTAGTGATAGCCGCCGTCGTCGTTATAGATGCCCGTGAAGTCGAACACCGGAATCGATGCCAAGCCTCCGTTCCCCACGGTCTGGAGGCCAGAGCGGTACGCCCGCTCCATGGCCCCAGGGTCTCCCTCACTCCGCCCCGAAACGTAGTTCGCGTCTTGGTCGTAACCGCCGACGCCCTCGTTCAGGTCGAGGAACTGGTTCACCGAGATGACGCCAGAGTTCATTGCACCCAGTCCGTACTGGACGCCCACGTTGTCGAAGGGCCGCAGCGCGAAGCCGGTTGCCGGGTCCGAGCCGTAGATGTTCGCCGCTACGTCGTACACGGTCGGTCGGGCACCATCGGGGTTATCAGTCGGGTGGTAGCGGATCGCCTCAGGCACGACCGAATTCCATGCCGCCGAGCGGTAGCCCTCCACGTCGACCCGCCCAGGGACCGGGTCCGTCCGGCCGGCCTGGTTCGCCGCGTCCATGAACGCGCGCATGCCCTTGTATCCCGTGACGGCGACCTTCTGCTCGTCCGTGAAGCCGTGCGGATCCGTCTCGCTCCAGTAGTGGCTCAAGAGATGTCCATCGGACCCGGATAGCGCGATGGAGAGCGGGTCGGGGAACGTGCAACTGATGAGAACGCCGTCGAAGAGACCGGAGACCCGATCGGCAGGCTGGGCACTGCCGTAGGATCCGCCTGAGCAGCCCGCACTGACCGTGAAGTCCGGGAGGCCGTGCGTCTCGATGAATCGTTCTTTGGACATCATCGCCGCCTCACTGGCGAGCACTGCGTTGCAGTTGTTCGAGGCGTGATGGAGCGTATTCGCGAACAGCGCGTAGCCCTCTCTGAGCCGGTCCAGGTTGAGCAGGCTAAAGTCTGCGTCGGCCATACTAAGGTTCCCCTGTGCGCCCCCCTGGATGTACCACCCTCCGGGACAACCGAAGCCCTCGACGGCGATCAGCCTCCGGTTCCAACCACGTAGTGGCTGGAACGGCGTCGGCGCTTGCTCTCTGGTCGGGTCGTGGAGTACCGCACTCTGATAGATGCCGCGGTTCACACTCCCCGTCTCCACACGGACAACGAACGGGACCGTGGCACCAGCTAGCGTGGTGACCTGGGCGACGTCGGACGGGAGCATGGTGGGGTCGGGCAGGGGAGTCAGTGCCGCCTCACCGTCCGCGAGGTAGAGGTAGGTCACCCTTTCCGGTGCCGTACAGTTCTCATCGAGCGGAGGGCCGAGGTCGTCCCCGTCGGGGAGCGTGAAGGTGTCGGTTTGGCAGATGAAGGGCGTCTGATGCGGACCTGAGACGATGGGACCGGTCGCCGGGAAGTTCGTGATCGGGATTGTGGCCGCGCTCGCCCCGTGGCGGGCGACCACTTCGCTGGCGCCCTGCGGGAGGCCGGTCAGGAGCCCGGTCCAGCGGCCGGGGCGCTCCAGGTCCTCATGAAAGGCGCTTGTCACCTCCGACCCGTCGACCTGCACTTCAGGTGCGCCAACGCCGGGCTCCACAGTGATCTCCACGAGGACGTCGCCGCCCGATACGTGCTCGCGGTGGGTCGAGAGCGTGCGGATTGTGACTCCCGATCCGTCGCCCTCGGCCTGGCTCGAGCAGGCTCCGAGGAAGAGGGCGGCCATCAGCACCGGTCCCGCAAAGAAGGTGGCGTGTGAACTAGAGGGGCTCGACGTGATCACCATCATCTCCCTGACGCTGGCCCGGCTTGAGGCCTGGATTGTTCGCCCGGCAAGATCGCCCGCCGCACGCCGGCCTACAAGCAGAAGCGTCGTGTGGCCCGTCGGCGTGGGCGCCACCAGATTCACGCATGCGGACGACCTCAACGCGAGCCACGACCTTACCCTACTTCTGGTACACGGACCCCCAACTCCTGGCTCGGGAGCAGGAGCGGATCTTCAGGCGGCGTTGGCAGTACGTCGGTCACCTGGGTCAGGTCCCTGAACCGGGATGCCTCGCGGTGGCCAGGGCCGGAGACGTTCCGGTTCTATTGGTCAGGAACAGCCACGGCGACGTGCGCGCCTTCCTCAATGTGTGCCGGCACCGGGGCATGCGCCTCTTTGTAGCTGATGCGAAACGCGCCACGATCCAGTGCCCGTATCACGCTTGGACCTATGACCTGGACGGCCGACTTCGTTCGGCACCACGCTCAGGATCCGAGCCCGACTTCGATCCTGAAGCCCTCGGGCTCATCTCGTTGCGTGTCGACTGCTGGGGGCCGTTCGTGTTCGTCAACCCGGACCGCGATGCGGCGCCACTCGCGGGCACCCTCGGTGAGCTCCCCAACCTGGTTGCGTCGGCTGGTGTCGACGTCGACGCACTTCGTTTTCGTGTGCGTTCCGCGTCCAGCTACGCTGCCAACTGGAAGATCTGCTGCGAGAACTTCCTCGAGTGTTATCACTGCCAGGTTGCGCACCCGAGCCTCACGGAGGTACTCGACGTGTCCGAAGAGGCGTACCGCCTGGACGAAGCCACGTGGTATTCAAGTCAGTTCGGCGCTGTTGCCGAAAATTGGTCCGGGGGATTCGATCCCCGCGGGCCGGTCGGACACGGACAGTTCCACTTTCTGTATCCGAATCTCACCATCAACATCGTGCCCGGGAGTCCGAACCTATCGATCGGCCCCGTGATTCCCGAGGCACCCGACCGGACGAGCCGGTTCCTGGACTACTTCTTCTCACCAGACGCTCCAGAGTCGTGGATCGAGTCTTATCTGACGTGGGATGACGGGGTCGGGAAGGAGGACGCGGCGCTCGTCGAACGCGTGCACCAAGGAGTTCGGTCAGGGATGCTGGACCGGGGGACGCTCTTCCGAAGCGAGCGGTTGATTCGCCACTTCGATCGGTTGGTGGAAGAGGACCTCGAGTGAGAGGGCCAACCGGGACCTGTCACGCGAGCCAACTCCCCCACGACTCGCTCAGAACCTCCTTGACTGGGCCACTCAGGCGCGGGTAGCATGCAGTAGGACGCTGCGACTAGACCGTCCACCCAGAGGCCGCGCCTATGGTTTCTGCGTGGAGTCCCCCCTCGGTTGTCGTGACAACGACCCTTGGAGGCCTGCATGCGGCGACTCCCGTTCTACCTTCTCGCCCTCGCGGCTGCCGCCTGCGCGGACTCGCCGGCCGAGATTACCGGACCCGCGACCTCTACGGACCTCCGCCCCTCGCGGGGCGCGACCTCGTCGTCGCAAGTTCCGGTCTTCAGGCCGGGTGTGGTCGTGGCCCGCTTCTACAATGACGCGCGGGGCCTACAGACTGCGGCCCGGCACGGCGCGACGCCGATCCGCGCGCTCCGTGGCGGCGCCCGGGTCCTGCGCGTTCCCGAGGGCCGCGAGCAGGCGGTCGTCCAGGCGCTGAACGCCGATGCCGGGGTCGTCTTCGCCGAGCTCAGTGTGCCGCGAACGCTCGGGCTCCCCTGCACGGCTGGCGACGGCGACTGCCAGCCGCCGACCGACGCTCTCTTCGGGCTCCGCTGGGACCTCCACAACGACGGTGCGCTTCGGGACGAATTCGGAAACGTCATCTGGAACAGCGGGCTCGTACCTGACTCGGACTCCGATTGGCTAGAGGCCTTCGACCAGCTGGGTTACTTCGCCGGCACGGCCCGACTGGGTGTCATCGATACCGGCATCTTCGGAGGCCATGCGGACCTGGCTGGTCGGCTCGTGGCGCAGTACGACTTCTTCAACGCCGATCCGATCGCAGAGGACGACAACGGCCACGGCACGCACGTCTCCGGGATCGCGCTCGCCCACGGCGACGACGGCGTCGGTACACCCGGCGTCGCGTACGGACCCGACATCGAGCTCGTCGTCGCCAAGGGATGTGGCCTCCTCGTCTTCTCATACGTCTGCTGGTCCGACGACATCGCGGACGGCATCGTGTGGGCCGTCGACAACGGGGCCAACGTCATCAACCTCAGCCTGGGCGGGGACTCGGGCTCACAGGTCGAGCAGGAGGCCCTTCAGTACGCCCTGGCGAACGACGTTCTCCCGGTATGCGCCGCGGGTAACGACAAGGCGGCCGTTGACTTTCCGGGAGCCTTCCCGGAGTGCATGGCGGTGAGTGCCACCGACTGGGCCGATGAGTTGTCGAGCTACTCGAGCTTCGGACCCCAGGTCGAGGTCGCGGCTCCGGGCGGAGACACGATTCTGGCGAACGGTTACGACAGGATCCTGTCTAGTTGGAACAACGGGGGCTACGTGTTCGCGGCCGGCACGTCCATGGCCTCGCCACACGTGGCGGGATTGGCCACGCTTCTTCACGCTCTAGGCGTGACGAGCGCAGAGGACAAGCGTCAGATCATTAGGTCCACCGCCGACGATCTGGGAGCGGCTGGCTTCGACGTCCAGTTCGGTGATGGCCGCGTCAATGTTTGGAACGCCGTGCTTGCGGCCCTGGGCGGGCCGCCGCCGCCCCCCCCGCCGAACGAGCTGCCGATGGCGAGCTTCACGTCGGCCTGCACGGACAACGCCTGCGACTTCACGGACGTGAGCACGGACCCGGACGGAATCATCACGCAGTGGAGCTGGGACTTCGGTGACGGTGCCGTGTCCTCCGCGCAGAGCCCGTCGCACGCCTACGCCGCGGCCGGCGACTACACCGTGGTGCTCACGGTCACCGACAACCGGGGCGCGACAGACACGGCCCAGCAGAACGTGAGCGCGGGAGACCCGCCACCCAACAGCCCGCCGGTCGCGAGCTTCACGTCGACGTGCACGGACAATGCGTGCGACTTCACGGACGTGAGCACGGACCCCGACGGAGTCATCACGCAGTGGAGTTGGGACTTCGGTGACGGTGCCGTCTCCTCT
>JAOTVA010000187.1 GCA_029863645.1 Gemmatimonadota bacterium
GGATCTCTCCGCCCCACGAACCTGTGTACGTGGTCGGATCGTCTACGGTGAACTCGTAGAGAATCGTCTCCCGATCGGCCACCGAGAATCGCTCGGTGACCTTGGCGTCCGGTGACAGCGAGGCGCCGCCGATGGACTGCTCCGGATTGATGTTCGTGGTCTCGACCACCAGGACGTCGCCTTCCCAATGTCCGAACGAGTAGCCGAAGTACGGCCGGACGTGCTTGGGCATCTCCTCGGGCTCGCCGATCTCGATGATCCGCGTGTCGTGAATCATCTCCGACTGGATGACGAGGTGATTCGCCGTCTGCGTGATGATGTAGTTGGAGTTGTACGCGCCCACCGGGATCATGGGTGGGCCGGACGGCGAACCGAAGAGGATGCAGCGCTCGGCGAAGGGCCGCAGCTCCGGGTGGTCGTACTGGCCGAACTGGCTTCGCATGGCACGCTCCTGCTGCGCCATCCGCGCGGCCCCAGGCGTGAGCGCCGGAATGCGGCCGTTCGCAGGCTGCGTCACGAGCGACGTCCGCGGCTCACCATTCACGACGGCAATGCGCGTGCCCCGCTCCCAGTAGACCTCGTTGTACTCATTGCCGGACAGGCGGGCTTCGTTGCTGTCGCCCTGACGCTGCGTCCGGCCGCACGCAACCGTTCCCGGATTCGGAGGACACTCCTCGTCGCCCTGCTCGATCTGGCGGACTTCGTCCCACGAATAAACCGGTTCACGACCCTCTTCCCGCTGGAACGGCGTCAGCGTCGAGTTGGTCCAGTTGCCCTGGAAGTCGGGGCGTCCGTCGGCGGTTCGCGGGATCTCCTGGGCCGCGACACTCGAGGCCACCCCTAGGGTCGCGACGGAAGCAAGCGAGGCAACGAACAGAATGGTGCGACGGGTCATTTCGACCTCCAATCTCGGGTGCCCACATCCCAGCCCGGTGTCGGGTCATTATAGGGTGGTCGCGCCCGCTTCGCATGAACTTCGACTCTGGCGGCTTCACCGCAGGTTTGCCTCAGCGAGCCGTTCGCCAAATGTTGGCCCAGGTCTCCTGCCCGACCGATAGGGGGGTTGTCATGCCAGCGAAACGAGGACTCGACCGCAGGAACTTCCTCAGGAGCGCGGGAGCCACGGCGCTTCTCGGCGCGCTAGGTGCGAAGGACGCCGCGGCGCTCGGCTCGGCCGCCCTCGACTTCACGCAAGAACGACAGGCGTTCGACTTTGACCGCCACTTCGACCGGATCGGCACGGACTGCACCAAGTGGGACGGCGCCATCGCCGACTTCGGCAGCGGCATCGAGGTCGGCATGGGGGTCGCCGACATGGACTTCAGTGTCGTGCCTGCCGTGACCCGCGCCCTCGCGGAACGGTGCCAGCACGAGAACTGGGGCTACACGAGGACGCCTCAGTCGTACTACGACGCGATCGTCGAGTGGAACCAGCGGCGCTACGGCCTCGAGATCGACCCGGACACGATAGAGCTCACCACGGGCGTGCACCCTGGCCTCATCGCGGCGCTCCAGGCGTTCGCGCCGCCGGGATCGCGGGTCCTCATGACCACGCCCATCTACAGCGGCTTCTACAGCGACCTGCGCTTCACGAGGACGGTCACCGAAGACAGCCCCATGCATCTGGTCGACGGGCGGTACCAGATCGACTTCGACGATTTCGAGCAGCGTGCCAGACGCGCGAACGTCATGATCCTGTGCAATCCGCAGAACCCGACGGGCAACGTGTGGACCCCCGAGGAGCTCACGCGCATCGGCGAGATCTGCCTGCGGCATCGCGTCGTGATCCTTTCCGACGAGATCCACTGCGACTTCGTCCGGAGCGGCATGCGCTACACGCCTTTTGCGAGCCTCCCGAACCGGGACATCGTCGACAACAGCCTCACGTTCAAGGCTGCGACCAAGACCTTCAGCATCTCGGCCATGAAGACGGCCTGGTACTTCTCGACCAATCCCGACCTGCTCGAGCGCGCCCGGGACTTCACGCGCTCCGACCTGACGACGCTCGGCATCGTCGCCACGGAGGCGGCGCTGCGAGAAGGCGACGGATGGCTGGACCAGCTCAACCCCTACCTCGACCGCAATCAGCAGTTCGCCGAGCGCTATATTCGCGACGAGATCCCGCTGGTCGACTATCGCGCCGCCCAAGGCACCTACCTGGCCTGGCTCGACGTGAGCAGGTTCGCCGACAGGATCGGGGCCGAGCGGCTGGCGGCCGAAGAGCAGCGCGCGTCGGGCGACGAGGTGACGCCCGAACAGATGATGCAGCGCTGGTTCGCGGAGCACGCCGGTGTGTACCTCAGCCCCGGCTCGTCCTACGGGACCGGAGGCGCAGGACGCATGCGCATGAACGTGGCGACCACCCGGACGATGCTCGAGCGCGGGTTGGCGAACATCGCGGAGGCGCTGGCGAGCGCCTGACGGCGCGCCTAGGGCACGTACCCCAGCTGTCCGTTGGGTCCGTGTCCCCAGCAGTAGGTGTCTCCGCTACCTGTGATGCCGCAGGCGTGCCATGTGGCCAGGGGCGATGAACTGAAGCCGGGGCCTGAGTAGGCGCCGGACCCCAATGTGAGCCGATCGAATCCGAGCCCTGCGGACTCGAAGTCATGAGTCAGCAGACTCCCTGAATCCAGTGACCAGCACAGAACCGAGTCGGAGCTCGTGACGCCGCACGCACGCGAAGATGTCGCGGCGGCCAGGAGGATGCTCGAGCCGGTATCGAGCAGCATGGGCCCGTCCCCAGCGTCGCAGACGAAGGCACCTGTGGCCTGGACGGCGCACACACGCCCGGCTCCCGTCGGATGCAAGGCGCTAGCTCCATCCAGGAACGCAACGGCAGTGGGTGACGGCCCCCAACGGGGCGCGAAGCCCCCCCAACAGTAGGCGAGCCCGCTCGCGAGCAACGCGCAGCTGTTGCTATCGTGAACCGCCACCTGAGATGCTGGTTCGGGGAGTGGGACGACGATGGGCTGCCTCGCGCAGTTCGTAGTCCCGCCGCAGAGATTGCCCCCCGCAGAACCGAGTTGGCCCAAGTCGTTGGCACCCCAGCAGTAGACCAACCCGTCGGCGTCGAGGGCGCACACGTGGGCCGCCTCGGACGCGGAGATTGCGGTAAACGGTACGCCACCTGCAACCGGGTCAGACGGAACGCTGCGGGCTTCGGTCGAGCCGATACCCAGGTTGCCCCAGGAGTTGGAGCCCCAGCAGAACACCTGGCCGGCGCCGTCGAGGACACAGCCGAAGCCGATCCCGAGAACGACGTCTGAATACGGGCCCTGGGCCACGAGCGTGGGGGCCCACTGTTCGCTCGCAAGCGGAAACCCGTAGCCCCAGCAGTAGAGGTCGCCCTGAACGTCGATGCCACACGTCGCTGTCCCACTAGCGGCGAGCGACCTGAAGGCACGTCCCCCGTCGACCATGCGAGGGAGCTGCTCCTCCAGAGAGCGGGCCTCTAGGACCACATCCTGGGCGGACTCCCTACACGAGCCCCCTGGCTCGGCGAGACCGGACCACGGCCATTGCGCCGATATCTTCAGCCCGGTCTCGCTAGGCGATTGAGCGCAGTCCTGCATGGCGTAACGGAGCGAAAACACTCCAGTGGCATCGGATACGGCAGAGCCCACAGTGAACCGGTACCCGAACGTACCGGAAGCGAAGTCGAAACCGTGAGCGGTGATGGATACGGAGACGCCGGGGAGTGGAGAGCCGTCGACCGCGCTGACCACGACGCCGCTGACGGTCACCGAACCCCTTGGGCCGAAACCGTCCTTGCATGCGCCCGAGGCGACCGCGCCGATGGCGAGGAAGAGGGCGGTTCGTGGCACGCGCCGGTTCATGTTCGCATCGTGCTGTCGCCGTGCTGGTTGAGCGGTCGTTGGATCGCTCCTCCAGAATACGCATCCCGGCACACTCGTCCAGATACGCCGAAAGACGTATGCGTCGCGCGGGGCGTACGTATCTGTGTCCCCAAAACAGGACGAATCACGCCAGCTGCGCCGGTGCCATAATCACCCCTAACACGTTACTACACAGACACTTGTAGCACGCGGCATCGCCCTTGCGTTGTAAGGCCCCCGACAGCACGAACCGTGTGACTTGGGGGGCGACATGTTTTCGAGAGCGCTGGCAGGACTGATGGGTGGGTTGGTGATCGCGGCGGCGAGCACGGACAAGGCGGCAGGGCAGGTGAGCGGCCATGTGGTGCTGGGCAGCGGACCGATCGGCCTGAGCGTCGTCTTTGGACAGCAAGCCGACCGGGTCGTCCAGTACAGGGGGCGGGTAGGTCGCGCGCCCCTTCCGGTCCGATATCGGCCGGGCATGAGCCTTCAAGAGCTCGAGTACTATCAGCAGCACATCGACTACGAGTATGAGTTGTACCGTCGCATGAGGGCCGAGGACGCGTACTACAACCTCGGCTGGAACAGGGACCAGCTACGGGACTACGTCCGCTGGCTCGGGGACGAGCGACGTTTCCTCAGGGATGAGCACAAACGCCTCCGGAAGCTGTACCGCGACCAACAGAGGTACTTCGACCGATACGAGCGCGACCGTCACCCGCGTGGACGCGGCCGGGGCGTGGCCCGCGGCAACCCTCACCGGTAGACCGACTGAAGTTCCTGAGCCCCCTCCGATTCGCGAGGACCGCCGGGCGCCCCTAGAATCGGCGTCTCGCCCGTCGTCGCGAACCGGAGGGGGTCTCATGCGTCTGGCTGCCGTGTCTGTTCTCGCTTTTCTCGTTCTAGCGCCCGGTCTGTCCGCTCAGGACATCTTCGGAAGTGTCACCGTGGAGCCCCGCCCCGAGGAGTACATCCATTGGGATGCACAGTCGTTCGCCGCCACGCAGGCGGATCTGGAAGAGCGCATCGCCGAGGGCTACAGGACGTGGGGGACGCGATTCGTCTTCGAGCGCGTGCTGGACGCCACCGCGGACCGTCCCCACAACATCTCCATCGTGCACCGCGAAGGATACACGCAGCCCGAGATTCACGAGCTCAAGTGGGACCTGTACGTGATCCTCGATGGTTCGGGCACGCTGCTCGTCGGCGGCGAGCGCACCGACTGGATGAGCGACGGACGTCCCGCGGATCAGCAGCGCCCCGGACTCCGCGGCGCCCAGTCATTCCAGGTCGCGAAGGGTGACGTCGTGCACGTTCCGGCCAGAGTGTGGCATCAGGTCGTGCTCGACGAAGGACAGCCGATGACCTACATGCTGATCAATGTGATGGAGCCGGAGGGGAGCTAGATTGAAAGCATGACTCTCATGGTGCTGTTCTGGCTGATCGCCGTGGTTGTGATCGTGTTGGTCGCAGGCGGGCTCGCCACACGTCAGTTGCCTTCTGGTTCGGCGGCGCCGCAGGACCACCGACTGGCCGAGCAGGCCGAGCAGATCGAACAGCTGGAGGCCGAAGTGCACCGATTGCAGGAGCAAGCGGACTTCACCGAGAAGCTGCTCACCGAGCGCAGCGGTGCGCCGCCCCGAGAAGCGCTCGACAGCGGGGACGTACCGGACTGAGGCGCCGTTAGCTCGCCGGCAGC
>JAOTVA010000188.1 GCA_029863645.1 Gemmatimonadota bacterium
CAAGCGCGGGTCGAGCCCTTGCTGGACAAGCCGTTCGCGGATCTCGAGCGCGGCTGATGTGGCGCGTAGACCGTCGTCTTCATGCGCGTGCAGCGCCAGGCCGAAGCCCAGTAAAAAGACGATGCCCTTACCGTCGTCCACGACCTGATTGACGCTGCCGCCGAAACGCTCAACGGCATGCTGCACGGCTACGAACGCCTCCTGCAGGCGTTGATGCGCGTCGGTCGCGCCGGTATCGAAGTCAGGTAGGTGGACAAACACCACCGTCACTCGACGGAGCTCGGCGAAGAACTCCCGTTGGCCGGCAGCGAGCCGGACCCTCACCGACCGAGGCACGAACGCCTCCAGCTGGTCGCGGCGCGGTTGGCTAATGTCCGCATGAAGCGGCACCGGTGCGGCCTCGACCGACTCGAGGCACAGTGCCCCTCCGCGTGAGCTGCCACGGATTGCTCCGCCTGCCAGGCGCGCTGCCTCGGCCGAAAGCACGATCTCGCCAGGCCGTGCCAGGGCCAGTGCGCCGCTCAGTTGATCGACCGCACCCCCCCGAACGAGAAGCTCGAAGCGTCCACCGACGCCGCCGAGGCTCGCGATCCAAACGTGACCTGCGCCGATCGCCACCCGAAGCCTCAGCAGTACGCCGTCCTGGACAGGCGATTCGTTCAGTCGGTGGATAGCCGCTTGAGCGGCCACCGACGCACGGCGAACTGGGACCGAAACGTCGGTCGAGCCGTGCCCTGTAAAAAGCGCCAGCGCGGCGTCGCCGGGAAATCTCAGCACCTCTCCCCCGGCATTCTCGATGACGGAGGCGATCGGGCCGAAGACGCGGTTCAGGATCTCCTGCGTTCGCTCCGCTCCGCGGCTTCCTTCCTCGCGCAACTGCTCGACGAGCGGCGTGTAACCGGCAATATCCACAAAAAGCGTTGCGGCCGACAGCTGTTCCTCACGGGGCTCCAATGCCCCTCCCCCTACCGGCAGGAGTCGTTGCACCGCGAGCCGCGGCACAAAAGGAAGTAGGGATTGGACACGGTCCACGGGGAGGCCTATGCTCGGAGCGAAGAGCATCCAGGGTAGGGTACGAGCCGATCTCTTCGCCACTCCACCGTGGGAGCGAGGTATACGATGAGCCTCTTGCTTGCAGTCACCCCCGAAGCGCCGGCTGCTTTGGTCCCGCTCCAGATCAATTCAGACTCGTTCCTCATCTTGAGCGAGGGCGGCTTCGCCTCGGCGTCGACGCTAGGCATGGTCATTGCTACTGGAGCCGGGCTTTTTTGGACGATCTGCTACATCTGCGTGATCGTTCACGGCTTCCGGGAGAAGCGTCCCATGATTCCGGCTGTAGCGATCTTGCTGAACGTAGGGTGGGAGGTGGCGTCCGTGTTCGGATGGGGATCGTACGAACCCGGCATGAGATATGCCTCGCTCGTGTGGTTCGGGATCGACTTGATCATCGTGTACCAGTTGTTCCGCTTCGGAGGTGCACATCAGCGCGTGAATGAGCTCAAGCACCGATGGTACTGGGCGATCTCCTTGGGCGTCCTCTTCTCGGCTGGTGGCCATTTGCTCTTCGCCAGCTACAATGGGGATGCATTCGGCCTGGAGGATTCCTATCTCATCAACTTGGTGATGAGCATCCTCTTCATTGGGATGTACTTCACCTACCAGGATGCCAGCAAGCTCGCGCGCTGGATCGCTTGGACCAAGATGCTTGGTACGCTTTGTGGCTCGATCGGTGTGACGATCCTCCTGAACACCATGGCCGCGTCGCCTCGAGCTATGTGGCCTAACAATCTAGGGTTCCTCTACTACTTGATGATCGGGTGCTTCGTCTTTGACGTGGCGTACATCAGGATCTTGAGCCGGGGGCGGTCGGTGGGGGCGGCGAAAGCCGCCGTCGTCCCGGCCGGAGTGTAGGGCGGTGGTGCAGGTCCAGGCGCTGCCCCGTAAGGTGAAGGTGGCGGCCACCTTGTCCGCGGTCGCTTACGCCTCGGGAGGCTCCGACGCCGAAAGGCTTCAGGAGATGAACAAGGCTCTCGCTCATCCGGGCCTACCAACGCAGGCACAGTGGAGCATCGTGTGGGGACCGGTCACGGGAGAGTCCGACTCGATGTTCATCGCGTCAGGGCCCGGGGGAGAGCACATGGTGGTGATACGGGGTACGGTCTTCTCCCTGAAGAGCGTGCTCCAGGACCTCGAGGTAGACCCGGTTCCGCTTCCGTTCGACGACCCAGACGCGCCAAGGGGAACGACCATCTCGGAGGGGGCAGCCAAGACCTTCCAGCGCCTCCGGGCCCTCCTAGCCGCCGACGGCCAAAGCGCGTTGGATCTTCTGAAGGCTCTCCCGAGCGGTTCCCGCGTTGTGGTGACCGGTCACAGTCTGGGAGGCTGCGCTGCGTCGCTTGTCCCAATCTGGCTTCGGACCGAGCTCGACAGGGTCGAGGTCACGCCCCTCACCTTCGCGGGCCAGTCGGCAGGCAACGCGGAGTTCGCTTCGTACTTCGAGGCTCTCTTTGGTACGCGGGTCCGGTATTTCAACGACCTCGATCTGGTGCCTCGGGCTTGGAACCGGGAGGATCTGGCTACCATCAAGGACCTCTACCGCGAACCGGGGCCGCCCTGTGACCTGCTCTATCGGGAGCTTGTGTCAATCGCGATGGACGAGGCCAAGTCGAACTATTGTCAACCCCAAAGCCAGGGGCGTCTCGAGGGAACCCTTTACGACGAGTCGGGGCTGTTCGAATTCGAGAAGGAGGCCGAGAAGCAGCACAGCTGCTACAACTACTTGTACCTGACCGGCGTTCCCCCTCGGGTCATTCAGGAGTCGGTGTCCCCGGACTGGAGGCCACCGGGCGGAGCCAGCTAGCTTTCAGTCGTTTCCGCTCCCCGGCCTCTTCACTGTCACCCTGATCGCCCACGGCGCATATTCGGCCCTCACCCTCCCAGGTTGAGACAACCCATTTCGCCTACCCAGTGGGGACATCCGTGATCGACCGAGTGACCTCGTTGATCGAGGAACTCAAGCGCCGGAAGGTCATCCGGGCCGCCGGTGCGTACTTGGTCATCGCCTGGGTGGCGCTGCAAGTGGGGGAAACGGTATTCGATCTCGTCTTCGCAGATCCTGAGGCGGCCAGGCGACTCGTACTCATTGCACTCGTGCTTGGTTTCCCCGTGGCGATGGTAGTGGCATGGGTCTTCGATGTCTCCCCGCCTCAGTTCAAGAAAGAGGTCGACAGCGCGGAAGCGAGGGCCGACGGGACCTTGGAGGCGCTGTCACGGCATTTGCGTCGTGACTCGGTCGCGGTCCTCCCATTCGCAAACCTGAGCGGCGATCCGGAGAACTCCTATTTCAGTGACGGGATCACAGACGACATCATCACGTCGATCGCTCACATCCGCGGACTCCGAGTCCTGAGCCGCACCTCCGTGGCTCAGTACAAGGACGATCCTGGTTCGGTCACGGATATCGCGGTGCAGCTCAATGTCGCGACCGTCGTGCTGGGGAGCGTGCGAAGGAGTGGCTCGCGGGTCCGGATTGTGGCAGAGGTGGTCGATGCTACCCAGGACCTGCACCTGTGGTCTGACACCTACGATAGGGAGCTCGAGGACATCTTCAAGGTCCAGAGCGAGGTTGCGCAGCGCATCGCGGACGCGGTCGCCAGAGAATTGCCTGCCACGGATCGAAAGCGAATCGAAAGCCGGGGAACGACAGATCCAGAGGCCTACGACCTCTATTTGCGAGGAAGGCATCTCTGGAATCACCGAACCGAGTCCGCGACGTCGGAGGGCGTTCGGTACTTCCAGCGTGCGCTCGAGCACGACCCAGATTTTGCGCTGGCTCATGCTGCGATGGCGGAGGCTCAAACGGTCCTGGGGCTCTATGGCGCGTATGCTCCTCAAGATGTCATGCCAGCGGCCAAACAGGCGGCCGACGCGGCCCTGTCCATCGACCCGACCCTGGGTGAGGCCCTAGCCGCAAAGGCGTGCATCGCAGGCGTGTTCGATTGGGACTGGTCGGCTGCCGAGCCCGCATTCCAGGAGGCCATCGCACTGGCGCCCTCCTATGCGACAGCCCACCAGTGGTATGCCCTCAACCTACTCGCGCCCCTCGGTCGATTCGCGGACGCGTGCGTCGAGATGGACCTCGCCAGCGAGCTCGACCCAAACTCGGCAGCGATCCGTGTGAGCCAGGGAGTCATCGCCTTGTATTCGCGACACTATGAGGTGGCGGTCGAAGCTCTTCGGCCGGTCTCAGAGGCGTACCCCAGGTTCGGGCTGACACACTATTTCCTGGGGCAGTGCCACGAGCAGCTGGGGCAAGTAGAGGCCGCGATCGCCGCACACTCCCGAGCGGTGGAGTTGACCGAGGATAGCTCGGAAACGTTGGCTGCGCTCGCGAATGCGCACGCCGGCGGGGGGCGCGACGAGGACGCCGAGGTGATCCTCGGGCGACTACGGACACGCAGCAAGGGGCGCTATGTGTCACATGTGCTGCTCGCGCAGGTTCTGATAGGCCTCGGCAGGGAGGGGGATGCGCTCGCGGAATTGGAGCAAGCCGTCGAAGAACGAGCGACCGACTTGATCTGGCTCGCCGTGCGACCAAGCTACGACCCCATTCGCGATACTCCGCGATTCAAAGCGATCCTTGCCGATGTAGGGCTGTCGTAGAAGGTCGCGATCGCCGTCGACCCCCACGAGCGTCGGATCCCGCATGCCAACGGGAACTAGGGACTGGATCACGCTTCTCCGGGTTGACGAGTCGACCATGCTGTCCCTTTATGACGCGGCACCCTGAGCGTCTTCCGGCACATACCCCCGATGTCCTCTCTACCCGACAGCTGGCTGACCACCAGCGGACTCCTGATCGCCCTCCTCATGGCGGCGTGGATCGGCGACTGGATCGCTGCGGCGATCTTCCGCGGGGGCATTCGACGGGTCGCGAAACGCACGGCGGCGACGTGGGACGACCGCCTCATCGAGAACAAGGTCTTCGCGCGCATCGCGCACGTCGTGCCGGCGCTGATCATCTACTACGGCATCGTGCCGGCGCTCGGGCTCACCGCCGAAGACATGTCCGAGCCGGTGGGCACCGCGCCGTTCCTCGCAGGGATGACCCAGCGCGTCGCGTTCTCGTTCATCGCCCTGGCCCTGGTGATGGCGGCCAACGCGTTCTTGAACGCCGTCAACGACATCTACAACGACTCCTACGCCGAGGCGAAGAACCGTCCGATAAAGGGGTATCTGCAGGTCGTCGGGCTCATCCTGTGGATCGCGGTCGGCCTGATCGTCGTGTCCGTCCTGGCCGACCGCTCGCCGATCGTCTTCCTGTCCGGATTGGGCGCGCTCACTGCGGTCCTCATGCTCGTCTTCAGGGACACGATTCTCTCCCTGGTGGCGAGCCTCCAGATCATGTCAAACGACATGATCCGCATCGGCGACTG
>JAOTVA010000189.1 GCA_029863645.1 Gemmatimonadota bacterium
TCGGGCGCCGCAAGCCTCGCACCGAGAACCGTATGCCGACCCTTCATCATCGCCGCTGGCCCGTGCTGCTGCTGCTTGCGGTTCTTGCCGCCCCAAGTGGGGTGGGTGGCCAGGCTCTCGGCTCTTTAGAGGATCCCTTCGCTCCGCCCGGTCTTGGTTCAGGGCCCTACGCGGAGATGTCTGCCTTGTTGGAGGTCACGATCTTCAACATCGACGTGCTGACGCTGGAGGTGCGGGTCCCACCCGACGTCGGTCGGCGGTTGGGCACGCTCGTGCAGGGACATGAGTACAGCGAAGAGCTGGCCGACTCCGTGGCCGCAGTCATACTCGCGTCGGACGACCTTTGGGCCCGCCAAGTCTTCCACCGCAACGTGGGCATCGGTCGGCTCGTCGGCGGCATGAGGGAGTCGAGTGAGAAGGCGGCCGAGGCGGGCTACATCTCTCAGGAGTACTACGAAGAGTTCTCGGCAAACCTCCCGATCTGGTTTGCCTTCCTCGAAGAGGACGGCGCAAGGGACGGTGACGAGATCGTCTTTCGGATCCAAGGCGACCAGGTGAGGACTCTGTACCGTACCGTCGACCAACGCGTGTTGCTGGACCAGTCCGGAGTCGATCCGGAAGCCCGCCGCGGGAGCATCCCGAGCTTCTTCGCGCCCGGGTCTCGTTTTCGAAAGAGGCTGGTGGAGGCACTGGTGGAGGGTGCCCCGGCCCCAGTGCAGGCGGAACCGTCATGAAGTCGAACGCAAGCCTCCCGAGGTCCGACGAGGATTTCACTGCACTCATGACCGGGCTGTTCGCCGAGCTGCCGGATTCGATCTGGGCACAGGATGGCTTGAGGCGGGGGATCTGGGACACTGCCCTACTCGATCCCGCGCGGGACATGCTGTCCCGCTCGGGCAAGGGGGTGAGGTCGATGTTGCTCCGTCGCGCGTGGGAACTGTCGGGTGGAAAGGCAGACGGCCCCCCTGAGCTCCTCCTCGTGCTCATCGAGCTCCTTCATGCTGGGTCGCTGATCATCGATGACATCGAAGATGATTCCCAGATCAGGCGGGGAAGGCCGGCCCTGCACCGGCTCCACGGTCTACCCTTGGCGCTGAATACGGGGAACTGGCTCTACTTCCTCGCCCTAGCGGTCTTGGCCAGGAGTGGGCAATCGCCGGACGTGCGCCTCGCGCTCTACGAGGACGTGAGCATGGCTCTGATGCGGTGTCATCAGGGGCAGGCGCTGGACCTGTCGGTGCGGGTTACCGACCTGCGGCGAGCGGAGGTCTCGGAGCTCGTCGCGACGTCGACGCGACTCAAGACCGGCTCGCTGATGGAGCTTGCGGCGACGCTTGGGGCCCGATCGGCTGAGGCTCCGGCGGATCAAGTCGTCACGATGAGCGCCTTCGGGGCCGAGCTCGGCGTAGCGTTACAGATGCTCGACGATTGGAGTGGTATAAGGCTGGAGGCCCGAAGGGAGAAGGGGCGGGAGGACGTAAGGCACGGACGCCTCACCTGGCCGTGGGCTTGGTTGGCGACCATCGACGATGATGTGGGCTACAAGCAGACCGTACGGCAGGCCCAGGAGATCTCCATCGACTGGGAGGCGGATCGGGTGCTCGAACGACTACGGGTCCTGCTGGCGCCCGTGGCACGGATAAGGATCCAAGGTCAACTGGCCAAGGCACTGGACGGTCTCTCTTCCGGCCTCGGCGAGGGTCAGGACCTCTCGGGGATCCGCTCTGACATGGCTGAGCTAGAGCAGGCGTACGGCTAGATGGGCCGCGGCCGAGCAGCCATCGTCGGAAGCGGTTTCGGTGGGCTGGGCATTGCCATCCGTCTCCAGAACGCGGGCTTCGAGACTAAGGTCTTCGAGGCGCGCGACCAGCCTGGGGGGCGAGCCTACGTGTACGAGCAGGACGGCTTCGTATTCGACGGAGGGCCGACGGTCATCACGGCTCCCCATGTCTTCGAGGAGCTCTTCGCAGAAGCAGGCCGAGACCTCACCGACTACGTCGAGCTGCTTCCCATCAAGCCCTTCTATCGGCTGCACTGGGAGGACGGAACCGTCTTCGACTATGACGGCGACACGCAGTCCATGGTGCGGCAGATCGAGCGGTTGAATCCTGCCGACGTGGCCGGCTACCTGTCGTTTGTCGAGTACGCCCGCGAGGTCTTCGAAGCCGGGTACACGAAGCTAGCCGCGACACCCTTCTTGAGATTCTCGGATATGGTGCGGGTCGCACCGGAGTTGATCCGTTTGCGAGCGGACCGGTCCGTGTATCGGGCGGTGAGCCAGTACATCGAAGACCGCCATGTCCGGGAAGCGCTCAGCTTTCACTCGCTGCTCGTCGGGGGTAACCCCTTCGAGACCAGTTCGATCTACACGCTGATCCATCACCTGGAGAGGAAATGGGGGGTCTTTTTCCCCAAGGGCGGCACGGGTGCTCTCGTGCGCGCCTTGGTCCGGCTGTTCGAGGAGCTCGGCGGAGAACTAGTGCTGAACTCCCCGGTTGAATCCATCGACCTCCGGAATCGCGATGATGGCCCCGAGCACCTGGTATCAACGGCCAACTCATCCGACGAGCCGTTCGACCTGGTGGTTTCGAACGCCGATCTCCATCACACATATGGGAAGATCTTCCGTTCCGTCCCCGCCGCCGGTCGAGTGCGGCGTCGCCTGGAGCGCATGGACTGGTCGATGTCTCTTTTCGTCCTCTACTTCGGCACCAACCGACGGTACGCGGACTCAGTCCCTCACCATTCGATCCTGTTCGGGCCGCGTTATGAGGAGCTCCTCGGCGACATCTTTCACGGGGACGGGCTCCCCGACGACTTCTCGTTGTACCTGCACGCGCCCAGTGTGAGCGACGAGTCGCTCGCCCCACCAGGCTGCGAGGCATTCTACGTGCTTGCTCCGGTACCGCATTTGGGGAACGCCCCGCTCGATTGGGATACCATCGCGGAGGGGTACGCAGACAGGATCCTCGAATACCTCGAGCGGTACTTGCCGGACCTGCGCTCGCACGTTGTCACGCGGCGCTGGTTGACGCCGTCCGATTTCAAGACTGAACTGCGATCGTACCAGGGATCAGCGTTCTCGTGCGCTCCGAAGCTCACCCAGAGCGCTTGGTTTCGGCCCCACAATCGGGACGACAAGATTCCGGGACTCTACCTGGTAGGCGCGGGGACTCACCCCGGGGCTGGCGTCCCGGGCGTACTGAACTCGGCGAAGGCCACGGCGAGCCTGATTCTCGAGGACTTCCCCGCATGAGCGGTGCGGCCAGGGTCGGGGAGCAGATCATACGGCACCACTCGAAGAGCTTCTCTTTAGCCTCGCGCCTGCTTCCCAGGGAGACCCAGAGTCACGCCGTAGCGCTCTATGCATGGTGCCGCCGCGCCGACGATGCGATCGACTTGGCTCCCCCCGGTCGGCAGGGAGAAGCGCTGGCCTCTCTCCAGGCGGAAGTCGACCAGGTCTACTCCTCGACACTCGTCCAGGACCCAGTCCTGGCGATCTTCCAGCGCACGATTCGGGCCCGACGAGTCCCCAAGCGGTATGCACAGGACCTTCTGACGGGCATGCGAATGGATGTCGAAGGCAGGCGCTACGAGACCATGGACCAGCTCCTCGAGTACTGCTACTGCGTGGCGGGCTGCGTCGGGCTGATGATGTGCCACGTGATGGGCCTGAAGCGCGAGGCCGCGGTTCGCAACGCCGCTCACTTGGGTATCGCGATGCAACTCACGAATATCTGCCGCGACATCCAGGAGGATTGGGACATGGAGAGACTCTATGTGCCGGACGAGCTCCTCACGCAGTCAGGGGCCCCGAACCTCGCCGAACGACTCGGGGAGCCGTTCCCAGAAGAGGCGCGGACGGCGGTCGCTTCGGCGACCGATCGGCTCCTGATTGAAGCAGACAGCTACTACGCTTCCGGTGACCAGGGCTTCGATGCTCTGCCGTGGCGGTGCTCGTTGGCGATCCGAACCGCGCGGGTCGTTTACTCGTCCATCGGTACGCGGATCCGCGAACAAGGCTGTGATCCCCTGGCGGGCCGAGCCTACGTCTCCGGCGGCGGGAAGCTGATGCTCATGCTCGGTTCGGTTGCGAGCTCCCTGGCCCGCTTTCCAGCTCACCTCACCCAGCACGGAGACCCAGCGGTCCCGGTTCGTGTCGTCAGCTTCCCCGACGACGTTCTTCCCATCGAGCCATCGCCCTCCCCGGGGTCGAGGAGTCGGAAGTGACGGAGAAGGTCGCGGTCCCAGGCGAATTCGACCGTGTCGCGCGGAGCTACGACCTCCTCAGCGCATTGAATCCAGGCTACACAAAGCATCTGCGCTGGAGCGCCGAACGGATGGAGCTTCCCGAGGGCGCACGGATTCTGGACCTCTGTTGCGGAACCGGCTTGTCCACGGAGGCACTCAAGAGAGCGTATCCCAGCGCGGTGATTACCGGCCTCGACGCTTCAGCGGGAATGCTCGAGAGCGCGCGGGACAAGGCGGATCTGGCTGACGTGACGTGGCTGCTCGGAAACGCGATGGATCCGGCAGCGGCGGGAGCGCACGGGCCGTATGACGGAGTCCTTATGGCCTATGGAATCCGAAACGTGCCTGACCCGGACCTGTGCCTGGAGCGCGTGCGGCGACTCCTCGTCAGCGGCGGCACGCTCTGTCTTCACGAGTACTCGGTGGCGGGGTCACTCTGGTCGAAGCTCGTGTGGAATCTGGTCACCATGGGCATCGTCATCCCGCTGGGTCTGTTGTTCGCCCGTACGACCACCATCTTCCGGTATCTGCGTCGGAGCGTCCTCGACTTCGACTCCGTAGGGGAGCTGGAGGAGCGTATGCGGAAGGCGGGATTCACAGAGGTGCGCTCCAAGACGATGGTCGGGTGGCAACGCGGCATCGTGCACAGCTTCCTCGCCAAGTCCTAGGTGCCCTCCAAACCCGTGGAGCAGATGCTTCCGCTGTGTGAAGGGCTGGACCGGGTGGAGGGAAGCGCCACTGCGGTCATCATTGGTGGGGGGATCGCCGGAATCGCGGCCGCGACCGTTTTGGCCGAGCGGGGGGTGGACGTCACGCTGGTGGAGAAGGAGAGCTTTCTGGGAGGTCGAGCCGGAGCGTGGCCCGATCAGCTGGCGTCCGGCGAGCCGTTTCAGATGGAGCGCGGGTTTCACGCCTTCTTCCGGCAGTATTACAACCTCAGAGCTCTGCTTCGGAGGATCGATCCCGAGCTCGACCTTCTCGAAGCCCTGGACGACTATCCCGTCCACGGCCCGGAGGGAGAATACCAGAGCTTCAGCGGGCTCCCAAAGAGCACGCCCGCCAATCTCATGGCGCTCGTATTTCGGTCCAGCGCGGTAGGCGTGACCGACCTGCTGCGGGTAAGCAAGCGGCGCGCGCTCGAGATGCTCACGTAC
>JAOTVA010000046.1 GCA_029863645.1 Gemmatimonadota bacterium
CTTCCGATCTGACGGCACCGACCGAGGGGTCGGTGAAGTGCTCCACGGCGCGGAGGAGCGTCTTGGGATGCAGGTACGAGTCTGCGTCCATGCACAGGAGGAACGGATGCTTCGAGGCTGCGATTCCGGCGTTGAGCGCCGTGGCTTTGCCGCCGTTTCGCTTCGTGACGACCTTCACGTCGACGGGGCCGTGGCGGCCCTCCCATTGCACCGCGCGCTGGAGCGTGTCATCCGAGGACCCGTCGTCGATGACAACCACCTCGTACTCGGGGTAGTCGAGCGCCATCAAGCTGGCCAAGGCTCGTTCCATGAGTTCCCCCTCGTTGTACGCGGGGACCAGAATCGAGATCGCAGGCAACTCGTGGTGCTTCTTGACGCCCAAGACGTTGCGCTCGGCGTGGCCCAGGTAGGCGAACCAGAGTAGGGCGAAGTACCGTAGGAACAGGATGACGAGGAAGATGACCAACGTGACGAGTACCGCGCGGACCAGGAAGGCCTGGATGTCCGGCCCCACCGCGAGCGCCACGATGATGAACGCGACCGTCAACAGCACGGTGGCGATGACCACGATGAGCGCCCCGAAGATGGAGTGACGGCCCTGGCTCATCGCACACCTCCGAGCCGGGACCAGTCGCGGGCGCTGACCGTCAGTCGCGCGCCATACGACCGGTATCCATCGAACTGCCCCTGATAGTAGAAGAGATCGAGGGCAGTCCAGAAGCGAGCACCTTCCCGTCGGATCCCGGCCTCGGCCGAGACGTGTGGGACGACCCCCCAGCCTGCGGAAGTCCGCTCGTCCAAGAAGGCGACGCCCGGATTGAGCATCCCCGTCAGCGTCCAGGTTGCTGACAGGTCATGGCTCACACGAGCGAACGGGCCCGTCGAGAGCGCGAGCCTCGGGTCCCAGAAGAGTCGCCGCTGAACCGCGGACACGTCCGTAACGACGGGGCCGGGGCTCGTATAGCCTACGGCGCGGGTCGCGACCCCGAGCGTTAACGCCTCCGTCATCTGCCGACCGACTGTCAAGGCCGAACCAAAGCGGGCGGTGGATTCGTTCTGGGCGCCGGGGATGGAGTCCAGGTTCGACCGGAGCCACGCACCCTCCGCGTTGACCGCGAGTGACCAGCGCTCGTTGAGCGGCCTCGCGTGGCTTACAGCCACATGATCTTGAACCACGCCGATGGCCGCGCTCTGTAGGGTCGCGGTGATCGGGTAGGCTGGGCCGTGCTCGATGCTGATCTCGGTCTGAGTGCCCGACGTTCCGCGGTGGGCGAGCGACGCCCCGACGGAGTACTCCCAGTCGGCGAAGACCCGTTGCACACCGAACTGCGCGGCCGAGCGCAGCGTAC
The DNA here is from genome assembly GCA_029863645.1 of Gemmatimonadota bacterium. Lineage (GTDB taxonomy): Bacteria > Gemmatimonadota > Gemmatimonadetes > Longimicrobiales > Gaopeijiaceae > UBA2982. The sequence continues at coordinate 1,350 of JAOTVA010000046.1, forward strand.
CCCACCGCCACCAGCGCGCTGCCTCGAGATCGACGTACACGCCCTGCTGGCTTTCTGCGGCGGAGTTGTCGAGCGCCCGGCCGTCCAGCCATCGATTGCCCGCTTGTCCGCCCCATGCCCAGCGCTCTTCCACCTCGACCCACTCGCCTCCGACATCGAGCCGGGAGAAGTCGTCGGTGTCGCCCAGCGCATAGGTGGTGGCGCCGACCCTCGGTTCCTCGACCTCGACGAGCGTGCGCGCCACCTCAACCTCGAGCGCGACGAAGCCGTCCCGGGCCCGCTGGTTCGCGGGATCGCCCTCCAGCGCGAGGCCGTAGCGTCGGGCGGCGGCGACGCGGTCGCCGTCCCAGCGGTCGAGGTCTCCGAGCATCGCCTGCACGTCGGCCGCTTCGGCATCGGACTCCAGGAACGGAAGCAGCGCCATGAGTCGCTGACGCGCTTCTGCGTTCCTCCCCGTCCAGATCTCGAGCTGGGCGAGTCTGCGTTGCAGGCCGGCGTCGCGGGGGCCCAAGCGCTCGACCTCGAGCAGCGCGGCCCTGGCGCCTTCCAGGTCAGCGAGCTCGTACTCGAGCAGGTCGGCGTACGCCTGCCAGATCTCCACGTCCTCCGGGCGCTCGCGAAGAGCTTCTTCGAACAACTCGACAGCTCGGTCGAAATCACCCGCCACGCGCGCGGTCGCGGCTTGGTCTGAGAGCGTAGGGGGCGCCACGGGCTCCACGACGGGATCCGGCACGAAGAGTGCCGCCGCAACCGCGTCCCTGAGGGTGACGCCGTCGGCCGCGGCCAGCGCTCTTTCGTCTAGACCAGCGAGCAGTGCCTCGGCGGCTTCGAGCCGATTCCGAGAGAACTCCACGCGGGCGAACTCAACACGCAGCGGCACGGAGTTGGGATGGCGGGCCAGCGCCCGCTCCAGCACACGCGCGGCCCCGTCGTAGTCCTCGACCCAAGCGTGTGCCTGCGCCCACTCGAGCCAGAGTCCCTGGTCGTCCGGGTACGCCTCCAGGAGGGCCGCGTACTCCTCAGAAGCCTCGCCCGTACGGCCGAGCTCACGCAGCGTGCGCGCCAGCAGCAAGCGGCGCTCGAGATCGTCCTGCTCCGTGAGGAGGCGCCTAAGCTCAGGGATGGCCTGCGGGGCGCGCCCTGCGGCCAAGAGCGTGATGGCATACTCGCGCCGTGCATCTCTGTCTGCCGGATGGTCCCGTAGGTAGCTCTGGAAGAGCGGGATCGCATCGGCGTAACGATCCCCTTCGAGCAGTGGGGTCACCTTGTCCCAAAAGACCTCGGCCGGACCGGGAGCGATCACGGCCGGCACCTCGGGGAGGCTGCGGGCGACCATCCGCACGACGGGCACCGGCACGAACGGCGTCGTGGGCGTCGGGAAGCTTATGCCGGACTCACGAAACCCCGAGCTCAACACGTAGCGTTGGGGTAGCACATAAAGCACCAGCACCAGCGTCCCCGAGATCAACAGGAACGCCGTGCCCCCGAACCGTATGAGGTATCGGGAGTCCTTTGAGAGGCCCTTAGGCTTCCGAGCCACCCTCGATCCCTAGCAGTGTCCTGATGCGTGCGGATTCGGCGGGATGACTCAGGACGTCGAGCGCGAGGTCGGGGGCGCCCCCCTCTCCGGCTCGTTCGCCGATGCGCGTGCGCAGTCGAGCCAGGAACGGTTCCAGCTGGCCCTCGCGGGCGCCTTGGAGGAGGACCACACATCCTCTCGAGTTGCTCGCCACTAGGTCGCCTTCGTCGCACCGCACGTGGTCGGCCAAGAGGTCCTCGAGCGCTGACAGCTCGATAGCGGCTGACGCCACGTCGAGGACGCAGAAGAACGTCAACACGGGATTGGCAGCCCTCCGCCTCAACTCCGTCGCGAAGTCGGCCAGGCTCATGCGGCCGCCCTCGGCGATGACGCTGGTCAGTGACGGGTCGCCGGTCTGGCCATTGGCGGCCTCCGGGACCGGCTTCGAGCCTGACGCGATCGCCTGTCTGATTCTGAGGTCGAGCTCCCGAAAATCGATGACGCCGCTCAGACAGTCGTCGACCCCGGCCTCGAGGATCTGAATGCGGTCCGTGGACCGAATCGCGTCGTCTGACGCGAACAGGATCGCCGCCCGAGTGAGCGGACGCAGCGCCCGACAGGCCTGGACCGCCTCGCGGATGCGGGCGCGGGGCGCGTGGATCAACACGCCGCCGAACGTCGGATCGCTCTGGACACGCGCGACCGCCTCGAACGGCTCGGATACCACGTCGGCGGTGAATGAGCCACTGGCCCACGCTTCGACGTCTTGGGCGTGCTCACCGCCCAGGGAAATGAGGAGGAGGCGGTCCTCGTTCACACCTGGACGATCGCGGCCACGCCGGGACGGCCAGCTCTCGGGGGTCACGAGCCCCGCGGCTGGCTTCAGCTGGACGGAAATCGCCTCCTCTCGGTCACCCGCTTCGGGAACTGCCTTGGCAAGCGTGAGCTGATAGAGGTCCTCAGCCCGCCACTCGAGAATGAGTCGGCCGGTGGACGCGTTCACGAGCCAGTCCGCTGCAGAAGGGAGCCCTGTCGTCGCTCCATCTATCGAGAACGTCGTGCATACCGTCGCCGGATGATTGCGCGCCCACCTGAGGAAGCTCGCCCCCAAGAGAGACTTCACGCCGCCGGCCAGGAAGAGCGAGCCCGGATCAACCGCGATGCGCATAGGTTCCTGCCCCACCACCATACCGAGCTCCTCCAGAACCTCCTCCGGTTCGACGGAGCGGATCGCACGGAGCTCGAAATCGTCCTTGAAGCCGAGAATCCTGAGGGTCCCGTCCCGCCAGTACCGGTCGAAGTCGAAGCCCCAGGCTCGGGCTACGCCCAAAGACCCTTCCTCGTCCGCGTTGCTGAGGAGTACGCCAGGCTCGCCGCGCTCGAGGCCGGCAAAGAGGAATTGGAACGCCGCGACCATCTTGGCCGGCCCCGGCGTGCCGACGATGAGGTATGAGCCGCCGCACTTGAGGCCACCCGTTCGTTCGTCCAGCGGGCCGATGCCCGAGGGAACCAGGCTGACCGCCACTTCATCCACGGCATCGAGAATGTCTGAGGTGGGGTGATCTCCCAAGGACTGCGTGTCGGTCACTGGCACTCTCTTACTCCCTTGCTCCGTCGCTTCGCCGGGTCGGCGGCGGCCCCGTGAATCGGGACCTGATGCGGCCGGGAAGACATGAATCGTAACGGAATCGCGTGGTCGGTGGAGTGGCCTCTCCCGCCCAGGCTCACCATCTCGGCGTCGTCCTTCCGATGCGGGTTCTGCGCTGCGCCCGTCCCTCGAACGCGATCAGCTTTCGCATCATCGTGGAAGAGTCCAAATGGCCCGATCCCAGGATGTCATCGGCTTCCAAGATCGTGAGCGACTCGACGACGTCACTGTCCGCCAGGGTCTCCTCCTCGCCGTCCTGCGGACCGTCGCCGATGGGACTTTCGTCCTGCAGATCCTGCGTCTCGTCCGTGCGCACCAACTCGTCCGCTTCGGCGCGTCCATCGACCGACTCGGTCCCTGCTCGGCCATCCGAGGATTCGATGGAGTCCAGCATCCTCTGCGCTATGGCCAGATTCCATCGGGCATCGTCCCGGCCCGGGCTGAGACGAAGCGCACCCTTGCTGGCCTCGACCGAGGCGAGCGTATAGACCCTCGCCGTGTCGGCCGACTCGGCCTCCATGGCTCGGACGAGGTTCCACAGGCCGAAGTTGTAGAGTCCGCTCGTACGTACATCAACGTCCGGACTCTCCGCTGCGACGGCCAGCTCAGGGCCCGCGCTCGAAACGCCTACGCCGAGCAACGTCGTGCCCAAGTTGTACCGTAGGAGCGAATTGGCGGAGTCACCCACGACCCGCTTGCTGTATATCGAGGCGGCCTCGGGCTGTGCGCCCTGACGGTGCAGGCGGTTTCCTCGCTGGACACTCCCGCGCTCGACGGTCCACGACAGACTGAGTCCGGCCAGTGCGAGAAGTAAGAGGGGAATCGACAGGCGCGCCGGAAGAGCAGGAAACTTCATGCGTCCGTCTCGCGCTCGGGCCCGGAACGCTGGAGGCGCCCGGCATCCAGCCCCCCCTCCCACAGGAGTAGCGGCACCGCCAGCAGCGTCAGCAAGAAGGAGGCGTCGAGCGGAGCTCCACCTCCGTCCCCGGGCTCGTCGTCCAGTTCACCCAAGCCGGTGAGCAGCGCCCTAAGCCCCCGCTCGTCACTTACGTTCTGATAATCACCGCCTCCTGCCTCAGCGACCTCGCGCAGCAAATCCTCGTCGAGGGTAGCGACCACGGTGCGCCCGGCCCGGTCGAGTACAGGGCCTAGCTCAGTCGTGAGCGGCACGCCAGCAGTCGTCCCCAATCCGGCCGTCCACAGAGGCACGCCCTCTGCCGACGCCGACTCGGCCGCCGCGAGGATGCTTGCCATGTCCTCGTGCGCCCCTCCGTCGGAGAGCACGAGAATCGCGCGGCGAGCGCCCGGCCTCGGTCGAGCGTCGAGTGCCGAACGCGCCTCAGAAAAGGCAGTGGAGAACGAAGTGCCCTGGTCGCGGTCCAGCACGAGGTCCGCGCTCAGGGACTGAGCGAAGTAACGCACAACGGCGGGGTCATCTGTGGGGGGGACGAGCGTGTACGGCCAATCGGCGAACAGAACGAGCACGATCCGTGCCGCTGGGAGCTCCTCGGCGATGCGCTCCACAACGTCCCGTGCCCGTTCGATGCGTGAGGGCTCGATATCGGTGGCACTCATTGACGCGGAAACGTCGATTGCCAGGGCGATATCGAGCGGTGGCGCGGGTTCTGGTGGCTCCGGTGCGATGCGGTGCGGTCCGGCCGCCGCGGTGCCGAGGGCCAGGCTTGCGAGGACCAGACATAGCATGCGGGTCGTCGGAAATCCTTTCAGGCGACGGGAAACAAGTCGCCTTGCTGCCTCATGCCCGTATGCTCGGTCCAGTCGGGCCAGCCGCCGCCATTGGAACGTCAACGCGAACGTCAGCAGGAGCGCTCCGGCGGGCCCCAGGAGGAGCAACTCGGGGCGCAGTAGCGTCACGGAATCACCCCCCACCGTGACCCGCGCAGGCCGGCGCCCAGGAGCAGCAGCACCATGGCCACAAGGAGGGGCCAGAGCCCGACCGGTGTGATCTCGATTCGGTCGACGAACTGCTCGGACGGCTCGGTGAGACGATCGATCTCGGCATAGATCTCGTCGAGCGCGGCCACGTCTGTTGCACGGAAGTACCGCCCCCCCGTGATTGTTGCGGCCTGGGTGAGCACGGTCTCCATGTTGGCCGAGCCGACGCCGGCGGCTTCCTCGGTCCCGATGGCGACGGAATAGATGCGAACGCCGTAAGCCGCCGCGGCCCGCGCGGCCAAGGTCGGGAGCAGGCCGGCACGGTTGTGCGCTCCGTCCGTGACGAGGATCAGCACCTTGGCTCTGTGCGGCGAGTCGCGCAGGAGCGCACCGCCAGCGGCGATGGCGCCGGCGACGTCGGTGCCGTCGATGAGTAGGCCCACCTCCAGCGCGTCAACAGCCGCCCGGGTGACGTAGCCGTCCGACGTGAGCGGAAGTCGGGTCAGCGCTTCCCCGGCGAAGGAGACGAGCCCGATGTCATCGGTGCGGCTCGCGAGGAAGCGCTGAAGTGTCTCCTTCGCCACATCGAGACGTGTCGTGCGGTCGGCCATGTCTTCGGCCCACATCGACGTCGAGAGATCGACGGCGAGCACGATGCCGACGCCCTCGGTCACCGGTTCCTGGTACGTCCGTACTAGTTGCGGCTGGGCGAGCGCCACGATCAGACATGCCACGGCTGCGCCGCGCAGCCAATACGGAAGCGCCTCGACGGTCCTACCGAGCCAATGACGCAGGGCGAGGCCGTCCGCCTCGGCGGCGCGCCCGACCATGAGACCCGACGTGCTGCGCGGCCGAACCCAGAGCCACCAGAGCGGAAGCAGTGCCAGCAGGAAAAGCCAGCTGGGCTGTGCCAGCTCGAAGTTCACCACGTGTGACCTCCTGACTCCTCCACCCACGACTTCAGCGAACGCCATTGCTCTTCTGCCGCCTCGGCGCCAGGTCTGAGCCGCCCGAATTTCACGACCTCCGCGAGGCCCAGGCGCTCGGGCAGACTGCCTGCGGCCTCGTCACCCGAGCGTGAGCGAAGGCGTCCCATCAGCTCGCTGCTCGTCAGGCTCGGTGCCCATTCGCGCTCCATCGCCTCCACGTACGTGCGGACGATGCCGCTGCTGCGGGTGTAGAACTCCAGCAGCCGCTCCTGCGTGAGTAGTCCCTCAACCCGCAGGTCGTCCAGCTGTCGTAGAGCGCGCTGCCGCAGGGCCTCGAGGGTAGGGTCCTCGTGGGCGTGGCCTCCACCCCGTGCGTGCGTGAGCCACTCCTTGGTGGTCGAAGCCAGCGTGACCGCGAGGACCGAGGAGAAGAGCAGCACCAACGCGAGTGACGGCCAGTTCCAGTCCCCTCCGACGACGTCGTTGGGGGGCCTGGGCTCGATGCCGCGCACGAGATCTTGAGGCGTGAAGACCGGTACGACCCAAACTGCCTGTCGGGGGACGCGCGTGAGGGCGGGGCCGGAGCGCGGTGGGGCTTCATCCCATGCTCCCCTCACCGAGCCCCCCGGCAGCACGGTCCCCTCGGTTCGATCACCCCGCGGCGTGATGAGCACGTCGAAGCCAGGAACGGGGAGGGTCCCCGTACCGAACGCCATTATTGGATACGAGAGCGTGAGCTTCGCGCCGCCGTCTGGGGCCGGCTCGGATGCCAGGCGAACCGGTTCAGCGCTCTCTACGTTCACGGTGGCGGGTAAGGTGTCCGGGAAGTACACGACGCTGCCCGGCGGAACCGGCACGTTCACGCGCAGCTCGAAGAGCTCTCCCATGGCGACGGTGTCTGCCGAGAGGCCTACGGTGAACGGGCCAGCCGATTGAGCGCTCAGCGGTGGAGCGGCGAGTCCGAGGGCCACGGCCGCGAGCGCCGCGGTGGTGCACGCGCGCGTCATCGGGACATCCGCTCCCGGCGCCGGAAGAAGCGGATCAGAGCCGGGACGTAGTCATCGTCGGTCGCGACCTCGATCGCATCCATGCGGAGCTCGCGGAACAGCGCCGCGATATCACCGCGTTGCGAGGCTTTGCGCGCTTTGTAGGCGTCGCGCACGCGGCGACGCGTGTCGATAACCCGGCGTTCACCCGTCTCTGGGTCGACGAGCGCGAGGAGTCCGACGTCCGGCAGGTCGTCGCCTGCTGGGTCCGTCAGACGAATTGGGACGACGTCGTGGTCGCGTCCCAGTCGGCGTGCCGCTTTGGCCAGGCGCGGGTCGGTGGCCTCGTCCATCAAGAAGTCGCTCACGACAAAAACGGCCGCCCGACGGTGCAGGACCCGTGATGCGTACTCAAGGCCAGCTGACAGCTTCGTCCCGCGTCCCTCGGGCCGAAACGAGAGGAGCTCCATGACCAGCCGCAGGGCGTGGCGCCGTCCCGAGTCGGGCGGCACGAACAGCTCGACACGGTCTGTGACGAGAAGGAGCGCGACGCGGTCGTTGTTGCCGGCCGCGGCGAACGCCAGGATCGCTGCGATTTCCGAGGCGATCGATGCGTTCGACCTCGGGCCCGTGCCCACCTCTTTCGAGGCGGAGAGGTCCACGATCAGAAGCGCAGTAAGCTCCCGCTCCTCTACATACTCCTTTACGAAGGGGCGGCCCCTTCGCGCTGTCACATTCCAGTCGATCGTGCGGACGTCGTCCCCCGGCTGGTACTCGCGCACATCCGAGAACTCGAGCCCACGTCCCTTGAAGACGGAGTGGTACTCGCCGCTGAAGAGCGACTCGACGAGGCCCCGCGTTCGCAGCTCGATGCGGCGGACCTGGTCGGCGATCTCCTTCGAGAAGACGTGCTTCCGACTCGCTTCAGCCCGCGCTCCCTGGGTCATGCGCATCGCTGGCCGGCCCAGGCCTTCAGGGAGCCGGTACGGCTGCCAACACGCGTCGCGTGATCTCGTCGGCGTCCACGCCGCGCGCGTCGGCTTCGTACGTCGTACGCAAGCGGTGCCGTAACACCTTGGGTGCCATGGCTTTGACGTCATCGGGCAACACGTAGTCGCGCCCCGCAAGGTACGCTCGGGCTTTCGCCGTCCGGGTCAGGAAGATCGTCGCGCGTGGAGAGGTGCCGAACTCGATCAGGTCCACGAGGTCGTCGAGCCCGAAGGCCGCCGGCTCGCGGGTCGCGAAGGTCAGCTCGACGATGTAGTCGAGAACCTTCTCTTCCAGGTGGACCGCGGCCGCCAGTTCCCGCGCAGTCGCGATGTCTTCAACCGTCGCGACCGCGGAGATCGGTCCTGGGTCATGGTCCGCAACGCGCCTGACGATGGTCTTCTCCTGCGCTCGGTTCGGGTAGCCGATGTCCAGCTTCAGGGCGAAGCGGTCGAGCTGCGCTTCGGCGAGCGGGTAGGTTCCGTGAAGCTCGACCGGGTTCTGCGTAGCGAGCACCATGAACGGGTTCTCGAGCGGGTAGGTCTCGCCCGCGATGGTGACCTGCCGCTCCTCCATGGCCTCGAGAAGCGCGGCCTGCACCTTCGGCGGTGCACGGTTGATCTCGTCGGCCAGGATGATGTTCGAGAAGATCGGCCCCTTCTGGACCGTGAACTCGCCGCTCGACTGGTCGAAGACCGGTGTTCCAACGATGTCGGTCGGGAGCAGATCCGGCGTGAACTGAATGCGGCGGAAGCCGGTGTGGATCGCCTGGGCCAACGTGCGCACCATGAGTGTCTTCGCCAGGCCCGGTAGGCCTTCGAGCAAGACGTGTCCCCCCGTAAGGAGGCCGATCAGGAGTCCCTCGACAGCCTCCTCTTGGCCGACCACGCGCTCATGGACCGCGTCCGAGACGCCGCTGAGAAGGTTGGTGCCAAGGACGTTTGCCGCCCGCTCCGTCGTTGTTCCTTCGAGTATGCTCACATGCCCCCGACGTTCGATGCCGAACCCAGGGGCTAATCATCGGGGGCGGGTGGGGATGACGCCAGCGCCGTTAGTGCGTGTGGTCGTGCCGGCCCTGGTGGAAGACCACGTGCACCAACGAGCCACTCACGAACGCCTGATATAGGTCCCCCCCGGCCCCATGCACGCCAGCCAGTACCTCAGTGCCAAGCGCATAGCCTGCGAGCGTGACCAAGACGACGGCGCCGACTCCGAGCACTCCCGAGGCAACGCCGTACCGGGGGCGCACGAGCCACCAGATGACGAGCCCCACCGGAATGCGGTGCAGCACGATGGCCAGCCCGAATGCCAAGTCGACGCCTGACTCGCCTGGGGCAAGCGCCGCGCCCTCCAGCAGGGCATGCAGAACGAGCCCCGACACGCCCATGACAAGCGCGAGCTGGTCGGTATGACGATGCAGAGCCTGCGAGATCCGCTCGGCGAGGCTGGGAATGGCTAGCCCCGCCGCGGCCGCGGCGAGCACCAACAGCGTGGATTGTTCCAAAGCGAGATGCCCCACCTGCCACGCGAGGAGCGCTGGCACGGCCACATACACGGAACCATCGACGATTCGGACCGCCCCGGGGTGATCGTGCAGAACCCGGTATAGCAGCGGGCCTGCGATAGGAGCCGCCAGCGCGGCGATCAAGTAGGTCAAGGCGGATCGGGGACCGAATTCGGGCGTGGGGCTCGCGGTGGGGCCACCGCGGGGCGGTCAGATTCGCCGGAACGGCCCATGTCGGCAAGCGATTCGCCCCATCGATAGCTTGACAGCCCGGTGTGGGAGCACGAATTTAGTCTCACCTAAATATTCTGGCTTCCCCCCCGCTTCGGTACTCAATGGTTGATCCTGGCCTGGCGCTCATGGTGTTCGCGGCCCTCGTGGTCGTTGCCGCCGCGTTGTTCTGGCCCAAGCGCGGGCTGGTCGCACGCTTCGCGCGTACCTCCCGCATCACGGAGCGCGTCCTCTTGGAGGACGCGCTCAAGCACGTCTATACGTGTGAGAGCATTGGGCGATTGTGCACCATGGAGAGCATGGCGGGCCAGTTGGAGGTATCGACCGGCAAGGCAGCTTCGCTATTGGCTCGGCTGGCAGAGTCCGACCTGATTCAGTCGCGCGAGCCGGGCCCGCATCTCACGGATCGTGGCCGCGAGTCGGCGCTGAGGCTCGTTCGTAGCCACCGGCTGTGGGAGCGCTACCTCGCGGACCGTACGGGCGTACCGGCCGGGGAGTGGCACGCGGAGGCCGAGCGCATGGAGCACGCGCTCTCCGCGGAGGACGCCGACGCTTTGGCGTCTCGACTCGGTCACCCTGCCTGGGATCCGCACGGCGACCCGATTCCTACTCCGGGTGGAGAGCTTCCCGAGGTTGAGCGCACGACCCTGGCAGGTGTCCCACCGGGTCGGACGGTCGAGATCGTCCATTTGGAGGACGAGCCCCGAGAGATCTACGATGCGCTGCTTGCCGATGGCCTGGGGTTGGGCGTGCGGCTGGATGTCGTCGAGCGGTCCGATCGCACAGTGTTGGTGAGGGCCCGGGGCCGGGAGTGGCCCATGACCGGGGTCGTTGCCCGCAACGTCTCCGTACGCATCCTCCCCGAGGACGAGACCGCGGACGAGCTAGTGGAGACCCTCCGTGACCTACGGCCCGGCGAGGCGGGGCGCGTCGTAGACGTGTCACCCGCGTGCCAAGGGTCACAGCGCCGTCGCCTCCTCGACCTCGGCGTCGTGAAGGGCACCGAGATCTCGGCTGAGCTCGTGAGCGCGACGGGTGACCCGGTGGCCTATAGGATCCGTGGAGCGGTCATTGCGCTGAGGGGTGAGCAGGCCAAGTGGATCCGTATCGAGCGGGTCGACGCCCCTGTGGAGCTTGCTAGCTGATGGCCACGATCTCCATGGACCCGTGCGTATCCTGCGCCCAGCATCGGACCGACAGTCTCGTGCGTCTCGGCCTCAGCCCGGACAAGTGGGACTACCTGGTCGCTCTCGCGGGCAATCCCAACACGGGAAAGAGCACCGTTTTCAACGCGCTCACGGGCCTTCGGCAGCACACCGGTAACTGGCCCGGGAAGACCGTCGTGCGAGCGGAGGGCGCCTTCGAGCACGAAGGCAATCGCGTAAAGATCGTCGACCTCCCAGGGACCTACTCCTTACAGGCGGGGAGCACCGACGAAGAAGTCGCGCGCGACTTCGTCTTGTTCGGGCGCCCCGACGTCACCGTCGTGGTGGTCGACGCTACCCGTCTGGAGCGCAACCTCAACCTGCTTCTGCAGGTCCTGGAAATCACCGACAGGGTCGTGGTCTTTCTCAACCTCATCGACGAGGCACGACGCCACGGCATCGCGATCGATGTATCCAAGCTCGAGAAAGAGCTCGGGGTGCCTGTCGTGCCCGGGGTCGCGCGTGAGAGCACGGGCATCAACGGGCTACTGGACGCCGTGCACGACGTGGCCACCGGCAAACGGACGACTGAGCCGTACCGATTCGATCGCTACGTACCGGCAGTCGAGGACGCCATCCAAGCACTCGTGCCGACGGTGAAGGAAGTCTTTCCCGACGTCGCGAATCCGCGTTGGGTGGCGCTCCGCTTGCTCAACGCCGACGAGGCTGTTCAGGAAGCAGTTCGGTCCGGCGAGCTAGGCCAGCTCGGCAGGGACGACTCACACGAGTTGCGGGACCCTCCGCTCGAGTTCGAGCGCGAGCGCCTTCTCGATGCTTCGGTCCGGCTCAGATGGGACCTGCCTGCAGACTTCCACGACATCGTGACCGAGCATGCGTTCGGCGTCGCGGAAGCGATGTCCCGGCGCGTTCAGATGTCGGGCCTGAAGAAGAAGGGCTTCGACTTCGACAGGAAGCTGGACGACCTGCTCACGAGCCGCGTGTTCGGCTTCCCACTCATGATGTTCATCCTCGCCGTGGTCTTCTGGCTCACCATCGAGGGGGCCAACGTGCCCTCGTCGATGTTGGCCAACCTTCTGATCGACACGGCGCACCCGTGGCTCAAGGGCCTGGCCGACGCGATCTCAGTACCGTGGTGGCTGTCTGGCTTTCTGCTGGACGGCGTATATCTTGCGACCGCCTGGGTGATCAGCGTAATGCTGCCGCCGATGGCCATCTTCTTTCCGCTCTTCACGCTGCTGGAAGACTTCGGGTATTTGCCGCGAGTCGCGTTCAATCTCGACTCGATGTTCCAGAAGGCCGGAGCGCACGGGAAGCAGGCGCTGACCATGTGCATGGGCTTCGGGTGCAACGCGGCTGGCGTCGTGGCGACGCGCGTGATCGACAGCCCGCGCGAGCGCCTGATCGCCATCATCACGAACAACTTCTCGCTCTGTAACGGGCGCTGGCCGACACAGATCCTGATCGCGACGATCTTCGTGGGGGCGCTGGCCCCGGCACAGCTCGGCGGCCTCGTGAGCGCGGCCGCGGTCGTCGCGATCGCTCTTCTGGGCATCGTGATGATGTTCCTCGCGTCGTGGGTCCTGTCCCGCACGGTGCTGAGAGGCGAGGCCACCAGCTTCAGCCTGGAGCTTCCGCCCTACCGGCCGCCCCGCGTCCTACAGACGCTGTACACCTCGATCATCGACCGTACGCTGATCGTCCTGTGGCGGGCCGTAATCTTCGCGATTCCGGCCGGGGCCGTCATTTGGCTGATCTCCAACATCACCGTCGGAGGAGCGAGCCTGGCCCAGATCGCGGTCGACGGTCTCGATCCGTTCGGCCTCCTTCTCGGGCTGAACGGCGTGATTCTCCTGGCCTACGTGGTGGCGATCCCGGCCAACGAAATCGTCATTCCGACCGTGCTCATGCTCACCGTTCTGACGGCGGGCCTGGCCGGTGGTTCGGGCGCGGGTGTGATGTTCGAGCTCGACTCGGTCAATGCGACCGGAGACGTCTTGCGGGCTGGGGGCTGGACGCTGCTCACTGCGGTCAACCTGATGCTCTTCAGTCTGCTCCATAACCCGTGCTCCACGACGATCTACACGATCTACAAGGAAACGAGGAGCGCGAAGTGGACGACGGTGGCGACGCTCATGCCCGTCGCGATGGGCGTGACGGTCTGCTTCCTCGTCGCTCAGGTCTGGAGGCTCGTCGCCAGCTGAGTCAGATTCGGGGCCCGAAGCGTTACCCATGAAGGGAGACCCCGATGTTCGACCTAGATGCATTCCTGCAGACATCGTCTACGGTGATCGCGAGCTGGGCCCCCAAGGTCGTCGGCGCGGGCGCCGTGCTAATCGTCGGGTGGGTCTTGGCGGGGTGGGCGAAGCGGTTCGCCCGCAAGGCGCTTTACGCGTCCCGGGTAGACGACATCCTGGTTCCGTTCATCTCTGGGATGATCTACGTCGCCGTGATCGTCTTGGTGGGTGTCACGGCGGTCGGTGTGCTCGGTGTGAGTACCGCCTCGTTCGTGGCCATCCTCGGGGCCGCGGGTCTCGCCATTGCCCTGGCGTTCCAAAGCACGTTCTCGAACTTCGCGTCAGGCGTGATGCTGCTGACGTTCAGGCCGTTCGACGTCGGTCACACTGTGGAGATCGGTGGCGTCTTGGGCACTGTCAGGGAGGTCGGAACCTTCACGTGTCTCCTCACAACGCCCGACAACATCCAGATCCGCATCCCCAATTCGCAGATCTTCGGAGCCACCATCAAGAACTACTCGGCTAGTGAAACTCGGCGCATCGACCTGCTCATCGGCGTCGACTACGGAGACGATCTCGGTGTGGCCGTTCGGACTTGCCAGGACGTCGTGGCGGCCGACCCGCGCGTTCTCGACGACCCTGTCACGGTGGTCGCGGTGCACGAGCTCGGCGACTCCTCGGTGAACCTGGTCGTGAGGCCCTGGGTGACGGTTGCCGACTACTGGCCGACGCGCTGGGATCTAACACGGGCCATCAAAGAACAGCTAGAAGCCGCCGGATGCTCGATTCCCTTCCCGCAGCGGGATGTGCACCTTCATCAGCCCAGCTAATCAGGGCCTCTCTGACCCTTTCCCAGGCAGGGACGCCGCCGTACCTTAGTTGAGAGTCAATTTCATTCTCATCCCAAAGTCGCCTGGTTAGGCGGCTTCGAGAGTTGCTTTGGACACGACCGCATTGCAGACACAGCCCGAAGTGTCGGCGGATTCCGCCCTCGCGGGATTGCGTCTCGGCGATATTCCGCTGAGGCAAACGGTCGAGCTCACGCACATCGACTTGCCGCCTCACGAGGCCGAGCCGCTGCTGGAGCGAGGCGTCCTACCGGGGTGCCGGATCTGCCCGGTTCGCTCCTCGCCGTCTGGTGATCCGATCGTCTCCATCGACGGCTCGCTGCTCGCGCTCCGCCGCGAGACCGCCCAGTGCCTCTGCGTGCGTCTCCTCACCGCCCTCAAGGGGTGAGCTGAGGCTCCTCTCCTCCGTTGGGCGCTCTGCACTCCGAAGGTGAATCCCAAGCCGGGGCGACTGCGCTCCTAGGCGAGCCGGGCGACACTCCTCTCGTCGCCATGATCGGGCCGCCCAACTCCGGCAAGACGACGCTCTTCAATCGTCTCACTGGACTGCGGCAAAAGGTCGCGAACTATCCCGGCGTGACGGTCGAGAAGCACGTCGGGAGCGTGCAGCTCCCGGACTACCGTGAGCTGAGGCTCGTGGACCTTCCGGGCGTGCACGGCTTCTCGGCCCGGACTCTGGATGAGCGGATCACGCGGGACGTCCTCGAGGGTCGCATGTCCGGCCTCCGGGCGCCCGATGCACTCGTACTGACGGTGGACTCGACGCGCCTCGAGAGTCAGCTCATGCTCGTCGAGCCGGTTCTGGAGCTCGACGTGCCGACGCTCCTGGTCCTCAACATGTCGGATGAGCTGAAGGCGCGGGGGGGAAGCGTCGACGATGCGATCCTGGCCGACCGACTCGGCGTCGAGGTCGTGCGCACGAACGCGCGCCTCGGCGAGGGCCTGGAGGCCGTGCGCGAGTTCCTCGGCCGAGTCGCTGTTCGCGGCCCCGGGCAGGTCCAGCGCAATGCCACGAACGTGCCGGAGGGGCTCGCGCTCCCCATGATGGACGCGTTCACGGAGCGTCGCCGCCGCGTCCGCACCATCGTGGAGGCGGCCCGCTTCGTCCCGCCCCGCCCGTCCGGCCCGAGCGAGCGACTCGACGCGGTATGCCTCCATCGGGTTTGGGGGCCGCTGGTCTTCCTGGCCGTCGTGGTACTGGTGTTTCAGTCGATCTTCACCTGGGCGGTGCCGCTCATGGACGGCGTCGACTTCCTCGTGTCTGGATCGGGCGAATGGTTGGCCACGACACTGCCCGACACGTGGTTCCGGTCGTTGCTCGTCCACGGGGTGTGGTCCGGGGTGGGGTCGGTGGTCATCTTCCTGCCCCAGATCCTCATCCTCTTCCTCTTCCTGGGCATCCTGGAGGACTCGGGCTACATGGCCCGCGCGGCGGTGATCGCCGACCGGCTCATGTACCGCGTGGGCCTGCAGGGACGCGCGTTCCTGCCGCTCCTGTCGGGATACGCCTGCGCGGTCCCGGCGATTCTGGCAGCGCGCACGATCGACGACGAGCGCGACCGGCTCGCTACGATTTTCGTCACTCCGTTCATGACGTGCTCAGCGCGTCTTCCAGTCTACGCGCTGCTGATCGCGGCGTTCATTCCGAACGAGCCACTCCTCGGTCCGTTCATGAACCTGCGCGCCGCGACGCTGCTCGGTCTCTACGCGCTGGGTATCGTGGCGGCCGTCGGGACGGCATTCCTGCTCAAGCGGACGCTTCTCAAAGCCAAGGCGGGGTCCTTCCTAATGGAGTTGCCCCCCTACCGGATTCCGTCTCCCCGGTCCTTGGCCCTCAGGCTGGTCGACCGTAGCAAGATTTTTCTGAAGCGCGCGGGGCGCATCATCTTCACGGTGGCGATCGTGCTCTGGGCGCTGACGCAGTTTCCACGCGTGGATGCGGGACCGCCGCACATCGACGACAGCGCGCTCGGCCGCATGGGCCAGCTCATTGAGCCGGCCATCGCTCCGCTCGGCTTCGACTGGCGCATCGGCGTGGGGCTACTGACCTCGCTCGCCGCTCGCGAGGTCATCGTCGGAACGCTGGGCACGATCTACGGTGTCGAGGACGGGTCCGACAACTCCATGGACTTACAGGCCGCGCTGCAGCGGGACCTCACCACCGGCTCGGCTATCGGGCTTCTGATCTTCTTCGTCTTCGCGCTCCAGTGCATGTCGACGGTGGCGGTCATGCGGCGCGAGACTGCCGGATGGAAGTGGCCGGCGCTCCAGTTCGGGTACATGCTGGCGCTGGCCTATATCGGAGCGTTCATCGCGGTGCGCGTGTTCTAGAGCGCTTCCGCTATCTTCAGCGCCTCATGATCAAGCGCGTACTCCCCTTCCTAGTCCTCGTGGGCATAGCCGCCCCGGACGGGGTCGCGTCCCAAGGTTTGGCGGCCGCGGCGCGGGTAGGGACCTTCGGCCTCGGGGGCGAAGTCGCCATGGAGCTCTCCGAGCGGGTCGTGCTTCGCGGCGGCATCGGGATCCAACCGTATGAGCCGAGCATGACGTTTTCCGACATCGACGTAAGCCTGAAGTTGCCGACCGTGTACAACGTCGGTCTCGATCTTTATGTGAACGGTGCCGTGCGGTTGGGCGGGGGCCTGATGTTCAGGACCGGAGACCCGGAGGTCACGGGCAAATTCACTGCTGCGCAAGAGATCGGTGGGACGTCCTTCACTCCTCAGGAGATCGGGACGCTTCGAGGAGTCCTCGACGCCAATGACAGTGCGCCCTACATCATCATCGGTTTCGGGCGACACACCGCACGGGGCGTTGGACTGTTCCTGGACCTGGGTTTGGCGTTCACAGGAAATCCGAACGTCCTCCTCAGCGCGAGTGGCGGATCCCTGTCCGGTGACGCGGATCCTCTGAGGAGTGCGCTCGCGCAGGAAGCTGAGGAGTTCGAGGCCGACATGCGTGGTTACCTCAAGGTCTGGCCGGTACTCAGCCTCGGCATACGGCTCGGAGCCCAGTAACCCCAGGCGAGGTCATGACGCGCGTCTCTGAGCACAGCTTCTTGGCCACGAATTCTTCGGGTGACGTCTCGGCCATACTCACCGTGCCCGACGCCGCGAAGGGGCTCTACGTGTTCGCCCATGGTGCGGGTGCCGGCATGCGACACCGGTTCATGGAGGCGGTGGCGGATCGGCTCGTGGCCCGCGCTATCGGGACGTTCCGCTACCAGTTTCCGTACATGGAGGCGGGCCGAAAAGGACCCAACCCCGCGCCCCTGCTCGTGAAGACCGTTCGTTCGGCGGTCGCGGAAGCGGCGCGCCTGGCGCCAGGGCTACCGCTCGCCGCCGGAGGGAAGTCGATGGGCGGGCGAATGACATCCACCGCGGCGGCTGCCGAGCCCCTGCCGGGCGTGCGGGGCCTGGCCTTCTTCGGTTTTCCGCTTCACGCTCCAGGCCGCGACTCGTCGGAGCGGGGCGCCCACCTGGCCGACGTCGGTCTTCCCATGCTGTTCCTTCAGGGGACCCGGGACAAGCTGGCCAACCTAGAGCTGCTTCGGCCCTTGCTGGCGTCGGTCGCCCCGAGTCCGACGCTCACCGTCATCGAAGATGCGGACCACTCGTTCCATGTCCCGAAGAGGTCCGGGCGGACTGACGACGAAGTCTTGGACGATGTTTGCGGGACCTTCGCCGACTGGTTCGTCGGGTTGACCTAGCATCCCGCCGCGTTCATGTCACCGTGACGGCGCGACGGACTCCGCTCGCTCCGGAAGGACGAGCAGCCACATGGTGTCGAGCACGAAGGATGTCCGGCCGGAGTATTTCTCGAGGAGCTCCGCGAGGAGCGATTCATCGCCAGAGTGCACCGTGACCGCGCCGACCCGGCGGATCACCGGAACCATCGGAGTAGCTTCCGCCGCTACGGGGTCGGCGTCAAAGGCTGGCGCGTCGGTGGACGGCGGTGCGTCGACGGAGTCTACGACGTCCCAGGACGCCCAACCGAGGGTGTACCCCAGGCGATCGAAAATCCCGTCCGCTTGGCCCAAGCCGCTGAGCTCGGGTGGCGCCTCGCCAGGGGGAGCGGGGGTAGGCCAGCGGTTGCGGCGGTCGCGCTCGACGCGGGCCGCAGCACTGAGCGTCTCCACGTCCGCCACGGCCTCCTCGACGGTGGCGCGGAATTCGCGCGTGCTCCAAGCAGGATAGAGCAGGGCAGCCGCGATGCTGAGGGTCGCCAAGAAAATCAGGACGTCTCCCGCCGCCGCGCCATGGGCTGCGCGGTCCGCACGCCGGGTCATGGCGTCGCGGCCCAGGCCGCCGTCATGCGACCGAACTCCGGCGCCGGATCGCTGGAGTCGTAGATAATCGTTCTGCCTCCCGGCACCTGTCCGATCAGCTGATACGCTCGGTTCCCCGATTTCACGAACCGTAGTCCCGTGATTCGGTCCGGCAGCTCGTCCAACGAGTCGGGCAGCCGCTGGAATCGGACGCGGTAAGCGTCGACCTGCTGGCCCTGCAGAAGGAGCGCCGCGCGGACGCCCTCTGCTCGCGCGGGGGCATCGATGCGGGCCGGAGGCTCGGGTCGCACCCAGGCCGGCGGCACGGCCACGAGGATGGCCGCTACGAGGAGGAGGAGAGACGCTAGCGCGGCCTTCCACCGCGCGGCCGCGCGGGGCCCAGTGAGGGGCACCCGGTACCGGGCATCCTGTAGGTCGGAATGGGCGAGCGCCTGGGCGAGCAGCCGATCGCGAAGCTCCGGGGTGATCTCGGGCCCCAGGTCGATGGCTCCCTCCAGATCTTGCTCGACCGGAGCCCGCTCGAGCGCGGGTGCTCGCGCGTCGCCGCCCGGAGCGTCTGGAGCCCTGGCAGCCGCGGCGATCTTCTCGGGAGGTGGGATGACCTCTGTGTTCTCGTCGAGCACCTCGATGGGCAGCTCTTCATCGAGAGAAGCTAGAGGGGGCTCTTCGACGACGTCCTCGGGCTCCCCGCCAGCGGCGGTGAGAGCGATGAGCTCCTCGACGTCCTCTGCGTCCAAGTGGTCGTCGATGACCGCATCGAGGTCGTCCACCGGGTCGGGCTCTGCCCCCGACCCGTCGCGGTCGACGGCCTCTCCACCCTCCAGAACGACGACCTCCGCGATGAGGCTTCCGACGTCCTCGGCGTCGTCGGATAGCTCGTGGACCTCACCTCGATCCTCGTCCGGGGGCGCTGGGGGCGCCTTCTTCTTCTTGGCCTTCGGTTTGGCCTTCTTCTTCGTCTTCTTACGGGCCACAGCGTTGTCCGGATCGGCGGGGCGACGGCTGGTCAAGATAAGCCGCTCCCGCGCTCGGTGTCACTCGGCTCACTCCGCCACCGCCGATGCTCAGTCCCTTACGAGCTTGCGATATCTCAGGCGATGAGGCTGGGCGGCGTCCTCTCCGAGGCGCCTGATGCGATCCTCCTCGTATTCCTGATAGTTGCCCTCGAACCAGAAGACGCTCGAGTCGCCCTCGAACGCCATGATGTGCGTCGCGACCCGGTCGAGGAACCACCGGTCGTGCGAGATCACCAATACGCACCCCGCGAACTCCAAGATCGCGTTCTCGAGGGCGCGCAGTGTATCCACGTCCAGGTCGTTGGTCGGTTCGTCGAGCATCATCACGTTCCCACCCGACTTGAGCAGCTTTGCCAGGTGGAGCCGGTTCCGCTCGCCGCCCGAAAGGACCCCGACTTTCTTTTGCTGATCGGCGCCACGGAAGTTGAACCAGGACAGGTAGGCTCGTGGATTCACCTCGGCGCGCCCGAAGTGCAGGATGTCCTGACCGCCGCTCACTTCTTCGAAAACCGTCTTGTCGGCATCGAGCGCGGCGCGTGACTGATCCACGTACGACAAGGTCACGGTATCCCCAATGTCGAGCGTTCCTGAGTCGGGCTGCTCGTCTCCGACAATCATGCGGAACAGCGTCGTCTTGCCCGCCCCGTTTCCCCCGATGATCCCGACGATCGCACCCGGCGGCACATCGAACGAGAGATCGTCCAGGAGGAGTTGGTCCCCGAAGGCCTTGGTCAGCTGCTCGGCATGGATCACGGTCTTACCGAGGCGCGGACCTTTCGGGATCAGGATCTCGGCCGTGCGAACCTGCTCGCGTTCGTCGCGGCTCAGTAGCTCCTCATAGGCACTCAAGCGCGCCTTGCCCTTGGCCTGTCGGGCGCGCGGCGACATTCGGATCCACTCGAGCTCTCGCTCGAGTGTCTTTTGGCGCGCCGACTCGGACTTTTCCTCCAGCCGGAGCCGCTCGCCCTTTTGCTCGAGCCAGGACGAGTAGTTCCCCTTCCACGGGATGCCCTCGCCCCGGTCCAGCTCGAGGATCCACTCTGCCACGTTGTCCAGGAAGTACCTGTCGTGAGTAATTGCGACGATCGTGCCAGGGAACGCGGCCAGGTGGTGCTCGAGCCACGCCACGGACTCAGCGTCCAGGTGGTTCGTGGGTTCGTCCAAGAGGAGCATGTCCGGCTCCTCGAGGAGCACGCGACAGAGCGCGACCCGCCGCCGCTCGCCACCGGACAACGTGTCGACGTCGGTGTCGCCCGGGGGCAGGCGCAGGGCGTCCATGGCGATCTCGATGCGGCGGTCCAGTTCCCACGCGCCAGCGGCGTCGATACGGTCCTGCAGCTTCGCCTGTTCGTCGATGAGCGCGTTCATCTCCTCGTCGGTGGATACTTCACCGAACTTGAGGTTCACCTCTTCGAACCTCTTCAGGAGGTTGCGGGTCTCTGCCACGGCTTGTTCGACGTTGCCCTTCACGTCGAGCTTCGAATCGAGCTCGGGCTCTTGGGCGAGGTACCCGATCCGCGTGCCCTTGGCGGCCCATGCCTCACCGATGATGTCCGTGTCGATGCCGGCCATGATCCGAAGCAAGGAGCTCTTGCCCGCACCGTTCGGGCCGACCACGCCGATCTTCGCGCCCGGGTAGAACGACAGGTTGATGTTCTTGAGGATCTCCCGCTTGGGCGGGACGATCTTCGAGAGCCGGGACATGTGATAAATGAACTGCGGTCCGGACATGTGAATCCTACGAGGTGTAGAGAATGCGAA
>JAOTVA010000190.1 GCA_029863645.1 Gemmatimonadota bacterium
CCGGCGAAGACGCGGTGATCCTGGTACGGCGGCGTGGCCCGGCCGACTTCCACTTCGTCGATCCTTAGCCGGGAACCTTTGGCGCGGAACCTGCTCAACGTTTTCGGTTAGATAGGTGCCTTGTACTAAAAGGTACATGTATCGTCGTGTCGCCCGACGCCTGGCGACTGTCGACCCTCCCGAATACCGACTGAGCCCAGGATATCCATCGTATGAAACGTAGGCTGGTTGGGCTTCGGATGGTCGGCATGGCGGTGCTCATCGGGATCTCCGCGGCGAGTCCCGTGGACGCTCAGGTCCCCCCCGAGTTGGACTCGGAGAGCCAAGACGACACGGCCGCCGCGACCGCGCTGGCTCGCATGACGCCAGCACCCGTGGCTCCCTTGGACGCCGCGCGTCAACTGGGCCCCATGGAGATCGACGGCCGATTGGACGAGGAAGTGTGGGCCGGAGCCCGTGTTTTCACGGGGTTCATTCAGCAAGAGCCGGTCGAGGGCGATCCGGCCGAGCACGACACGGAGGTCCGGGTACTCATCGGCGACAACGCCATCTGGATCGCTGCGCGGATGTGGGATCCCATGCCCCAGGCCATCGATACGCGCCTGACGCGACGCGACGGCTTCGGAACGAGCGACCAGATCGGCTTCATGATCGACCCGAACCGAGATGGACTCACGGGTTACGGGTTCAACGTGAGCGCCGCGGGCGTGCAGACGGACATTTATTTGTACGACGACGACAAGGTCGACCGTGAGTGGAACGCGGTCTGGGAGTCGGCCGTAGCTGTAGACGAGCTCGGGTGGACGGCCGAAATGCGCGTACCCCTGTCGCAGGTGCGCTACGAAGCGTCCGACAATCCGCAGACATGGGGAATCAATTTCACGCGACTCCGGATGACCAACAACGAGCGCACTTTCTACGCCCTCGTGTCCCGGCTTCGCAGGGGGATGGTCAGCCAGATGGGGGCGATCGAGGACGTGCTCGTAAGCAGCCCCCCTCTTCGTCTCGAGGTCGTACCCTACATGGTCACGAGCCTGCACCGCGGTCCCGCGGTGCCCGGCGACCCGTTCTTCGACGGTTCAGCCGCCAATGGGCGCGTCGGCATGGACCTGAGCTACGGCCTCGGCGCCGCGTTCACCTTGGACGCCACGATCAATCCGGACTTCGGCCAGGTCGAAGCGGATCCAGCGGTGATCAACCTCAGCGCCTTCGAAACGTTCTTCCGAGAGCAGAGGCCGTTCTTCACCGAGGACGCGCGCGTGTTCGACTTCGGCCTGTCGGGCGGAAGCAATTCGCTCTTCTACAGCCGACGTGTGGGTCGTGCCCCGCAGGGCCGCAGCCCGTCCACCGCGGCGTTCTCGGATGCTCCCGAGAACGCGACCATTCTGGGGGCCGCGAAGCTTTCGGGACGGACGTCGAACGGCCTTTCGATCGGTGTGTTGGGGGCGGTGACCGGAAACGAGCGCGGGGAAGCACTCTACACCGATGGATCGACCGGCAACTTTCTCGTCGAGCCCCGCTCCGAGTACGGCGTCGTCAGTCTGGCCAAGGACTTCAACGGCGGCACCACCCAAATCCGGGGTATCGGGACCGCCCTGCGCCGTGAGCTGCCTGGTGATGGATCGTTCAATTGGCTGCCCTCTTCCGCGTTCAACGGCGGTCTGCGCTTCGACCACCAGTGGAATGACCGAGAGTGGCGCCTCTACGGCTTTGTCGCGGGGAGTCATGTCCGAGGCGACGAAGCGGCGATCACGCGCATTCAGAGGGCCAGCAATCATTACTTCCAGCGGCCGGATGCCACGCGGCTCACGCTCGACCCCACGCGCACGTCCATCAGCGGACTCGACTGGAGGCTCCAGTTCGCGAGGCAGAATGCCGAGCACTGGACTTATTCGATCTGGGCGGCCCAGGTCACGAGCGGGTTCGAGATCAACGACGTCGGTTTTTCGACGCGCTCCGAAGTGCTCGATGGCGGCGTGCGGGTCGGGTATCGCGAGATTCGGCCGGGCAGTGTCTTCCGGAACTACGACATCAGCATGTCGACGTTCCACAACTGGAGCCATGAAGCGCTCGACGACGTCTTCTCAGTCAGTTCCTGGCACAATGCGCGCGCCCGCGGGAGCTACAACCTCAACCTGAGCTCGCAGTTCCTGAACTATTGGTCCGTGAGAGCGAGCGGATCGTACAACCCACAGCAGATGAGTCGTCAGGCCACGAGGGGTGGCCCGAAGATGGTCGGTCCCGCGTCGCTCAACGCCAACTTCAACATGGGCACCGATGAGCGTAAGGCGGTGAGCTTCGGCCTGTTCGCCAGCTTCCGTGACGATAGGATCGGCATCGGCGGGGGTAGGTCGTTCGGAGGCAGGGTCCGCTTCCAGCCCTCGGACAACCTCTCGATCTCGCTGGGTCCCGACTACAACGTCTCTCGCTCGGGCGATCAGTACGTAACTGCGACGAGCGTGCTGCCCTACAGTCCGACCTACGGCACGAGGTACCTCTTTGCCGATATCGAGCAGCGCTCCTTCTCCATGGAGACGCGGGTCGACTGGACGTTTACCCCGACGTTGTCGCTGCAGCTCTATGCCCAGCCGCTCTTGTCGTCGGGCGACTACATCCGGTACAAGCAGCTCGAGACCGCCGAGACCTTCGACTTCGTGAGCCTCACCCCGACGCAGGTCGGTCAGACTCAGGACGTCGACTTCGACAACAACGGGTCGACTGACTTCTCCTTCACCGATCGTGACTTCAACGTCCGCTCCCTCGTCGGCAACGCGGTGCTTCGTTGGGAGTACCGTCCGGGCTCCACGATCTTCTTCGTGTGGCAGCGCCAGCAGGCGGAAAGAGCTCTGCTCGGCGACTTCGACTTCGGCCGGGACGCATCGGCCCTCTTCGGCGCCCCCGCCGACGACCGCTTCATCGTGAAGGTCAACTATTGGCTGGGGTTGTAGGCGGGAACGAGAGCCGCCTCTCCGCAACTTCCGTCGGGTGCGGTCCGTAGGGTTCTGGAGCATCTTGAGTGCCATCGACCCCAGGCGGACCGGAGGAAGAGAGATGAAGAGTATCGCGTGGGCGGCAGCGGCTCTATTGCTGGCCATTCCGGTAGCGGGGCAAGAGGTCGTGCGCGTCGCAGGAGACGATATCGCGATCTACGACCTGGCGGGGCGGGTTGAGGTCGTCCAGGGTGGAGGCCCCGACGTCGTCGTCCGAGTCCATCGTGGAGGAGCGGATGCAGCTTCGTTACGGGTCGAGACCGGCGACATCGCGGGGCGTCCGACGCTACGCGTGCTCTTTCCCGACGACGAGGTGGTTTATCCGGAGTTGGGTCGCGGCTCGAACACATCGGTCTTCGTGCGCGACGACGGCACGTTCGGAAATGGCGGGCGGGATCGGGGAGACCGCGTCCGCATCCGCGGTAGTGGATCGGGACTCGAGGCGTGGGCCGACCTCATTATCGAGGTGCCGGCTGGCCGAACTGTGTCGGCCTACCTCGCTGTGGGATCGATGGACGCGAGCGCCGTGGACGGGAATCTCCGCCTGGATACTGGCTCAGGTACGGTGAGGGCGAGCGACATCACTGGTTCTCTCGAAATCGATACCGGGTCGGGTCGGGTCACCGCCAACGCCATCTACGGCGATCTGCGGATCGACTCGGGCTCGGGCCGCGTAACCGTGACGCAAGTCGCGGGTGCCGACGTGCAGATCGATACAGGGTCGGGAAGTGTCGAAGTTACCGGCGTAAATGCGGATCGACTCAGTGTCGACACGGGGTCCGGTTCCGTCGAGCTGAACCGCGTCTCTTCCACCGATGTGACGGTCGACACGGGAAGCGGGCGGGTCGAGCTCGAGCTTCTAACCGATGTCGATAGGCTCGAGCTCGACACCGGCTCAGGGTCAGTGACAGTGCGGGCGCCCGATGACATCGGTGCGATGGTTGAGATCGACACGGGCAGTGGCGGCATCGAGGTCGACTTCCCCCTGGAGGTGAACCTCAGCTCGGTGCGCCGTGACCGGGTTCGGGGGCGTCTCGGGGACGGTCGAGGCACGATCAGGGTCGACACCGGGTCAGGTGCTGTGCGTATCCGGCGGCTCAACGACTGAACCGATCGCGGTGACGCGACGCCGATCTTGGCGGCGTTACGGCAGCTGGCGACACCCGCCGGGAGTCCATGAGGGTCTGGGCTCCCGGCTTTCGTTTTCTCACCGCCAAGAGCCAGACTCGCCGGCCTCATTCCCCCGCCGTATTGTGGCATCGATACCTAGCCGCACTCCGGAGACGTCAATGAAGCAGTTCGCCGCGCGGGTCACCGCGCTCCTGATGGTGTGGACCTTGGTGGGGGTGGCGGTACCAGCCACGCCGGTGTCGGCGCAGGACGGTGTGCGCCTGAACCGCACCATTGAGCTTCTCGAGTCCGGACAGCCCGCGTTTGGAGTGCTTTCCGCTGACTACTCGCTGGCCAACGCGAGGACGCTGGCTCGCTCCGATCTCGACTTCATCATCATCGACATGGAGCACTTCCCGTTCGATGTGGAGAGCCTCCAGCTGTTTCTGCTCGGCATGACGGACAAGAGGCTCATCCAGCAGAAGGGCAACCTTCAGCCGAACGTCATGCCCTTCGTGCGCGTGCCCGCGACCGGTGAGGAGGAGATGCTCTTTCAGGCCAAGCAGGTCCTGGACGTAGGCGTGTTCGGTGTGATGTATCCGTCGATCAGCACCCGGGCGGAAGCCGAGCGTGCTGTCGGAGCCACCCGTTATCCGCAGGAACGGGGCGCTCGGGACTTCGAGCCCGTTGGCTTGCGTGGGAGGAATCCGACCAACGCCATGTGGCTATGGGGCGTCAACGACTACATGCAGCGGGCGGACGTCTGGCCCCTCGACCCGCGGGGCGACCTTCTCGCAATCATTCAGATCGAGACCGTCGAGGGCGTTGAGAACATCGAAGAGATCGTGTCCGTGCCCGGCGTCGGCGTGATCTTCATTGGACCCTCTGACCTCAGCGCTTCGATGGGCTATCCGCCGGCCGCGGAGGTGGAAGAGGCGATTCAGCGCGTCTTGAGCGCGTGTTTGGCGCAGGGCGTGCCGTGCGCAATTACGACGGGCGCGGGTTCGGTCGAGCAGCGGATCAACGAGGGCTTCCGCTTCGTGACCGTGGGCTTCGACGGGGGAATCTCAGCGGGCGTGACGAACGCGCTGCAACGGGGCCACGCCGCCGCAGGACGGTAGGGTCACCTAGGCGTGAGGGGCTGCTAGGGCTCCGATCGCGGTCGCGGGATTCTCTGATCGCGCTGAGCGGCCTGCCAGGCGAAGTGGGCAAGAACGATGGCCGACTGCATGAGCTCCTGCTCGGACATCCGC
>JAOTVA010000047.1 GCA_029863645.1 Gemmatimonadota bacterium
GCCATCGCGATCATGTTCGGGCTGCTCTTCGCCACGGTCCTCACACTGGGCTTCGTGCCCGTGATGTACTCGGTGCTGTTTCGCGTGCGGTTTGCGGGAGCTCTACCGCCTGCGGTCACGGACCCGGTTTAGGTGTTTGTGCGAGTCGGGAGTCCTGTCCGTCTGAGCGGACCACCCGATCGCCGGAGGGCTCATGGATCGGTCAGGCCGTCCTCGAGCTGCCCAGGCGTAGGTGGGGTCCTGCCCAGGGCTTCGAAATGCTCGACGACGAGTCCATCGTGGTGAACACGGGGTACACGGCGGCACGCGACTACCGGGAGGAGTTCAAGGTCGAGGAGTTCCACGTCGTGCTGAACTTCCTGGAGGAGCTGAGGGCTCGGGTTCCGGACTGATCCTTCCAGGCCCGCCCTCCGGGGGCGAGATGCGTTCCGGTCTGCTCCCTGAGAGACGCTATCGATGCTGGCTTTGCGCCCACTTACGGGGCGTGGCGCAGTCCGGTAGCGAACCCTCCGCCAGGCCCCGATGTCGTCCATCGGCGCGCCTTCCCCCGGCGTCGGCTCAGCCCACTCGCCCGTAAGGTACTCCCGCAGGGCAGGTCTCGTGTGCCGCCTCCTTGACCCCCTCACTTCCGCACTGGGCAGCCTTGCCGCGAAGCGTCGCTTCGCTCCAGAGGCGGCAAAGTTTGCGGGATGGCGTCAGTCGGTTGGCAGGTCACGAGGGGTGCGAAATTCGCAAGCCTCTGCGATAAAAACACTTAGGAGCTGTTGGCGTCGTGGCCCGCGTCCTGCCATGGGTAACGAAGTCGTCACGACCTGACTGTTTGTGTCTGCCTCCTCACGCGGAATCGCGTGCCACAACGCTTGAGACCGATGAAACGCACGAAAGCACCCAGCCTCGCGGCCCTCGCAGCACTCCCCATCGTTCTGACCACGTTTTGGACGATCCTTCCGCAGCCACTGGCGGCGCAGGATCGTCCACGAGGTCTCAAGAGCGATTGGACGTTCTCCGTCGGCGCCCTGGTGGAGAACAATCCATTCCGCCTATCGGATGGCGAGCAGGCCGGATTCGATCCCGATGCGCCAGGGAACCTCAACATGCAGTCGGTCAGCGACGTTGGCAGCGTCGTCGGGATCGAGGCCGAGTTCCGTACGAGGCGTAACAACGGTCGACGCTCTCGCTTCGGCGTCGAAGTCGAAGCCGGGGTCTACGGTCGGAACGCTGCCCGGACGTCGTTTGCGTTCGACGCGTTTTATGCCTTCGAGTTCTCGAAGCGGGACGAAATCAAGATCGACGCCGCGATCGACCCCGGCGAGTTCCGGAAGACGTACCTCGTGGGGTACGACGGAGGTGGAGCACCCGAGTTTGCGGCTGGCGACGTCTCCCGCAGGACGGTTTCGCTGGGTTACTCCCGCGAGCTCCTCGATGCACGCTCGTTCGGAGCAGATCTGACGCTGGAAGGGCGCCGACGCTGGCGTACGGTTGGCGGTATGACGTGGCGAGACCGTGTGGAGACCGGGGGGGAGGCCGAACTCGCGCTCAAGCTCGGCAAGCCCCTCGACCTGGATCTGTCGGTCGACTGGCGCGTCGCGGACCATGAAGGGACCCCGGAGCCCTTCAACGGGCTGATGGTGGCGCTCAACCGCGACTTCAGTGCGTGGAGCTACGGGGCGACCTTGGGGCTCGACCTCTCGAAGTCTCTCAAGACGTACTTCGATTACGAGCTCCGCGAGCGGAGGTTCGACGCTCTCGTCGGTGAGGACGACCGATACGGCGGCCGAGTCGACCATCGGCACGACCTCGGCATCCGCATGCGCGTGGAAGCGTCTAAGTTGGTGGACGTGTGGCTCGGTGGAGAGTTCCGACTTCAGAACTCGATGCGTCCCGCCTTCGGTTCGGACATCTTCGAGGCCGACTATCGTCAGGGCTCCGCGTTCCTCCGCATCGAGTACTCCCGATGAAGCGCGTCCTCTTTGCGGGCTACGCGCCGGTCCACTTCGTCTCCTTCGAGCCCATCTACGAGAGGCTCACAGAGCGTTCAGACGTCCGCGTCGAGCTTTCGGGCGGGCGGGACGCGGATGACGCGGGGCTTGGTGCCACGACCGCGTCCGAGCTCTACGATCGTTTTCCGAACGTGCCGCGCGAGCACGTAGTGGAGCTCGATGAGATGCAGGAACGCGAGTACGACCTGGTCTTCTGCGCTCACAGCTCGGGGTTCTTCCCGAAGGCTGACCGTGGTCGGGTTCAGATCTTCCACGGTCTGTCGTTCCGAAACATGGCCGTGCGTCGTGACGTGCTCATCTACGACACGCTCTTCGTGATCGGCCCGTACCAGATGCGATCACTGATCGACAACAAGCTGTTCCGGGAGGGTAGCGACCGCCTGGTGCCCACCGGATTTGCGAAGCTGGACAGACTTGTCGACGGGTCTCTGAGCCGCGACCGGATCCTGGACGACCTCGGGCTTACCGGCGAGCGACCTGTGGTGCTCTATGCGCCGACGGGTCAAAAACGGAACTCCCTCGAATCGACCGGGCCGGAGGTCATCCGACGCCTGCGGGATACGGGGGACTACGACATTCTGGTCAAGCTTCACGACCATCCCCGCAATCGTGCGGAACCGGGCCGGGAAGAGATCGAGAGCATGCTGGATGAGCACACCCGCCTCGTGACCGCCTTCGACGTGGTGCCGTATCTCTACGCGGCCGATCTACTGATCTCGGACGCGTCATCGGTCTCCATGGAGTATTCGCTCCTGGATCGCCCCGTCGTGTACCTGGACGTTCCAGACCTGATCGAGGCCGTCAAGCGCAAGAAGAAGGGAAGCTTCGACCTGGAGACGTGGGGCCGTAAAGGCGGCACTGTCGCTCGATGGCCCGACGAGGCGGTCCGGGCGGTGGAATGGAGTCTGGAGAATCCTGACGCACACGGTGAGATCCGAAGGGCGATGGCCAAGGATCTGTTTTACAACGCGGGGACTGCCACGGACGCGGCCGAGCGCTGGATTCTGTCCGAGCTCGGTCTCGGGGCCGACGAGCGCGGACCCACACTGGTCGGCACGGCTGGGGACCTCTGCCACGAGGACGTGGCATGAGGGCCGTCATCCTGGCTGCGGGGTTAGGCAGCCGGCTCGGAAAGAAGGCGAAGGGTCTGCCCAAGGCGCTGCAGGAAGTGGGCGGCGCGACGCTGATCGAGCACCAGTTGGAGGCGTTGTCGGCCGAAGGTGTGGGACCGGTCGTCGTCGTCGTCGGCCATGGTGGGGAGCAGGTCCGAGAAGTCCTGGGCGACTCGGTCGAGTACGTGGTCAACCCCCGTCCCGACGAGACGAACAGCCTTTACTCGCTGTGGCTGGCCCGCGAGTGGCTGGACGGTGACCTCCTCATCCTCAACTCCGACCTGCTCTTTCACCCGGACGCTCTGAAGAGACTCCTCAAGCAGTCCGGTTGCGCGTTGGCATTCGACTCGATCAGTCACGGAGGCGCGGAGCAGACGAAGATCGGACTCGTCGGGGGCCGGGTCACGGACCTAGGCAAGGACGTCCCGGCGACCGGCGCCCGCGGTGAGAACCTCGGAATGATCAAACTCGACGCCGAGGGTACGAGGGTCCTGCTCGAGCGAGCCGAGGCGATCATCGAGGCGGGCGGCGAGAAGACGTGGGTGACTGAGGCGGTCCGGAGCATCCTGTCAGAAGTTCACATGACCGGCGTCAACGTTGCCGGGCTACCGTGGGTGGAGATCGACTTCCCCTATGACCTCGATACCGCTCGGCGCAAGGTATGGCCGGCCATCGAGCGGTCGATGCATCCCTACCGCCTGAGCCTGCGAAGGGCGCGCGTTCCGTTGCTCGCGGCGGGGCTGGCCGCCGTGGTGTTCACGGCGTGGGGTGCATCCGCTCAGATCGGGCCCGCCAGCATCGACTGGGAGTCGGTCCATCCGGTCGGCGAGGCCGTGCCGGTCGAGTTGGAGCGCGGGGAGCTGGGAACCCAGCGGTGGTGGCTGGTGGACCGTTCCGAGGGGCTAGACGTCCCCGTGCAAGGCGGACTGCCGCTTCGCGTAGAGGCTCGGCCCGTCTTGGAGGATGGGATGAGTGAAGCCGCATACGTGCTGGAACTCGAGCTCGATGGGGCCTTCTTCCATTACGAAGCCAACCGGGGCGAGTTCGATGGCGCGGTGAGCCTGCGTGGCAGCATCATCGGAGCCAGGGACCGCGATCAGTACGACGTCCCTCCTGGTGCGAGCGTGCTGCGCGTGAACTTCCTTACCGGTCGGCCCCAGCGCCTCTTGGTGAGGATCCGTCAACCGGCGTGATGCGCACGCTCACGGGGGGGGGCGCGAGCCCGGACGTGTGTCGGTCTCCAGCCAGCGCCGCTGAGGCATGAGCATCCAAACGATTCCAGCGACGGTGGACATGGGCGCTGTCCAGATACCTGGCTTCGCGACCGACCTGGCTCAACCGAATACACTCGGTGACGTCTGGCTGCAGTTCGCGGATTTCGACCTCGTGGCCAAGCTCGTACTCGCGTTGGTATTGGCCTGCGTGCTGGCCGCCCTCATTGCGTACCATCCCCGCACGTACGGGAAGATCGCGAAGCTGGACGAGTTGGAGTCGGCCAAGACGCTGATCATGTTTTCCACGGTGGGTGCCGTTACCGGAACGATCGTGCTCCGTTACCCCTACACCGCGCTGGTCATCTTCGGCATTGGTGGTCTGCTACGGTTCCGGACGAACCTCGGGCAGGCTAAGGACACGGGGCGAGTGATTCTGATGACCCTCGTCGGCCTCTGCTGCGGGCTGGAGCTTCCTCACGTAGCGGTCGTCACCACCGCCTTCGCGTACCTGCTCATCTACGTCTTGGAGGGCCCTACCGCGTTCCGCTTGGTCGTGAAGGGGCTGGATCGCGGGCAAGTGGGCGCCTCGGCGGGGGCCTATCGTGCACTGGTCGAAGAGCTGGGCTGCGTGGTGTTGAGCGAGAAGAAGAACTTCAAGAAGAAGCAGACTGCGCTCGTGTTCCGGGCCCCTCGGCAGCTCGAGCTCGAAGACCTGGAGCAGGCGTTCGAAGAAGGAATCCCTGCCGAGCTCGCAGGGGCAGTCGACTGGGAGGCCAATTAGCGCGGGCGCAGTAAGTGGCGTCTGACGCTGCGCGTCACGCCGCCGTCCACTTTCGTAGACACATTCTGAGGTGTGTCCAAGCCCTTCGACAGGACGTAAGTGGTTGTTCTGAAGCCACATGACGCCTTGCGACCCGTCACCCGCCTCTCGGCACACCTATTGCCCTCTCTCCACCGTAGCCGCCGGCCGACCGGCGGACATCGATGAGGGGGACAACATGATCATTCGACTGACGGGGATAGGAGTCGCGCTGTTCGCCATGTTGGCACTGGACATGACAGCTGCCACGGCGCAGATCTCTGGCCGCGTGGAGCTCCGCGAGGGACCGGTCGCGGTGAACCTGATCCTGGGCCGGCGCTCGGACGTCACCTATCGGCGTCCCCACGGCCAGGTCGTCGTCGATCGGCGGCCGATGCGGTACGAGCCCGGCATGGACCTCCTCGAGCTTGAGCGCTACCTGGACTGGGTGAAGGCGGAGTACCGCACGTTCAAGCGAATGGACGAGGACGAGGCGTGGTACCACCTGGGTTGGAATGAGCGTCAACTCGATGACTACGTCGACTCGCTCAAGGACGAGCGCAAATGGCTCAAGCGGGAGCGCAAGCGCTTGCGCCGGCTGGTTCGCGATTGGGACCGGGTCGACTACGGTGAATGGCGCGGGGGGTGGGACGACGACGAATGGGAGGAGTACTGGGAGGATCGTGACGAGTGGGACGACGAACGCTTGGATGACCACAACGACCGGGACGACGACGATCGTCGCCTGCGTGGACGTCGTGGCCGAGGGCGCGTCCCCTAACGAGAATCGGTGGCGGCCCGCTTATCCAGGCGGCGGGGCTCTTCGAACTCACCTGGGATTGACCTCCGGCTCGAGCGAGGCCCGTACGGGTCGATCCGCTGGCCGTCCGACATGGACAAGACGGGTCGCGAGACCGTAGTCCCGATCTCACCAACGGTCCGGGCCGCAATCGACCGGATCCTGCGGGAGCGACCGGGAATCGGGTCGGCTCCGCTCTTTCCGTCGCCCGCGGACAGCGGACGAGGAGACCATGTTACGCGTCGTACTGAAGAAGTACTACAACGGGGCGTGGCGCAGTCCGGTAGCGCACCTGCTTTGGGAGCGCCTCCAGCAGCGTCGGTGGGCGCTGGTCAGCGCCGGTGAGTAACGACACAGTTCTTGGCACAGTTTGGGATTTGACCGCATCCCGGACCGCCTCCATACTCACGTCGTGCGCGCCAGGCCAGCCTTCCAGCGAGTGCCTCTCCTTCTCCACGGCCCCCGACTGTGATGAAGGGCCGAACGCCCGGATCACAGGAAGCCGCTGCTATGGACCACCAAGCGCACCACGACGAGCACGCGGGCCACGGTGGGGGAGGCGGGGGCCACGAAGGCCACGACAAGCACGCGGGCCATTCGGTGGCGATGTTCCGGGACCGATTCTGGTGGAGCGTGCTCCTGTCGCTTCCGACGCTCGTCTGGAGCCCTTCCATTCAGGATTGGGTGGGGCTCGAGGCTCCGACGTTCCCGCTCTCCGAATACGTTCCCGCCGCCTTCGGCACGGCCGTCTTCCTCTACGGCGGGCTCGTCTTCCTGAAGGGTGCCCTGGGCGAGCTCAGGGCACGCCTCCCCGGAATGATGGTGCTGATCTCCCTGGCGATCAGCGTCGCGTTCTTCTACAGCCTGGCGGTCACGTTCGGCTGGGACGGGGAGCCGCTGTGGTGGGAGCTCGCGACGCTCGTGACGATCATGCTGCTCGGGCACTGGATCGAGATGAGGTCGATCGGTCAGGCCCAGGGAGCCCTCAAGGAGCTTGCCAAGTTGCTCCCGGATCTCACGGTCAGGATCACCGGCGAGGGCACGGAGGAGGTCGCGGTCTCGGAGCTGCGTGAAGGGGACCTCGTGCTCGTCCGCCCCGGTGCAGCGATTCCGGCCGACGGAGCGGTGCAAGAGGGACGAAGCGCGGTCAATGAGTCGATGCTGACGGGGGAGTCCAAGCCCGTTCAGAAGGAGGTCGGCTCCAGGGTGGTCGCAGGTACCGTCAACGGGTCGGGGTCCCTCCGTGTGGAGGTCACCGGAACGGGCGCCAAGACCGCTCTCGCCGGGATCATGCGGCTCGTGTCGGAGGCGCAGTCGTCTCGCTCGAGAGCGCAGGTGCTCGCCGATCGTGCGGCCTTCTACCTCACCGTGGTCGCGATCGTGGCGGGCACCGCCACGCTGGTCGTGTGGCTGGCAGTGGGCGACAATCCGGCGTTCGCGGTTCAGCGGCTCGTGGCCGTTCTCGTGATCGCGTGCCCACATGCCTTGGGCCTGGCCGTCCCGCTCGTCGTCGCGATTTCGACGACCCTCGGCGCCCGCAACGGACTCCTGGTGCGTGACCGCCGTGGGCTAGAAGAGGCGAGGAGTTTAGACGCGGTCGTCTTCGACAAGACGGGCACGCTCACGACAGGGGAGTTCGGCGTGGTCTCGATCGCGACCGACGAAGCGCTTTCCGAATCGGAGGCTCTCAGGCTCGCAGCCGGCGTCGAGCAGGACTCGGAGCACACCATCGCGCAGGGCATCGTGGCTGCCGCCCGCGACAAGGGGCTGGAGGTTCCTGCGGCATCTGGCTTCGAGGCGATTCCTGGCCACGGCGTCGTCGCGACCGTGGAGACCCGAGAGTTACGGATGGGCGGGCCGGCCTTCCTGAGGACGCTCGACGCGACCGTTTCCGATGCGATTCACGTGGCGGGAGAGGAGAGCGAGCGACGCGGACAGACGACGGTCTATCTTCTCGAGGGGGGACGCGCCCTCGCGGTCTTCGGTCTCGCGGACAAGGTACGCGAGGAGTCACGGGCGGCGGTGGAGGCTCTCCACCGCATGGGCATCGAAGTCGTCATGCTCACCGGTGATGCCAAAGCCGTAGCCGACGCCGTGGCGAGAGACCTGGGAATCGACACGGTGTTCGCCGAAGTCCTCCCGGAGCAGAAGGCCGACAAGATCCGGGCCCTTCAGGCGGAGGGAAAGAAGGTCGCCATGGTCGGGGACGGCGTGAACGACGCTCCCGCTCTCGTGTCGGCGGACGTTGGCGTCGCGATTGGCGCGGGGACGGACGTAGCGGTGGAGGCTGGAGACGTCGTCCTCGTGAGGAGCGACCCTCGGGACTTGGCGCGCATCGTCGCGCTGAGTCGGGCGACGTACCGGAAGATGCTCCAGAACCTGTGGTGGGCGGCCGGCTACAACATCTTCGCCATCCCGCTGGCCGCAGGGATCCTCGCTGGGCAGGGCCTGCTCCTGGCTCCTGCCTTCGCCGCGGTCCTCATGTCGCTGAGCACGATCATCGTGGCGGCCAACGCGCAGTTGCTCCGGCGTACGGACCTCTCGGTCGGATGAGCATGAACCCGGAGCCGCGCTGAGCCTCCCAGCTGGGCACCAAGGGATGGGTACGTGTGGGCGCCGGTGAGTAACGACACAGTTCTTGGCACAGTTTGGGATTGCTCGCGGATCGAGGGTGCGAGTCGCATCTTCTCCGCGTGACCACCGACCCGATCACCCGCCTGAACGCTGCCCTCGAAGGGCGCTACCGCATCGAACGAGAGCTCGGTGAGGGCGGGATGGCGACAGTCTATCTCGCGGACGACCTGAAGCACGAGCGGAAGGTCGCCCTGAAGGTGCTCAAACCCGAGCTGGCCGCGGCCGTCGGAGCCGAACGGTTCCTGGCCGAGATCAAGACGACGGCGAACCTCCAGCACCCGCACATCCTGCCGCTCTTCGATTCGGGTGATGCGGACGGGTTTCTCTTCTACACGATGCCGTATGTCGAGGGCGAGACGCTGCGAACCAGGATGGAGCGGGAGGCGGTCCTGGAGGTCGAGGAGGCTATCCGGATCACGGCTGACGTGGCGGAAGCCCTCCAGGTGGCGCATGAGCGGGGTATCGTCCACCGGGACATCAAGCCCTCCAACATCTTGCTGAACAGGGGCAATGCGCTCGTCGCCGACTTCGGGATCGCCGGGGCCGTGGCGCTTGCGGGTGAGGAGCGGCTCACGCAGACGGGCTCCTCGATGGGAACGATCGGGTATATGAGTCCAGAGCAGAGCTCCGGAGAGGGGGCCATCGATCCGAGGGCGGACGTCTACAGCCTCGGATGCGTCCTCTTCGAGATGCTTGGGGGCAGGCTGCCGTACGTCGGGCCGAGTGTCATGTCCGTTCTGGTGCAGCAGGCGACCGAGCCCGTGCCGTCGCTGCGAGCGCTCAGGCCTGAGATACCGGCCGGCCTGGACGATGTCGTGACCACCGCGCTCGCCAGGGAGCCCGCGGACCGTTTCGCTAGCACCGCCGCGCTCGCGGCGGCGCTGACAGGGGCCAGGGCGAAGCGGACGTCGGGGACGGTGACCGGCGGTTCCGATAAGAGGCTCATTTTGGTCATGCCCTTCACCAACCTGAGTCGCGACCCTGGCGACGAGTACTTCAGCGACGGGCTGACCGACGAGGTGATCACTGACCTCGCGGGCGTCTCTGCGCTCGCCACGATCTCGCGAAGCTCCGCGATGGCTTTGAAGGGCACGACGAAGCCGCCCTCGGACCTGGCTCGCGAGCTAGGCATCACGCACCTCGTGACGGGGACCGTCCGACGGGTCGGTGACGCGCTGCGCGTGGCGTCCGATCTGGTGGAGGCGGGCACCGACAGGACGATCTGGAGCCAGAAGTTCTCGGGCACGATGGAGGACGTCTTCGGCATCCAGGAGGAGATCTCGCGCCAGATCGTGGCAGCGCTGAAGGTGAAGCTCACCGAGGCTGAGGACCGGGGGGTGGCCGAGCACCTCATCGACGATCCGGTCGCGTACGACTGCTACCGGCGCGCCTGTCACCTCATGTACAACTGGACGCCCGAAGGGCAGGAGCGCGCTCTGCAGCTCGTGGACGAGGCCCTCGGCATCACCGGGGAATCGGCGCTGCTGCTGGCGATGAAGGGGCACCTCCACTGGAACCTCGTCAACATGAACATGGCCCCCAGGGACGAGGCACTCACCCGCGCGTCCGAGTTCGTAGACCGAGCGCTGCGCCTCGATCCGGGCTCCTCCTCGGCGGTCTTCGTTCGCGGGCTGATCGGGGGGATGCGCGGGCAGGCCGAGACCGCGCTCGTGGATCTCTACCGGGCGCGGGAGCTCCGGCCGGGCGACTTCAACGTGCTGGTCGAGCTGATCCGCTTCTCGCACGGTGCGGGTCTTCGTGACTACTGGAAGTACATCGATCAGGCGGTACAGAGCGACCCGTTTACGCCCCAGGCGAGCTTGCACAAGGCGATGTACCTATGCCTCAAGGGCCCCGCGGCCGAGGCGGCACCGCATGCGCGCAAGGCCCTCGAGTTGGCTCCCGACGTGTCGATGCTGTACCTCACGGTGAGCTGGACGCTCGCCCACGCCGGGGCGTCCGAAGAGTCGGCCGACGCGCTGGCCCGCGTCGTCGCGGCGAAGGGTGACGACGTCATCGGCCGTCTTGCCGCGTTGATGAGATCCGGGTTCACGAGAGACGAGCGAGGCATCGACGGCCTGGACATGGGGCAGCTCGAACAGGATGTCCGCAACGAGTTTCTCTGCCTGATGGCCGCGGAGGCTTGCGCGCTGTTGGGTCGCACGAACGATGCTCTGCGCTGGCTCCGAGCCGCCATCGACGGCGGGTTCATCGACTACGCGAATCTGAGCGGGGTGAACCCTTTCCTCGAAAGCCTCCATGGGGAGCCCCGTTTCCAGGAGCTCATGGATGAGATCAGGCCGCGCTGGGAGTCCGTGGTGGCGTGGGAGCAGGGTCTCAAGGCCTGAGGTGCGGAGGACGCTCAGCGGCAGCGCGGATAGGGCCGAGTGCGATTATGTAAGGCACTGTAGTAAAAAGACTTACGGGGCGTGGCGCAGTCCGGTAGCGCACCTGCTTTAGGAGCGCCCTCAGCGGCGTCGGTCGTGCGCGCCCAACGGGCCGAGGCCCAGGCGTTAGTCGAGGCGCAGGCGTCCGCAGAGGTGGCGGACTTCATGACGGGGCTGTTCGAGGTCAACGATCCTACGGCCGCCCGAGGCATCCGACGTCCCGACCGTCCCGTCCTATCGGCAGGGGCTCGAACTCGTCCCGGCCGAGGAGGTCCGGTGGGAGGTGACAGAGGACTACGCAGCGTTTCTGGCGCGTCGCTGACCACCACGCCGGGAGGATCATCACCGACAACAGGGTGCGGTCGGCACTCTGCTCGCCGACATCGAACAATCCTACTTCTCCATCACGGGCCCCTCTCCAGAGGTGGCGGCTGCGCGCCGAGAGAGGTACTGGACCAAGGTGGAGGAGTTCTTCGAGTTCGGGTGGCGTGGGGACGAACCTGCTGATCGTTGGTGGCAGTACTGGCGGCACACCTTCGATCCGGAAACCCGTGTCAGCGACGTAGAGATCGCGGATCATCGCCATGGGCTCGAACGGCTCCACGCACTGAGCGGAACGGGGATGCAGGCACCTTCCAACCCTGCCCTCCCTCAGGCTGTCTACCCTACTGGAAGCGATGACCGGGACTTCTTCCGGGGTGAGGTGGGGACATGGGTATTCGGCGCCATCGGGCGGAGGTCTTTGCCGCCCTTCTCGGCTTCTTCAGCGCTCCCGCCGCGCTTTCGGCGCAGACGAACACCGCTCCCAGGACGGATTCCCCTCGCCCCGTGGCGAACGCGGCGCGACTGGTGGGCGCGGTCTCCATCGACGGGCGTCTGGATGAAGCAGAGTGGCGGCGCGCCACCCCCATCACCGAGTTCAGGCAGTACCAGCCGGACGAAGGTCGGCCGGCGACGCTGCCCATGGAAGTGCGCCTCCTCTTCGACGAAGGGGCTCTCTACGTCGGCGCCCGTCTGAGCCAGCCGGGTGGGGTCGCCGCGCCTATGGCGCGGCGGGATCAGCTCCTGAACGCCAGCGGGGACAACGGCTCCTTCAACTCCCTGACCACCGACAAGCTCATCGTCAGCCTCGACCCCTATCACAACCACATCGACAACGCCTGGTTCGAGGTGAATCCGGCGGGCGTGAAGGGGGACGAGTTCAACGGAGACCCGTCCTGGGATCCGGTCTGGGAGGCGGCGGCCCAGGTGGATTCCGAGGGGTGGACGGCGGAGATGCGCATCCCCTACAGCCAGCTGCGCTTCTCCCGGGAGGCCGATCAGGTCTGGGGCCTTCAGATCTGGCGGTATGTCGACGCCCTGAACGAGCAGGACATGTGGTCCTTCTGGAGGCAGAACGCTTCCGGAGGACCGGCCTTCTACGGGGACATCGATGGCCTGGAGATCGCCGAGCAACCCCGACAGCTCGAGATCCTGCCGTACGCCGTGGCAGGGGGGACCTTCGCGCCGACCGTCTCCGGCGATCCGTACCACAGTGACCGGGATTGGAAGGGGAACGTGGGGGCCGACCTCAAGCTCCTCCTCACCACGAACCTGACCCTGGACGCCACCCTGAACCCCGACTTCGGGCAGGTGGAGGTGGACCCGGCCTCCCTCAACCTCACCGCCTACGAGACCTACTATCAGGAAAAACGCCCCTTCTTCGTAGCGGGTCGGAGCGCCTTCAGCTTCGGCGGGTCCCGCTGCATGTTCTGCAGCGACAACCAGAGCCTGTCGGCCTTTTACACCCGCCGCATCGGCCGCCCGCCGCAGCTCGACGGAGTCGTCCAGGGCCAGGCGGCCTACTCGAGCACCCCCGACAACACCACCATCGTGGGAGCCGCCAAGATCACCGGCCGCACCCAAAGTGGCTTCACAGTCGGAATCCTCGACGCCCTCACCAGCGAGGAGACGGCCCACTATCGAGCTACCGCCGGGGCTTCGGAGGCCTCCCAGGTGGTGGAACCCCTCAGCAACTACTTCGTGGGACGGGTGAAGAAGGACTTCAACGACGGCAACAGCTGGATCGGCGGCATCGTGACGTCCACCCACCGTCGGATGACGGACGACGTGGTGAGGGACGGTCTGCACGGCCACGCCGAGGCCGTGGGCCTGGACTGGCGCCACTACTGGAACCGGAGGAACTACTCCCTCATGGGCACGGCCCTCCTGTCCAGCGTCTCGGGCTCCACCACCGCCATCGCGGCAACCCAACGGTCCAGCGCCCACTATTTCCAGCGCCCGGACCGCGAGGTCACGGGGGACGGTCTCTTCAGCGCGCGCTATGACCCGGCGGCCACCTCGCTGCGGGGCTACGGCTTCTTCACGCGGGTGGGCAAGGACGGCGGCACGCTGCTCTGGGAGGCCATGACCGACATCCGGAGTCCGGGGTTCGAGACGAACGACCTCGCGTTCCTCAGCCGGACGGACTACATGTGGTTCAACGGCAACAGCGCCGGAAACTGGACCGTGCCCACCGGCTGGTATCGCAGCATCTTCACCAGCATCGGGGGAGCCACCCGGTACAATTACGAGGGGGATCGCACCCTCGGCGTGCTCCAGGCGTACTACGGCATGGAGTTTCCCAATTACTGGCGACTCCGGACCTTCGTGATACGCCGGGCCTCCTCCTACGACGACCGGCTCACCCGGGGCGGTCCCGTGGTGAGGAGCAACGGCAACGTGTTCGGGCACCTGCAGCTGTCCACGGACGCACGTCGCCGAGCGGTCTTCGACTTCACCGTGCAGGCCGGCCGGGGGACGGACGCACCGACCCGCTCCCTCACCATCATGCCGGGCATGGCCCTGAAGCCGGCGGCCAACATCTTCATCCAGCTTTCCCCCACCTACGCCCTGGACGAGGACGACGCCCAATACATCACCGCCGTAACCGACCCCGAGGCGACGGCGTTCTACGGCACCCGCTACATCTTCGGCTTCGTCAAGACCAGGACCGTGTCCCTGGACACGCGCGTCAACTGGACCTTCACCCCGAATCTGACCCTGCAGCTCTACGCCCAGCCCTTCATCGCCAGCGGGGACTACACCTCGTTCCGGGAGTTCACCCAGCCGCGGAGCATCCATAAGCGCCGGTTCGGCCTGGACGCCGGCACCGTGGCCTACGACGAGGGGGCCAACAGCTACGAGATCGATCCCGACGGCTCGGGGGCCGCCGAGCCCTTTGCCCTGGACAACCCGGACTTCACCGTCCGGTCCCTCAGGGGCACGGCGGTGCTGCGCTGGGAGTACAAGCCCGGGTCTACCGTCTACTTCGTCTGGACCCAGCATCGGTCCGGCTACGAGGCGGACGGGCGGTGGGACTTCGGCGGCGCCGGCTCGGCCCTGCTCCACGACCAGCCCACCAACGTGTTCCAGGTGAAGGCGACGTACTGGTGGGGGAGGTGAGGTGAGGCCGAGCGCGCAACGGCTGGGCGGGCGGCGGCGCTGGGACTGCGGCGAGGCACGCGTCGGGGGGGCACGCGCCGATGATCTCCCCGGACGGGGCGTGGCTGGCGTACACTTCCAATGCGTCGGGTCGTTTCGAGGTCTATGCAACGCCTTTCCCTGACGGGGGCCGGACCGTCCAGATCTCTTTCGGAGGCGGACTAGAGCCTCTCTGGAGTCGCGAGGGTCGCGAGCTGTTCTACCGCTCCGGCGACAGCGTTATGGCCGTCGAGGCGCCACCAACCGGAGGGGCCGACTTTGGGCGCGCAGAGTTGCTCTTTCTCGGGTCCTTCTCGGGGCGACTTGGCTTCGGCTCACCCAATTATGACGTGGCCCAGGGTGGCGACCGATTCCTCATGGCCAGGGAAGGCCAGAGTTCGTTCGCCTGGACGTCGTACTGAACTGGTTCGAGGAGCTTCGCGCTCGGTTGGGGCAGAATTGAAGCCCCCCATCCCCTGGCTCCGCATCGTCATCGAGGGCGTGGTGATCGTGGGGGGTATCCTGCGGGCCGGTCCTTTGAGCGGTCGCGTTCTGGGTTACATTCTGGCACAGTTCGGTAAATAGCGATCTCAGGTAGATTCGCTAAGTCACTACACTGCAGCAACTTCAGGGCGTGGCGCAGTCCGGTAGCGCACCTGCTTTGGGAGCCAATTTCTGGCGCTGGTGGGCGTCGGTGAGCGTCGGGAATGCTGAGTTTCTGCGTCAGTTGCGTCGGTGGGTGACGACGCAGTGTTTGGCAGAGTTTGGGGGCGCTAAGCCGGAAAGAGCTGGGCGGCCTCCCACTGCGCGGTGAGGCCCAGCTGACTGACCCATCCCATCAGCTCGTCCCGGTTCACTTCGTCCGGGCTGATACGACACATGTGTGCGATGTCTCGGAGATGGCGGTCGGAGCCGGAGTCCCTGAAGTACTGGAGCTTCCGCAGGATCACGTATTCAATGGGCGCGATCCACATCGTGGCCCGACCCACGGGGATCGGCTTCCGTCGTTCGAATCCCCACTGATGTAGCGGTTCGTCATCGAGAAGGTAGACGTCGGCCCTGAGCGCCGTATCCCTGTGGATGATGTTGAAGTGTCCGCCTCGCAGTCGGGTCGCTTCGCGTTGTAGCGCTTCGAGTGGTGGCACGTAGAAGGCCCCGCCACCGAAGGCGACCTCGAGCTTGCCGATTTCCGCCTCGTCCAATTCGAGCACGACATCGATGTCACGCGTGAAGCGAGGATCGCCGTACACGACTGCCGCTACGCCCCCCGTGACCATATAGGAGATCCCGACTTCTTCGAGGGGCCCCGTGAACAGATGGACGAGGTCAGGGACCTGCACCAGTCATCTGCTCTCTTACGCGGGCTAGGACGTCCTGTTCAGGGAGCTCGGGCGCCTTCGAACCGATCCACGCTGCCTTCAGATCGTAGGCTTGCTGAATCAGGCCCTGCATCACAGCGAGCTTCCGCTCGGGGGTGAGGGCCCGGAGGATCTCGACCTCTGTGTCGGACATGGCTTCCATGACGGGAATCTCACGCGGGGATCACGGCCGAGCAACGTGGTTGACCTCCTCCCCCTCGTAACGGGTGCGGGAGGTGTGCCGGCGCAGTCCGGTAGCGCACCTGCTTTGGGAGCGAGTTTCCGGCGCTGGTGGGCGTCGGTGAGCGCTGGCAATCGGCGATTTCTGCGTCAGTTGCGTCGGCCAGCGTCGGTGGGTAACGACGCGTTTGTTGGCACAGTTTCAGTCGGGGTTCGGGCGTGCCTTTCCTGTCGCACGCGGGTAGATTTACACATGGACAGCGAAAGAACGACTTCGGACCTTGATCGAACCTCGGTGAAGGTCTTTCGGCTCGGAGACGAGCCTGACGATGACCTGACGGAGAGCACGACGCCCCAGGAGCGCTTGGAGATCCTTCGCAAGCTCACTGAGCGGGCGTGGCGACTGACTGGCCGGGGGTTCCCGAGCTATTCCCGACGCGAAACTCCCGTTCGGGTGACGCGGATCAGGTGACCGAAGATTGGATGGACGTCCTTGTCGCGCTGTTGGATGCCAAGGCTCGGTTTCTCGTAGTCGGAGCACACGCGCTAGCCGTCCAGGGGGTCCCCCGAGCGACACAGGACCTGGATGTCTGGATTGAGGCCACGCCAGAAAACGCCAACCTCGTATGGCAGGCCTTGGTAAAGTTTGGGGCTCCACTGCACGACCTGGAGATCGACCCGGCGGACTTTGTGCGCCCAGCCACTGTGGTTCAGATTGGACTGCCGCCCAACCGCATCGATCTGCTTACCGGCCTTACCGGAATCGAGGATTTCGAGGCGGCTTGGAACGCCCGAGTAGAGAGCCAGATTGCTGGCCGCACCATCCCGTTTCTGGGACGCGCGACTCTCATTGCTAACAAGCGCGCCACCGGCAGGCTCAGGGACCTCGCAGACATCGAGGCGCTCGGTGAGGATGTGTAGAAGAGCAAGGGCATGAGGCATTCGTTGGTGGGGCGGGCAGCCGATGCTGGTTTTGGCACAATCTGGTGAAGGCACGCTGGGCACTGCCTGACGGAACCTGTTGCAATGTAACAACTTCGGGGCGTGGCGCAGTCCGGTAGCGCACCTGCTTTGGGAGCCAACTTCTGGCGTCGGTGGGCGTCGGTGAGCGTCGGAAATGCTGACTTTCTGCGTCAGTTGCGTCGGTGAGCGTCGGTGGGTAACGACGCAGTCTTTGGCACAGTTTGGGATTGCTCGAGGATCGAGGGCGTGAGGCGCATCTCCTCCGGATGAACGCCGGGGACACGATCGGGCGTCTGAACGCGGCCCTAGAAGGTCGCTACCGCATTGAGCGTGAGCTCGGTGAGGGCGGGATGGCGACCGTCTACCTCGCGTCCGACGTGAGGCACGACCGCCAGGTCGCGCTGAAGGTGCTACGTCCGGAGCTCGCCGAGGTGGTGGGCGCGGATCGCTTCCTCGGTGAGATCCGCACCACCGCCAGCCTCCAGCACCCGCACATCCTCCCGCTCCACGATTCGGGAGAGGCCGACGGGCTCCTCTTCTACGTGATGCCGTACGTCGATGGCGAAGCCTTGTCCGCGCGTCTGGAGCGGGAGGGTATGCTCCCACTCGCCGAGGCGGTCCGGGTCGTGCGGGACGTGGCCGACGCCTTGGCGGGCGCCCATGCGCAGGGGGTCATCCACCGCGACATCAAGCCGGCGAATGTGCTCCTCTCCGGTCGGCACGCCATGGTCACCGACTTCGGGATCGCGAAGGCGCTGTCCGAGGTCTCGGAGCCGGTCCGGCTTACCAGCGTCGGCGTCTCGCTCGGCACGCCGCACTATATGTCGCCCGAACAAGCCGCGGGGGATGCAGAGATCGACCACCGCTCGGACCTCTACGCGCTCGGGGTGCTCGCCTACGAGGTGCTCCTGGGTGAGCCGCCGTTCACCGGGCGCTCCCTCCGCGAGATCCTGACCGCCCACCTGACCAGGGTCCCGGATCGGATCAGGGACCGACGCGAGGGGGTTCCCGAGGAACTCTCGGATCTCGTGGCGCGGTGCCTCGAGAAGGAGCCGGATCGGCGACCCGAGTCCGCCGCAGTCGTGGTGGCCGCACTCGAGCGGCTCAGCGGCGGCCCGGAGCCAGGTGCCGTCCTTCCTCCCACGAAGTCCCGTAGGCCGTACGGTTGGGCCGCCGCCGCGGTCGCCGCCATGGGCGCGCTCTGGCTGGGGACCACGCTCCTTCCCGACATGGGCACGAGCGGTGGAGCGGACGATGTCGACCGCCTGCGGGCGCTGGCCGACGACGGGGCATGGGAGGAGGCCTATCGGCTCGCTTTGGCGGTCGAGCCAGGCCTCGACGCGACTGTCAGGGACGAGCTGTGGGCTCGCTTCTCGCTGCCGAGGGGCTTCGAGTCCGACCCGCCCGGGGC
Source organism: Gemmatimonadota bacterium (assembly GCA_029863645.1). GTDB lineage: Bacteria > Gemmatimonadota > Gemmatimonadetes > Longimicrobiales > Gaopeijiaceae > UBA2982. The sequence continues at coordinate 18,320 of JAOTVA010000047.1, forward strand.
CACGGTGTTTCGCAAGCCGTACGATCGGCCGGACGCGGAATGGGAGGAGTTGGGCACGACGCCGTTCGAGACTCGGCTCCCGCTGGGCTGGTCGCGCATCCGTGCGACGCTCGAGGGATACGATCCTGCCGAGTTCAACGCGCAAGGATCGCGTGGCGGATCGGCGCTCCAGATCGGGCTGCTTCCTGAAGGCACGACGCCGTCGGGGAAGGTCCGCGTCATCGGGGCCTCCGTGGATCTGGCCTCCGGAGCGTACGACCTCCCGAGCTTCTTCATCGACCGGTACGAGGTCAGCAACGCCGAGTACCGAGAGTTCGTCGAGGCGGGAGGGTACGAGCGGGAGGAGCTCTGGACCGAGCCGTTCGTGCTGGACGGACGGGTGATCCCGTGGAGCGAGGCGATCGGTCGCTTCCGCGACAGCACGGGACGCCCCGGGCCCGCCACCTGGGAAGTGGGTGACTTTCCGGCTGGGCAAGGGGACCACCCGGTCTCGGGCGTGAGCTGGTACGAGGCGGCCGCCTACGCGCGTTTCAGGGGCGAGGCTCTACCGACCATCCACGAGTGGGAGCGCGCGGCGGTGCGCTCGACGGCGAGCTACGTGATCCCCCGGAGCAACTTCGGGGGCGAGGGCATCGCGGCGCGGGGCGAGTACGACGGGCTGGGCTTGTGGGGGACCCAGGACATGATGGGCAACGTCCGTGAGTGGGTGTACAACGAGTCCGTCGACGATCGCCGGTACGCGTTGGGGGGCGGCTGGAGCGATCCGCCCTACTTCGCCACCGGCACGCGGGGGCAGATGGACCCCTGGTCGAGAGACGAGCTCACCGGCTTCCGGCTCGCCCGCCGCACCGAGGGGATCGAAGAGCTGCCTCCCGAGGCGTTCGCCCCCTTCTTCGAGGGTGACCAGACGAACCTGCGCGACATCGAGCCTGCACCGGACGCCACCTACGAGGCGTACGCGAGCTTCTTCCAATACGATCCCCGCCCGCTCGCGTCGACGAGCGAAGCCATCGACTCCACCATCGGGTGGGTCCGAGAGACGTACACCGTGGACGCCGCCTACGACGACCAGCGGCTGGTCGTGCACGTATTCCGGCCGGAGGATCGCGCGCCGCCGTACCAGCCCGTGCTGTACTGGCCGGGGGCCGCCGCCCAGTCGCTCGAGTCGATCGAGCAGTACATGTCGTCGTCTCCGGTCGACTTCCTCACGAAGGCCGGTCGAGCGGTCGTGTGGCCGATCCTCGAGGGCACCTTCGAGCGGCGCGGCCTGAGCGGGGAGCTCCGAGCCCTGTCGTCGGACGTCGAGGTTCCCACCCGCCTGACCATCGAGGCGCGTGACTGGGTGATCCGGCAGGTCCAGGACATGTCGAGGACAGTCGAGTTTATCCGAGAACGCGACGAGCTGGACGAAGGCGCCCTGACGTACTTCGGGTTCAGCTGGGGCGCCGCGTTCGCGCCGCTCGTCCTCACCCAGGTGCCGGGATTCCGAGCGGCCGTGTTCCAGGTCGGAGGACTGTACGCCGTGCGCTGGGTCCCGGCGGTCGATCCGCTGAACTACGTCCGGCGGGTGACCACACCGACGCTGTTCATGGCGGGCCAGTTCGACATGACGTTCGACCTGGAGCGCCAGGTTCGGCCGTTCCACGAGCTGCTCGGCACGCCCGATGCGGACAAGAGGCTCTACGTCTCCCAGGGCGGTCACGGCGTGCCGCGTAACGAGATGATCCGCGAGACGCTGGATTGGCTGGACCGATACGTGGGGCCGGTCCGGTGAGGGGTGGTGCGCCGACGCCTTTCCGCTAGTCCAACCTCGTGTCGAACATCCTCGTCGATGGCCTAGTCCTTCTCGCCATCGGGTCCACGCTCTCGACGGTGCGGGCCGCGATGGTGGACGGCGGGGCCCGACTCGCGGATCGTTACGGGAAGCGTACCAGCAGGCGGACGACGAGACTATGTTACGCGTCGTACTGAAGAAGTGCTACAACGGGGCGTGGCGCAGTCCGGTAGCGCACCTGCTTTGGGAGCCAACGTCCGGCGCTGGTGTGCGCCGGTGAGCGCTGGAAAACAGCCATTTCAGCGCTGATTGCGCTGGTGGGCGTCGGTGGGTAACGACGCAGTTTTTGGCACAGTGTGGGATTCCTTGGTGTTAGGCGGGCCTCGAGGTGCCGATCGCCCTGATCTCCCGCTCGGCTCACGAAACGCGCGAAACGCAGTGCCGAAGGCTACTTTGCGCCGATGTCCGACCCGACCTCCCGCCTGAACGCAGCCCTCGAAGGCCGCTACCGCATCGAGCGTGAACTCGGTGAGGGCGGGATGGCGAACGTCTACCTCGCGGACGACCTGAAGCACGAGCGGAAGGTCGCGCTGAAGGTCTTGAAGCCGGAACTGGCGGCTATCGTGGGTGCGGAGCGGTTCCTGGCCGAGATCAAGACGACGGCGAACCTCAGTCACCCGCACATCCTGCCGCTTTTCGATTCGGGAGAGGCAGACGGCTTCCTCTTCTACGTGATGCCGCATGTGGAAGGGGAGACCCTCAGAGACAGGCTCGACCGGGACCACCAGCTGCCGGTGAACGATGCCGTTCAGATCGCCAAGAACGTGGCTGAGGCGCTGGACTACGCACACGCACAGGGCGTGATTCATCGCGACATCAAACCGGCGAACATTCTACTTCAGGCCGGCAAGCCCGTCATCTCGGACTTCGGGATTGCTCTGGCGGTGGGTACAGCCGGGCAGGGACGGCTGACCGAAACCGGCCTCAGCATGGGCACGCCGCACTACATGAGTCCGGAACAGGCGACGGGTGATCTCAGTGTGGGCGCGGCCACGGACATCTACGCGCTCGGCTGTGTGCTGTACGAGATGCTCGTGGGCGAGCCTCCGTACACGGGGAGCACGGCCCAGGCGATCCTGGGCAAGATCATCGCCGGTGAGCTCGCTACAGCCACCAAGCAGCGAGCCTCGGTCCCGGCAAACGTGGACGCGGCGATCAGAAGGGCACTGGAGAAACTCCCAGCAGACCGATTCACGGGTGCTCACGACTTCGCGCGAGCGCTGGCCGACCCGGGGTTTAGGTACGGGGAAGGGGCGGCGGTTGGCGCTGGCCCCTGGAAGCGAGTCGCGATAGCGTTGGGCGCTGTGGCGCTCCTCTCGACAGTGGGGCTCGGCTGGTCGCTGGTTCAGGGCGAGGCCGACCCAACCAGTAAGACCGTCCGCTTCGGCATCCCGGTCCGTCAGGGGGCCGGTGCCTCGCCGGATGGCGGCGAACCACGTTATGGTCGGAGGACTGCCACGGACCTGGCGTTCTCACCTGACGGAGAGACCCTGGTCTACGCGAGCCAACGGGATGGTGCGGCACCACCGTACCTCTACACGCAGAGGCTCGATCAGGACCGCGCCGATGTGATCGAGGCGGCCGGACCGGGCGATCAGCCGTTCTTCTCACCCGACGGTGCATGGATCGGCTTCGTTGGTTTCGGCGGGCCCGGCGAGCCGTCGCGTCCCCTGAAGCGAATCTCTGTGGCCGATGGGACCGTGGAGACGATCGCCGAGATGCCGGTTAGTCAATCCCCGCTCAGCACAGGCATCACATGGGGCGACGACGGGACGATCGTGGTGGCTACCGGCTTCGAGCGCAGAGATGTCGAGTACTCATCGCTGCAGCGGGTGGAAGCCAGCGGAGGTGAGTGGGAGGTCCTCGCAGAGACTGATCCGCCGCCCGGCCAGTCCTGGCGCTTTGGGCAACCTCACATGCTTCCGGGAAGCGAGACGCTGTTGTTTC
>JAOTVA010000191.1 GCA_029863645.1 Gemmatimonadota bacterium
GAAACGTTATAAGAAAGCGCGATGGGCGGTTCGGGAGGAGAGGCCGGATCGCTTGAGGCTCTGACGGTTCCTCGACCGCCTTGGGGCGAAGCGCTGCGGTTGCGCCGATTCTCCGCATCCCCGACTCTGCGGCGTAGCAGGTCCACTAGTTGGAAAGCGCGGGTGAGGAGGCCTTTCTTGGCTGAAGGGAAGAAGGCGATAGCAGCTCGGCTGGGACTGGAGTTTCTAGTCGTGCTGGTCGGCATCCTGGCCGCCTTGGGCGTAGACGATTGGAGGCAGGCACGCAGCGACCGGCAACTCGAGCAGCACCTCTTCACATCCCTGGCTGCGGACCTCGAGAACGACCGACGGGATGCCCAGCTACAGGAAAGATTGGCAGGGCGGCACCGCGAAGCGGTCAATCATCTGCTGGCGATCTTCGAGCACCCGTCGGCGCCTCGAGACCAGCAGTTCGACTTGTCCCCTTACGAGATCGACGCGAGCCTCAACCTGCTCCTGGGTATGCCCGAGCTCCAGGTCTTCAATCCGACGTATACCGAGATGATCTCGACGGGGTCGATTCGGGTAATCAGAAACCGGGCGCTCCGGCGCCAGATTTCCAGTTACTACCAGACAGCTGAGCAGGTTCTCTCAGTTCCACTGCGACAGGTGGATCCTCGTCCCGAACTACAAGGCGCGTTAGCCGCGTTGGGAGTTGCTTCGGGCCAGGCGGAGGAGATGCCAGACTTGGCGCAGCGCCTCCGAACCGATCCGATGATCGCGACCCACGCTCTCCGCATTCGGCAGTATTACGACAACCGAGTAGCTCTCGATCGTATGCAAGAAGCCCGTGAGGCACTTGTGGAGTCCGTGCAAGAGGAGATGGGGGCTCTCGCGGGGCGCTCTTCAACAAGGCGTTGAAGCAGTCGGACACGCTTCGGCGGAGTGCAAGCACCGGGTGAGCGGTGTGCTCGAAGCCCGGCAAGGTTGCTCCGCTTCGTGCACCGGCTCGAGTTGTGTCCGCAGCGCAACGGCGAAGCCGTCAGAACGGTCTTCTCCAAACGCATCAGGACCGCAGGAATGGGAGTACATCCGTCTCGGCGGCGCCTTCTTCTAAAAACACGTTAGAAGAAAGCGCGGTGAGCATGATTGGCCGTAGAGACGGGGATGTGCGGGAACACTGACTACTCCAAGACGGGTGGGTCGCCAAACACCCTTGTTGCGCCGATTCTCTGAAGCTCCGCATCTGCGGCGCAGCATATTCATTGGTTAGCTAGCGCAGAGCTGACCATGTCCCGCGTCGATATCGACGTGCTGCAGGGGTGTGGGAGGGTTCCGGCGCATTCCGACCCTGCCGATAGGCTCGATCTGACTCGTGAGCTGGCGTCCTGGGCGACAGCCCTCCAACGTTCGGTGGCTCGGCACCGTCTTATGATCTGACGGTGTCATGTTCGGGCTCGGTTTAGAGTGACTCAGTGGCAAACGGACGGGTAGAGTGGATCAACGTGCGAAACTGATGTTCGCCGCGAGCCTGTTGATCACGGCCGCTGGATGCGACGGGGAGCGGGGGGCGACACGGACACAGGAGGTCGCTGACCCCGTACGCACGCTGGGGGTGTTTATGGACTCTGTCTTCGGTTTGGCGATCTCGCCGTCGGATCCGGGCGTAGTGGCCTTCGTGGGCTTCGGTGGCAGGCCTATTCAGATCCGCGGATATGGATTAGCGGACGTCCAGACGGGAGCCGAGAATTCGTCAACGACGAACGTCCGAATTGCTTCAGTTAGTAAGCAGTTCACAGCGATGGCGATCTTGGCACTCGTCGGTGACGATCTGCTCGCCCTCGATCAATCCGTAGGTGCCATCCTTGGAGAGCCGTACTTCGACGACATCACGGTCGAGCAACTACTAACTCATCGGTCTGGGCTCCCCGACAACGAGGCGATATGGATGGAGTCATGGGACCCGAACCATGTGGCTACGAATGCCGATCTTGTGCAGTGGTATGTCGAACAACGGCCTTCGCTTCTGTTCCCGCCGGGCACTGAGTGGGAGTATTCCCAGGCCGGATACAACCTGCTGGCGAACATAGTCGAAGCAGTGAGCGGAGAGCCGCTGGAGGTGTTCGCTCGACGTCGCCTCTTCGGGAAGATTGGCCTAGAGTCTGCCACGTTCTTCTCCTTGGCCCGGGCGACCGAGATTCCGAATCGCGCCGCGACGTATACCATGGAAGATGGGGAGTACCGAGTAGCGGACGGACACTTCCTTAATGGATTGGTCGGAGGCGATGGCGTCTTCATGAACGCGGTAGACTACCTGCGTTGGGACAAAGCAGTTCGAGCTGAGATTTTGGTGCCGCCCGAACTGCACCGTAGGGCGTTGTCCCCCCGCACGGAAGTCAACGACCGCGTAAACGAGCAGTTCGCTCGGGCCTTCTCCGGCCTACCCCTTTCGCCCAGCACGTACGGGTACGGGTGGTTCCTGTCGGAGAGTCCGGATGGGATGTTGGCTTGGCATCAGGGTGGATGGTATGGTGTTCAGGCGGTCGTGATCCGTGATGTCGACGGGCCGTTGACGATTGGGATGTTCGGCAACACGGACGAGATCCCGTTGAGTATGATGGCCAGCCTGTATACAGCAGCACGGGAGTTCGAGGCGAGCCTCGAAGAGCCTAATTAGGAGGGCAGGCACCGGTTCAATCAGCCCACGCCAAGACTCCTCCTGGTTGCTGACCCGACTGCGCTAGCTAACAAAGGGCTCGATGCTGGCGCCGCAGACCGGGAGGCGGCGCGAGCGCTCGGCTTGTACCTCGCGCCTGGCACGAACATGCTCTCGGCGCAGCATAAGCCCGGCCCGTTAGCGCAGTCCTTACTTCATGCGATTGAGATCACGCTTGGAGTGGTCCTACGTCCGTCGGTGGGGCGCCTTCTTCTAACAACACGTTATCGGACAGGTGCTTCAGGTTCGCTCGGACGTAGGAAGCGGGATCTTCGGCGGATTGTGATTGTACACATCGTATGTGTACATTGAATCATGAACGAGATTCGATTCGACTGGGATCCCCGTAAAGCGTCATCGAATGTGAAGAAGCACGGGGTGTCGTTCGAAGAAGCTCAGTCGGTCTTCTCGACGAGCAGGCGCTGCTTCTCGAGGATCCGCAGGCACGACACGAAGAGGAGCGGTTCGTGCTGCTCGGCCTGAGCGCCTCGCTTCGGATCCTCGTCGTGATTCACGCGCTTCGCGAGGAGGACGTGATTCGGATCATCTCGGCACGAAAGGCGACCCGTCTTGAGACGCGCGAATAAGAGCTCCGCTTGAACTGAGGGACACTATGCTAAGGGACACTATGAAGACTGAGTACGATTTCTCGAAGGCGAAGAAGAACCCGTACGCGAAGCGGTTGAAGCGGAGAGTGACAATCCGCCTGGACAGCCCGACGGTGGAGTACTTCAAGGGACTCGCAGAGGACACCGGAATTCCGTACCAAACCCTCATCAATCTGTATCTACGGGACTGCGCCGAATCGAAGCGAGAGCTGAATCTGGATTGGCGTCCTGAGAGGGCTGCGGCTCGGTAGCTAGGTTGGCTCGGAGAGCTGGGCGGCCTTCGAAACACCGGCACCCATCCGTTAACACTCAGTTTCCGGCTTCGTTCGCTTCGCTCACTACGACCATCACGGCTCGCATTCGCGAGCCACGTCTGCAACTTTGAACGTTAAACGTTATATGACATGCCTCAATTTCCTATTCTAAATCAGCCGTTACGGGGTAGATTCTCCTTATCTGGGAGGACTACATGCGATATCGGGTGTTGATTGAACAGGACGAGGACGGGTACTTGGTCGCTGAAGTGCCCAGCCTTCCTGGCTGTGTGAGTCAGGGCGAGACGCGCGAGCGAGCCCTGGCCAACGTTCGAGAAGCGATTTCCGTGTATCTGGAGAGCCTGGAGGAGCACGGAGACCCGGTGCCCCCCCCGATCACAGAAGAAATCGTCGAGGTCTAGTACTTGGTCCGGCTACCCGTGGCCGACGACCACGTATCCCTCCTCCTTCGCGTAGCGGACGAGGTGCTCGATCCGATTCACGCAAACGTCGAGTGTCCTCGATGCGGCGTCCGTCCATGATCTTCTTCAGACGGGTCGCGATGTCAGCGGCGGCCCTCCTGTTCGTCGCGGTACCTGAGCCCGGGATCGGCCAGGTCCAGCCGCCTCGAGCGACGGTCACGATCAGAGTGGAGAGCGAGGCGGGGCCGCTCGACGGCGCCCAGCTCACCGCTTCCGGCATTTCGGCAATCACCGACGAAGCGGGCCTTGCCGAGCTACGTCTGCCTCTCGGCGCCCACGAGCTCGTTGCCGAGCGGATCGGCTTCGAGACGGTGCGCATGCGCATGGTGCTTGATGTACCTCGCGACACCACGGTCGTGGTCGTCATGGAGGTGATGGCGCTCGAGACCGAGGGCCTCGTCGTCACCTCGGGCCGGACGGAGCGCCGGATCGAAGAAGAACCGTTGCGCATCGAAGTGGTCCCGCGCGAGGAGGTGGAGGAGAAGCTCCTCATGACACCGGGGGACATCGCCATGCTCCTCAACGAGACCGCCGGGCTCAGGGTACAGCCCACTGCGCCGTCGCTGGGCGGTGCGAGCGTCCGCATCCAAGGCCTCCGAGGCCGGTACACGCAGATTCTTACCGACGGGATGCCCCTGTATGGTGGGCAGGCGGGCGCGCTCGGCCCGCTGCAGGTGCCTCCGATGGATTTGGCGCGGGTCGAAGTCATCAAGGGTGCCGCCTCGGCCTTGTACGGACCGACGGCGCTCGGTGGCGTGGTGAACCTGATCTCGAGGCGACCCGAGCGGGCCCGTGAGTTGATCCTCAACCAAAGCACGCTCGACGGTACGGACGCCGTCGGATGGCTGGCCGACGAGCTGTCCGACAGCTGGGGATACACCTTGCTCGCCGGCGCGCACAGGCAGGACTTCGCCGACGTGAACTCGGACGGGTGGGCAGACGTTCCGCGGTTCCGCAGGGCGTCCGTGCGGCCGCGGCTCTTCTGGGACGACGGCCGGGGTGGATCCGCGGTCTTCACCGTGGGCGGCATGCTGGAGACCCGGGCGGGCGGGACGTTGCCCGGGCAAGTGACGCCGGCGGGGACGCCGTACGCGGAATCACTCGAGACTGGGCGTATCGACGGTGGCCTGAGTGCACGCACGCTTCTGTCGGGTCGACGGGCGGTGTCGGTGCGTGCGTCCGCCTCGCTTCAGCGGCACGACCACCGCTTCGGCCTGGTATCGGAGGAGGACGAGCATCGAACGGGCTTCGCGGAGGTGGCCCTCTC
>JAOTVA010000048.1 GCA_029863645.1 Gemmatimonadota bacterium
GATCTTCGCGCCCGGGTAGAACGACAGGTTGATGTTCTTGAGGATCTCCCGCTTGGGCGGGACGATCTTCGAGAGCCGGGACATGTGATAAATGAACTGCGGTCCGGACATGTGAATCCTACGAGGGGTAAAGAATGCGAAGAGGGCAGCGGGTTACCCCGCTGCCCTCTTCTCGATCCGAGTCGGGTCGACTAGTTCGTCGAGCCTGTCCCGCCGCGCGCGAGGGCACGGTAGTATTCCTCGACGAGCGTCCGATAGCCGTCCGGCACGTCGTCCGATCCGGTCAGGGTTGGATTCCGTCCGGTCTCGCCCTCGACTTCGCGCCGCAGACTGAACTCCATCCTGCGAAGCTGGTCGAGCATGCCCTGGTGGATCTCGGCCAGCGCGCGAGGATCTGTGACCACGCCACTGTCGTCGAGTCGCGTCATCGAATCCAGAACCCGATCCAACTCCTCCACAGGCCGGCCCATCGCGCGCAGATCGTTGCGCAGGTCACGGATTTGCTCGGCCCGCTGGTCCATTTGGCTCCGGTACTGGCGCATCTCCTCGTCGGTCAGCTGACGCGGCGCACCCCCGTTGCGGTAGTCTCCGGCGTTGAAGCCACCGCCTCGGGCGTCGCCACCCTGCTGGCCGCCGCCCTGCTGGCCCTGTTGGTCACCCTGGCCTTGCTGGCCGCCCTGGCCCTGCTGGCCTTGTTGGCCCTGCTGGCCTTGTTGGCCCTGCTGGCCTTGTTGGCCCTGCTGGCCTTGTTGGCCCTGCTGGCCCTGCTGGCCCTGCTGGCCCTGCTGGCCTTGTTGACCCTGTTGGCCTTGCTGACCCTGCTGGCCTTGTTGGCCCTGTTGGCCCTGTTGGCCTTGCTGGCCTTGTTGGCCCTGCTGGTCTTGCTGGCCCTGCTGACCTTGCTGGCCCTGCTGACCCTGTTGCCCTGGCTCGTTGAGCCGCCGGTTCATGGCCTCCATGCCACGCACGAGGTTGCGCGTCTCGTCGAGCGCTTCTTCAAGCGGGTCTTCCTGTCTGTTGCTAGCCGTTTGGTTGGCCTGCTCGAGCTCGTCGCGTAGGGCCTGTAGGTCGGCCTCGATGTTCAGCTCCAATGTCACGGCAGACTGTGGGTCCCACTGCTCGATGGTGCCCCGGGAGTAGCGGATCTTCTCTCTGAGCTCCGTCTCTCGGATCATATTGGCTGCCCTGGACATGCCGCGTGCGGCCTCTGGATTGTCGGCCCGGGCGCTCGATGCGGCCTGGTCCAGCTCCCGCTCCAGCTGCTGTACTTCGGCCTCCATCTGATCCTTCCGCTCGCGGAGCTGCTCGATCTGCTGCGTGCGCTCGGCCCCTCGGTCGGTCGGCAGCTCGCGGACGTCCCGCTGGACCTCACGCTGCTCCTGCTGCAGCTCTGCCACCCGTTCGAGCGCCGCCTCGGTGTCCCGGCGGGCCCTGTCCGATCTCTGGTTCTCGAGCTCTCGCCGTGCTTCCTCCAGGCGCTGCAGCGCGGAGGTCGCCTCCGACGTTCCTGAGGCGCCTGGCTGACTGGCGGACTGGCGCATCGACTGCGCCGCGTCCATGAGGCTCCGGGCCGTTTCCTGCAGCTCCGGGTCGTTCATCTGCCGCGCGAGCCGTTCGAGTTGGCGGGCTGCCTCCTCCGTCTCGGCTGCGAGGTCACGCTGGGCCTGTCCGCCGCCCCCGCCCTGCGCTGTCTGCTGTCCACGTCGGCGCTGCCGCTCGGCTTCCTGCTCTTGCCGGCGGGCCAGCTCACGAAGCTGCTCGAGGAGCTGGTCTACCTCCGAGTCCTGCTGCTGGGCCTGACCGCGCTCAACCGTCTCGTACTGATTCTGCAGCTTGTCGAGCTCCAGCTCGAACAGGTCCGCAAGGTCCTCCGCGGCCTGCTGCGAACCGCCGCCGCCACCGCCGCCGCCTCCCTGCTGCTGCTGTTGTACGTACGCCTCGTACGTGTCTTCGGCCTGCTGGAGGTACCGGAGCGCTTCCTGCTCGTCCGGCATCGCTTCGCGCAATTCCTCGTCCTCTAGGTCGCCCTGCGCCCGTTGCATGGCCTCTACCGCGAGCGGCAGAATCGCCGAGACATCTCGAAAGCCAGGGTCGGACTGCGTGAGGCCCCGGTTCTCCATCCGTTGGAGCAGGGTGCCCACCTGGCCGATCAAGCGGCCCTGCGCCAATGCGACGCTGACGACGTTCTCACTGAACTCGCCTGATGCGTAGCTGTCTCGCTGGCGCATGAGGTTGAACGTCGCTGCGATCACCTGCCGCTGGAGGTCGGAGAGCGGCGTTTCATTGCCGCCGCCGCCGCCACCGCCGCCGCCGCCACCACCTTGCTCGGACTGCCTGTATGCACGCTCGAAGGGGCGCACGTTCAGGAAGTAGATATCGCTCGTGATGGGTCGGCTGGCAGCACCCGTCCGGTTGTCACGGGCAATGGCGTAGTACGACACGAGGTCGCCAGATTCGAGCTCCCACTCTTCCAGGTACATCGTGTGCCCAGCGGAGACTTCGGCCAGCGGATCGCCAGCCGTCTCGAAGACCGCGATGGTGTCCTCGGGGCCCGCGTTCACGGAGACGACCAGGCGCACGTCCCGAATGCCGTAGTCGTCCGTGGCGTTCATCTCGAGGTAGACCTCCTCGAGCGGTGAGGCTGTTTCGTCCCGGCCGGGCCGCGTGAATTGGATCGCAGGATCGCGGTCGCGCAGAACGTCGATCGTATACTCGGGAGATGCGGGCACGAGCTCTCCGCTCGCACGCGCCAGCTCGATGGAGTAATAGCGGTTGTCACCGATCGTGAAGCGCGTCACGAACGTGCCGTCTTCCTGACGGGTGAGCTCGGCTGAGCGCTCGCTGTCGAGCACGAGCTGCCCGCTCGGCGCGTCCATTGTGGGACGGATGCGCACCTCGACGACGGTGCCCGGTAGGGCGGCGACGTCACCACCTCGCTCCACGGTGCGGGCCGGTAGCCCGGTGTAGCTGGGGTAGTAGTACGTGAGATCGAGCTGGTCGACGTAGGGCAGGTCGGCGACGTCGATCGTGAACGTCGGCGTCCGTATGCCGGTCGACGAGACGAAGTACTCGGTGCGCTCGGCCACGCCCACGAGCATGACTTCGAAGCCGCCCTCGAGACCGGGAAGCATCGTGAGGCGGCGGAACGTCTGCTCCGACTCGGTGCGCGTGAAGATCGATACGTCGGCAGCGTCGAACCCGGCCAGCGCCGCGCTTACCGTTTGGTCAGAGTTGCGCGGGATGGTCGCATCGCCCGGGGTCACCGCAATGGAGTACGGGTTCACCGCCGCGGCGTCCCGGGTCGGCATGAGGAGGGCCGCAAGGCCGAGGCGCAGGTGGGTCGGCCCGAACAGCGTCGTGGCGAGGACGATGAGGGCGAGTCCGGTCAGGGCACCCGCGAACTTGTAGAGATTGCTCTGCTCGACGCGGCGGCCGTACTCGACCCTCTTCGTCCGTTCGAGCGCGACCTCGACAACGCGGTTGCTCAGGTCGGGCGAAAAGGTGCTGCCTGGGTCCAAAGCGCTGACCACAGTGTGCTCGAGCGACGGCTCGTGCTCCTCGAGGTATAGCGCCACCTGGCTGTCGGTAACGCGGCGCATTAGGGGACGGATCAAGAACAGAAAGGTCGTGACCGCCAGCGTCCCCCAGGTGAGGAAGCGGAAGGCTACCACCCACTCGGCGGCGAAGCGCGCGCGCTCCAGGCCCAGGGCGGAGACGAAGAGGACGGCGCCCGTGAGGCCGCCGACCCAGAGAAGGCCACGGAGGACGAGACGCGCCCGCCAGCGCCAGCGCACGTTGCGAACCACCCCGAGAACGCGGTGTTGAGCCAGCCGCTTGTCCGAATCCCTCTGCTCGGTCATGTCGTACCACCTCCCTTTAAGCGCACCGATTCAACGTACTGTCGCCGCGTCAGGGCACGCCATGCCCCTCTCTGCGACCCGCGCACATCTTCCTAACCCGAAGCCGCCAACTGTGCTCCCGCACCCTGCCGAGACACATAGTTCGAAACCGCGGTTTCGGCGATGAAGAGCACCAACGCCGCGAGAAGCAGCCAACGCCACAGCGACTGCCTCCTTTCCTGGTCTTCTCTCTGGAGTGACGACGCTTCTTCGACGTTAAGACTCCTGCCGTCGGACCCTGGCGGGGCCATCAGCTGGGCGCCCAGCTCCTCTGCGTCGATGCGTGCGAGATTCGACTCCTCCAGATCCACATTCACCGCCATGATGAACGGCCGTTCCGGCTCCGAGCCCGGAGGGCGCACGGTGTAGAAACCGTGTTCCGCCAACGGGAGGTACCGAGGGCCTTCTCCCGCCGGCAGCTGAATCGTGGCCCCTGAGGGCGTCAGTGCCATCTGATCCAGGCCCTCGGCGAGGCCGCCGGCTTCGAGGGACACCAGTCCGGCGGTCACGAGCGCCTCCGGATTGGCCAGGTCGACGACCTGCCCAATGGTGAACCACGGCAACGACTCGGCGCGTCCACCCAGGTACTCGGTCACGCGGTGCACGAACGGCAGGTACACGGGCTGCCGCTGCAGGTCGTTCCAGTAGTCATCCAACGTATTCGTCCAGGCCACCACCTTCCCAAGCCCGAAGCGGAGCTCCGCCATGGCCACAGAGCCATCGTCGAAGCGGGCGATGACCTCGGCGCTGTCCGAAGGCTCGAACAGGCGGGCGCGGTAGAAGCGCGCCCCGCTGAAGTCCCCGCTCCGCGGTCCGGCGAAGACCTCGAAGATCGGATGCGCATACTGGAGAAATCCAAGGCGGCCGCCGCGACCCTGCAGGCGGTCCTGGATCGGCCCGATGGTGCCGGGCAGGAGGTCTGCGGCTGAGGCCGGCCAGCCACCCTGTTCGCCGAGGGCGACCAACACGCCGCCGCCACCTTCGACGAAGGCACGGAGCCGTTCGGCCGACCCGCCGTCGATCTGCACGTCGTTCAGGAAGACCGCCTGTGTCCCTTCCAAATCCACCGGACGGATCGTACTCGCCCGGCGAACGTTCACGCGGAAGCGGCCGTCCGTACTGATCTCGAGCGCGCGTCTCAGGAAGAGGCTCGTGTTCGCGCCCGCACCAGCCCCTTCGACGATGAGCACGGAAAGCGCGGCCCCGGGGGATACTACGAAGTTGTGCTGGTTGTCCGCGTTGAGGTCGTCGGCTGGGACGCTCACGGTTCCGGGCGTGTGTGGGCGTGAAACGGTGAACGGCTGGAAGGTCACCGCCGCCGCGGCGTCGGGAGCCAGCGTGACCGACTGCTGCTGAATCTGCTGGCCGTCGATGACCAATGACACCGGTACCTCGCGCGGCGCCGAGCCCCCGCGGCGCACGATACGCGCGGTAGGGGTGACCCGCTCGCGGCCGGACACGGTCTGGCGCGGTAGCGATACATCGGTCACGAGGATGTTCTCCTCGACGTCGTCCTCACCCATCGGCACCGGGATAAACCTCGACCCAGCGGGGAACCGCACGCCCTCGTCGCCGATCCATCCGACCCTCTGGAAGTCGCTCAGCAGGTAGACTTCCCCGTTCGCGAGGTTCGACTCCTCCAGGATCGTCTGAGCGACCTTGAGGGCCGGTCCGAAACGCGTCGCCCCTGAGCTCACCTGCAGCGTGTCCAGCGCGCCCCGGAGGCGGGCCCGGTCGGAGGTGGATCGGGAAAGCACCTGCGCACCTTGGGAGAAGGCTACGATGGAAGCTCTGTCGAGGGGGCCGAGCCCGTCGATCACGTCGTTGGCGTCCCCCCTGGCCTCCTCCAGGTGATCGCCGACCTCCATGCTGTAGGACTGGTCGATCAGGATGACGATCTCCCGCGGACCACCCGCGGCGCCCAGCCCGATATCCGTGCTGTCCATGAACGGCCTCGCGAACGCGAGGGCCACCAGCGCGAGGGCGAGGGCCCGCAGGCCGAGGAGGAACCAGTGCTGAATGCGCCGCCGCCGCCGCTCCTGATACGGGATCTTCTCCAGGAACATGAGGGAGGGGAAGTGCACCACGTTGCGCCGCTGACGGCGGGTGAGGTGCACGACGATCGGCACGATGATGCCGGCCGCGCCCAGCAAGAAGAGCGGAACGAGGAAGGTCAGACTCATCGTGCCTTGCTCATCCGTTCACGGGCCAACAGGTACTGGAAGAGCGCGAGATCGAGCGGCTTCGACGTGTCCAGCAGGGTGTAGTCGATGCGGTTCGCTGTGAGGCGCGTCTTCAGCGTCTCGAGGTGTTTGGCGATTACCGCTTTGTACTCGTCCCGTAGCTTCGCGGGAATCACCGGGATCTGCTCGTGCGTCTCGAGGTCCTCGAAGCCGGACGCCTCTTCGAAGGGAAACTCGATCTCCGCCGGGTCCATCAGGTGGAACACGATGACGTCGTGCCCCTTCGCCCTGATGGGACCGATGGCGGTCAAGACCGCTTCGGGGTCCTCGTACAGGTCCGAGATGATGACCAGGATGCCTTTTCTCTT
The DNA here is from genome assembly GCA_029863645.1 of Gemmatimonadota bacterium. GTDB lineage: Bacteria > Gemmatimonadota > Gemmatimonadetes > Longimicrobiales > Gaopeijiaceae > UBA2982. The sequence continues at coordinate 6,451 of JAOTVA010000048.1, forward strand.
CAGAAGCTCCGTGATCTTGAGCAGAGGGGGACCCAGGGCGCCGGGTCGGCCGGCGTCGGCCACGTCGAGCTTGTGCAGCACCGTGTCGAGGTGCTTCATCGACGGGGGCACGTAATCGACGATCTCGTGATCGAAGGTCACCAAGCCGACACGGTCCCGCTGCTGACTCGAGAAGTACGTGAGACAGGCCGCCAAGTAGCGCGCGTAGTCGAGCTTGGTGAGCGTGTGGCTCCCGTAGTTCATGGACGCCGAGACGTCGAGCAACACGGCGAAGTTGGCGTTGGTGTCGGCCTCGAAGAGCTTGATGTAGTGCCGGTCCGTACGCGCGAAGAGCCGCCAGTCGATCCGCCTGATATCGTCGCCGGGCATGTAAGGCCGGTGCTCAGCGAATTCGATGCTGAACCCTAGATACGGAGACCGGTGCAGTCCGGTGAGGAAACCGTCGACCACCGTCTTGGCCAACAGCTGCAGGTTCCCGATTCGTCCCAGGACTGCGGGGTCGAGAAACTGTGTGCCGGACGTCGACGAGCGCGAGAGAGTTGAAGCCACTGCGTATCGCCCTTACATCCCCGAGGACGGGACGGGCACGACTTCGAGCAGCATGTCCACCAGCTCCGCGGAAGTCTTCCCTTCAGACTCGGCGTGGAAGTTCGTAAGCACGCGGTGCCGCAGCACCGGATGGGCGAGTGCGCTGATGTCCTCGAAGGACACGTTGTACCTCCCCATGGTCAGCGCCCGCGCTTTCGCGCCGAGCACCAAGTACTGCGCCGCGCGGGGTGAGGCGCCGTACGCGATCCACTTCTTGACGAAGTCGGGGCAGTCTCCGTTCGGCCCGGGCCGGCTCATGCGCGTCAGGGCGACTGCATAGCGTAGAACGGCGTCCGACACGGGCACGCGGCGAACCAATCGCTGGAACGCGATGAGGTCGGGCCCGGTCACTGCGTGGCTGAACTCCGGCGCCAGGTTGCCGGTGGTAGTCCGGATGACCTCCAACTCTTCCTCTTCCGCGAGGTGGTTGATGATGATCTCGAACATGAATCGGTCGAGCTGAGCTTCGGGCAACGGATACGTGCCCTCTAGCTCGATGGGGTTCTGCGTCGCGAAGACGTAGAACGGTTCCTCGAGCGTGTACGTGCGGCCCTGGACCGTGACCCGGTGCTCCTGCATGGCCTCGAGCAGTGCCGCCTGGGTCTTCGGTGGCGTCCGGTTGATCTCGTCGGCGAGGACGATGTTCGCAAAGACTGGCCCCGGGGCGAACACCATCTGCCGCCGACCGGTCGTCGCGTCCTCCTGAATGATGTCCGTCCCGGTGATGTCGGACGGCATCAGGTCGGGCGTGAACTGGATTCGGGAGAAGTTGAGATCCAGGACCTGAGCGATGGTGTGGATCAGCAGTGTCTTGGCCAGGCCTGGAACGCCTACGAGCAGGCTGTTGCCGCCCACGAACAATGTGAGGAGCACCTGCTCGATCACTTCCTCCTGCCCGATGATCAACTTCCGGATCTCGGTGATCATCTGCTCGCGGCCGTTCTTCAGGCGGTCGGCGAGTGCGACGTCGTCTGCGTTGTCCAGGGCTATCGTGCCGATTGCTTCATCAGACAAAGTGTTCTCCGTTTTCCGATTTGATGGACAGCAGGGGCGTCGCGGCGGGCATGGATTCTAGCGAGTCGGCGATTCTACAGCGACCCGCTAGTGCTTGCAGGCACGACGACGAAGAGATGCGATACGGTCAATTCCCGCCTCGCAGCTCCAAGAGCAGTTCGAGGGCGCCGCCGTAGCTCGGTGCGATCTCTAGCGCCCGCAGCACCGACCGTCGCGACGCCGTGGCGTCGCCGGCGTCTCGTTGGGCGGTGGCCAACAAGTAGAAGGCCTCGGCCCGGTCGACCGGACGGAGCGAAATCACCGCTTGTCGCTCTCGCACGGCTTCTTCGTGATTCCCTACGACGGTATTGAGCGCGGCCAGGCGTCTGTGCAGTTCCATCTCGTACGGCCAGATGAGCACGGCCTTGTTGAGCGCCGTCGCGGCTTCCCCGGGCCTCTCGAGTTCCTCGAGAATGTCGGCCTGCATCACCAGCGCTTCGTAATTGGACTCTGAGAGTTCGTTGAGCCGATTCAGTGCGGCCGCGGCGCGGTCCAACTCGCCCTGCTCGCGATGGATCTGAGCCAGGAACCAGTAGGGGCTGTCGGCCTCACCGTACTCGGGGAACATCTGCCTCGCGGCCTGGAGCTGCTCCTCGGCTTCCTCGTAGCGCTCCTCCCGAAGGAGGGTCACGCCGAGTCGGAGCCGTCCGATGAGGTCCCCGGGGTGACGGCGCACGAAATCCTGGAGGGCCGCGATTCCGGCCGTGCCGCCGGGCTGCTCGGCAATCTCGGCGAGCGCCTGCATCGGTTGGCGGTACCGCTCACGCAGGTAGTCGTCGAGCTCCTCGTCGAACTGGTCGAGTGAAATGCCGAGGACCGACTCGAAAATGGACTCGGTGGACCCGCCGTCGCGGTAGCCGTGGATCATCTCGACGATGGCGTCGAAGCCCCATCGCTCTTCGATGACCTGGAAGACCAGGGAGGCCTGTAGGTACGTGAACACGACTTGCTGCGGATAGTCCGGCCGCATCAGGCCATCGTCCATCTCGCTGGCCTTCTTGAGTCGACCCTGCGCCAGGGCCTGCACCCAGGGGATGGTTGGCTGATGACCCCAGTTTGGTCGGGCCTTGCGCTGCTCATGCACCGCGAGGCCCTCGGAGAACCAACGCGGCACGCGGTCGGCGCTCAGGGCCAGGTGGAACGTGTGCGACAGCTCGTGCCAGAAGACCGACGCCCAGTTGTAATCGCCGAGTTGCCGCGCCGTCGGCGAGTCCATCACGACGACCTTCCCGAAGCTCACACCCAGTGCGCCCAGGCCGGCCTCACCGAGCGTTCGCACCGAGAAGTCGGCGTGGCTCGGATAGAACTCGGCGCGCACCGGCAATTCGGGCTCGACGCCGTAGTGTCGCGACAGGCTGTCGTACGCCTCTTCCGCGATGGGAATGAGGTAGGTGGCAAGTAGATCGGCCTCGTCCTCATGCAGGAAAAGCTCGAAGTGCTCCGACCGGCGGATGGTGAAGCGGTCGAACGTGTCGAGCAGGTCCAGACTGTTCTTGAACCAAGGGTTGAACGGGTCTCCCCCGAAGGCGCGCTCGAGGTTGGCTCGACCCTCTTCGATTTCTCCCACGCGCAGTTGGTTCATGCCGAGCAGGCCCCAGGCCTCCCAGTATTCGGGGTCGAGCGTAACGGCTTCACCGGCTCGCGCTACGGCGTCGCGATAACGCCGAACGCGTACGGCGAGGTCCGCCAGCTCGGCGCCCATCTCGGCGTAGCGGGGATTGAGCGCGAGTACGCGCCCACGCACCTCCTCGAAGCTTGCGGGGTCGTCCAGCAGCATGTGCACGCCCGCGAGCTGTGTCAGCGCGGAGAGAGACGACGGGTTGACCTCGAGCGCCTGCTCGAGCTCTTCACGCGCGGCGTCGAAGCCCTGCCGCGTCATGAATTGGCGCGCGAGAAGCGTGCGGGCCTCGACGTTGTTGGGGTCGACCTCCAGGACGAGCTGTATGGCGGGCTCGGCGTCCCCGCTCCCATCGAACCAAATGGCCCTGGCCATACCCAGCAGCGCTCCGGGATGGTTCGGATTCTGTTCGAGGACTGTCTGATATTCTGTCTGGGCCGACGGGCTGTCGTACTTCTCGAGGAAGAGGTCCCCGATGCGCACGCGTGGCTCCTGCCATGTCGGGTCGATCGCGAGGGCCTCGTCGAACGCCCTCAGAGCATCTTGGAACATGTTCGACGCGGTGCGGCCCATGTAACGGACGGCCCGGCCCACTGCGACGAGCTCACGGGCCGTGAGCCGACCATTCGCGCCGTTGTAGATGTCGATGAAGCGGTCGAATCGACTCATCGCCTCGTCGATCTGCCCACGGTTGAAGAGGAGCTCGGCGAGGTTCACCTCGGCCGTCAGCGCGAACGGCCCAACGCTACGCGCCGCCCGGTCGAAGGCCGCCTGAGCTTCGTCGATCCGACCGACGCGGAGGAACGCCTCGCCCAAGGCGTTGTCCACCGCGGCGGCATCCGGTGCCGCGAGGCCGACTTCGATCGCCTCGGCGTACGCGCCCGTCGATGCGAGCGCATCCATGAGGCCGATGCGCATCTGGACGGCGCCGGGGTCCGACTGCAGAACGTCTCGGTAGAGGTCGATCGCTTGTTCATAGTCGCCGGACCGCTGGGCTGATCTGGCTTGTTGCGCGTCCTGAGCGACCGCCGGAGACGCAAGCAGGGCAAAGAGCAGAACGAGGAGCCGGCTCGACCTCATCTGGACGCGCCGCCCGCCGCTTCGATTTCACGGTTCTTCAGGGCCAGTTCGATGAGGAGCGGCTCCAAGCGGTCCAGGTACTCGTCTTCCGGCAGCGCACTCCGTACCACGCGCAGCTCCTCGATGCGGCGTTCGATTCCATCGCGCTCCGCGAGCAGTCCGGCGAGGACGGGGTCGTCGATCGGCGCGCCTTCGACCCGCAACCCGCGACCGAAGGTGAAACTCGCGGCGAGGATGCCATCCGGGCCTTCGAGGTTCGCGTCCAAGCTGCCCTCCCCATCGCCGTTGTCGTCCAGAACGGCGTGCTCCGAGAGCATCTCGTTCTCTTCTTCGTAGTGCCGAGCCACCTCCTGCTTGGCGTAGGTGAACGCTTCGAGCAAGGAAATGCGGTTGTCGTGGTCGAGATCCGAGCCGGAGCCGGCCATGGCTTCGGCGAAGAACTGACCGAACTCGGTCGCGTTGGTCTCCCGCGCGCTGCGTGTGGCCGCAATGACGATGCGGTTGGGTCCGGCGAGCGGTTGGACGAAGCCTCCGCTCGCGCTTCCAGTATGCACGAGCGCGAGCGTTTGGGTCGGGAAGGCGACCATCGCGAGCTCGAAGTCCGTTGGGCTCAAGTCGGGCCCGGGCAGGTTGAACTGCGCGCCATTGCGGCCTTCGGTTCCGTGGCCGATCAAGATCACGGCGACCTTGTCCCGAGGTCCCGCGCGTTGAGAGATCTCCCCGAGGACCCGGAGAATGTTCGCTCGCGTCGACTCTGCGGAGATCATGTCGGGTGCCACTGCGAGGTCTTCCCCGAGGTAGACCACGTCCTCAGCGGGAACCCCGAGCTGTTCGGTGAGCGCGGTGTAGATCTGCGACGCCTCGGCGTGAAAGCTCTCGCGGAAATCGGCGGAGCCGCCTAGCCCGACGACGAGGACGACGTGGGTGAGGTCCTGCGCCGCCAGCTGCCCCGTCGTCATCGCGGCGAGGAGGGACAGTAGGAGGGCTGGAGTGCGGGCCTTCCTCAAACGAGCCCCCGGATGCGCCGGTAGCCCCACTCCGCGCCCATCAGGAGAAGCATCAGGAGGAAGAGGGCGGGCATGTCCCACAGGTCGAGCTCGTCGACGAGCGTGACGCCAGCGCCGCTGATGGTGATGTCCTCCGGCAAGGTGGCCACGTTGTCGCGGGTGTAGAACTGCCCGCCCGTGTCATCGGCGATTCTCCGTAGCAGCTGGGTCCTGCGTGCCGCACCGAAGAACTCGCGGTCGCTCGGCGCCGAATGGAGATACGTGACGTCGGTGCCGAGGGAGGCCTCCTGACGCTGGGCGTTGATCTGAATCTCGTAGTCGCCAAGCTCCAGCGGCCGGAACGGCGCAGCATACTGGCCGTCCTCTTCGACGGTCCACTCGAGCGGCACTTCCTCGACGAGGCCGCTCGGGCTGGTAACCGTTGCGGTCACCGTGGCGTCGTTCACGTCGAGGAACGTGGAGTCACGCACGGAGGCCGTTAGTTCTACGGACTCGCCGGGCTCCACCTCTTCCTCGCCGGCGACGGCCAGTACCGGGTTGGGCACTCCGTCGACCAGCCAGCGAAGCATCTGCTTCCAGAACGATTCGTGACTCTGGTCCTCAAGCGTCACGTCCGAATGCATCTGCCAGAGCCAGGTGTCCTGAGCGGTGAGCGCAATCGAGGTGCCTCGCCCGTATCGCTGGTAGGAAAGGACGATCTGCTCACCGCCTTCGCTGCGCGACCCAGTGAGCAGAACCGTCGCGCCGGGACGGACGGCGTTGATCGGGTTCACGACGGTGAGCGGCGGGAGGGCCTCCCACCGCGTACGGAGGTCCGCGGGCTCGGCGTCGAGCTGCACCGCGGGGTGCGCGAAGCCAGCTGGCGTCGGAGTGACGTCGATCTCGGAGAAGTATCCCTCTTCGCCCGCTGGGGGACCGAGAATCACCGGCATGACCTCCTCGACCGGAGTCCCAGCCCACCCGCCTTCCGCGAAGGAGCTCAGGCCACCCAGAAAGAGGAGTCCGCCTCCGCGTTCGGACACGAAGTCCGCGATCATTTGAAGTTGGTCGAACGTGAAGAACGACGCCTCGACACTCCCGATCACGAGTGCGCGGTAACGGTAGAGTTCTTGGCGCGTCGTCGGGAAGCCGAACTCGAGCTCGGTGCTGTCGCTCACCTCCAGGCGCAGGAACTTGCTTTCCGCGGTGCGCTGCAGGAGCACGAGCTGGAGATTTTCATCGTCGGCGACAGCCCGCCTCATGAATTTCACTTCCCAGCGCGGCTCACCCTCGAAGTACAAGATCTTTTCGCTCTCGCCCACGACGTCGATCCAGGCGTTGCGCGCGTTGTTGCGCTCGACACGCTCTCCCGGCTGGCCGGGGATGCGGAAGCGGACGCGTCGGGCGCCGGGTTCCTGGAGCTCGATACCGATCCGGGTTACCACCGGCTCGCCGGCTGGCCCCAATTCGACACTTTCTTCCGCGAGAATGCGGGTATCGTCCTCTACGATCACAGGCACCGTAGAGCCGCGACTGAATCCGCTCTGCGTGACGACCACGTCCACCATGAGCGTCGAGCCCTGCAGCGCGGTTCTCGGCAGCTCTACACGGCCCAGCTCGATGTCCGGCTCGAGGGTTTCGTCTCCGAGACCCACCGTGAAGACGGGCACGCCGGCGGCCTGAAGGGGGACGATTGCTTCGGTCAGCGGACGCTCACCGGTGTCAGCGCCGTCCGTCACGACGACGAGCCCGGAAAGTGGCACGCCGGACAGCTCGCCCCGCGCGACATCGAGGGCATTCGCGATGTTCGTATGCGTCCCGTCGAACGTCATCTCTTCGAGTCCGTCGACTCTGCGTGCAACGTCGGAGAACCGGAAGAAGCGCAGAACGAAGCGCTCGGATAGGGCTTGGATCAGCGGGCTCTCGCCGCGCGTGAACTGCTCCGCGAAGAACGAGCTCCGCACTGTCCCGTCCTCGTCGGCGAGCTGCATGCTGCGCGAGTCGTCCATGAGGATGCCCACGAAATTCTGTTGGGGCACGACGGTCGAAAGCGTCAACGCCGGCTGCATGAGGCAGAATACGAGTACCGCGAGCAGGCCGACCCTCAGCGCCGCCATCACACCCCGGTCGACAACCGAGCTCTTACCGCGCGCGATGGTGTAGGTGGCGACCGCGCCGGCCGCAATCAGCCCGACGACGATCAGCCATGTACGCACGGACAGTGGTGCCGCGAATGCGAACTCGCCTTGCTCGAAGACGAGGGGGCGGTACTTGAAGAGGAACTCGAAGATGCCTTGCACGGTCCCCTCAGTGGCTCATGGCGTAGACGATCATGTTCGCACCCAGCTGGTACGCATAGGTGGAGTACTCGAGGGGATAACTCGGTTGCTCCGCCCATTCCCATGCATCGCCGAGATCGGTGTTGAAGTTGATCATCATCATGAGCCGACCGTCATCGTCGTACATCCCCTTCACCTGCGGATAGCAACCGGCGCACTCCGCGGTACGGTAGGTGTTCCCGATCGCTGGGACCTGGATGACTTCGTCGATGTTGTAGTACGCCGAGTAGACGGGGTGGTCGAGGTCGATGTCCACGATGGTGCGATCTGGGAAGACCCGGCGCATGTTCCAGAGGAAATTGTCCCACTGGCGCCCGCCCCAGAAGTCGTCCACGATCACGAAGCCGCCGGCTTCCATGTACCCCCGCAGGCCCACGACTTCCTCATCGGTCAGGTACATGCCGCCCACCTCCAGCATGTAGATGAGGGGGAACTTGCGAAGGTCCGGATCCCACAGTCCCACGGGGTTCTCCCAATCGTACGCATTGAGCCGAACGAGCCGCTTGATGACGATCAGGAACTGCTGGTCACTCTTGGGGAAATCGACTGCCCAAGAGCCGCGACGAAACCCGCCTCCGGAGTACATGGCCCGGGTCCAGTAGAACGGAAATCTCCCCGCCGTCCGCTTCACCTCTGCTTCTCCGAGGTACGGTCCTCTAGGATCGGAGAACATCGACCGGTCCATGACGGGTGCCTGTTGGGCCGCGAGCTCGGACCCGAATGCGCATGCCGTGGCCGCGGCAAGGACCGCAACAGAGGCCACGAAATTGTGGAGTGGCGTGGAACGCCGCATCGGCAAAATCATGTCAGGGTGGACGGACGAGGAGAGACCTGATCGTATGGTACGGCCACTGAAAGGTTCCTGGCCAGGCGGTTCGCGGAATTACCTGCGCCCGGTACAACGCCGCCGCTGCCGGAGACCCCCCGTGAACCCTGCTTCTGGCCCCTTCGTAGGGAGGTGTCCAGCGGTAGCGGCCGACGACCCGCGCTCACGAATGGAAGGGAAGCATGAGGCAACAGCCGATGATGGTGACTTCGCGGCGGGTGACGCTCCGAGACTTCTTGATCTTTCAAGCCAAGCTCGCGTTAGACGGCTTCAAGGACATGTTCGTGTTCGGGCTGTCGATCGGGGCTGTGATACTCGACTTCCTCGCAGGGCGGGGCCGCCGCCCAAGGCTCTTCTATTCTGTAGTCCAGCTGAGCGCACGCTTCGACGCGTGGCTCAATCTCAACGGGGCGATCGAGCGGCGCTCCGAAAGCGGGTCGGAAGATGGCCTCTTCGGCGCAAGCGAGGCCGGGGCCGACCAGCTGATCGGCGAAATCGAACGGCTGGTCAAAGGCGGAGACGAGCCCAAGCCGCCACGGCAGGTAGATGACGACGATGTTGTGTGAGGCCTGCCTCGCTTAACACGGCGGGGGCCGCCGGTGTCTCCATACCACGAATAAGAAACGCAACTTGGAGGTCGTCGCATGAAGCTTCGCGCATTGTTCACCTTGCTGTTGGCCACGGCGGCGATCAACGCCGCACCAGTGTCGGCCCAGAACCTGTCGGGCACGTGGCAGATTACCTCGGAGGGGCGGCGTGGGTCGGTGACGCAAACGGTGACTCTTCGCCAAGAGGGGTCGACTGTCACAGGGACGATCAGCTTCACGGGCGGTGGGCCCAGGGGCGGCGGCGGCGGCGCACCTCAAGCCATCGAAATCTCCAACGGCACCGTGGAGGGCGCTGCCTTCCGCTTCACGATGGCAGTCGACTTCGGGGGGCGGGGATCGTTCGAGCAGGTGTTCTCGGGCACGTATGAGGGAGACTTCATGGAGGGCACCATCGAAGGGGGGCGCGGAGGTGCTCAGCCGTTCATGGGGACACGCGGAGACTAGGGCGCCCGGTCCCTCCGCATAGTCTGAGGCCCGCCGCACGCATACCGTGAGGCTGTCTCGAACGGAGGGCGACTGCTGAGGATCTTCATAGACGCCGACTCGTGCCCGGTGAAGGACGAGGTCTACCGCGTCGCCGAGCGTTACGGGATCGAGGTGACCTTGGTGGCCGCCACGTGGCTGCGCGTGCCCTCGGAACCGTGGATCCACTTGGAGGTCGTGAAGGAGACCGGTGAGCTGGACGTCGCCGACGACTGGATCGTGGAGCAGGTCGGCCCCGGCGACATCGTGGTCTCCGAAGACATCCTGCTTGCCGCGCGGTGCCTCGAGAAGGACGCGCGCGCATTGAGTCCGCGGGGGCGCGTCTTCACGCTGGAGTCCATCGGGGAAGCCGTAGCGACGCGGGAGCTGATGGCCGACCTGAGGGAGGCTGGCGCCATCACGGGAGGGCCATCGCCCTTCGGCAAGTCGGACCGGAGCACCTTCCTACAGCGCCTCGACGAGATCATCAACGCCGTCCAGCGGGCCGTTGACCGACATCAGTCGGGGCGCTGAGCCGACATCAGTCGGGCCGGAAAAAGCCCCAGGTCATGAGCCCCGGCGCGACGGTGGCTCGACCCACGATCTCGTAAGCGAAGTGCTGGTATAGCGCCACGTTGCCGGGAGCCTCGGTCGTGAGCGTCACACCTACCGACTCCGCATCGACTCTCGAACGCTCGTGTACCGAATCGATCAGCTTCCGGCCCAAGCCCGTCCCCAGGGCCCGGTCGCGCACGCCGATCATGTTGAGATGGAGGTGAGGCCGGCCTATGTCGAAGGGGGCACAGGCATCGCCAAACGCCCGGTACCTGGCTTGGGCTCCCTTGCCGAGCTCGGACCACGTCTCGGCGCGGAGCGCTACGAAGTCGGGGGCGGGCTCTGCCCCACCGGGGCGCGAAACGAGCGCGGCGCCGACCAGGTGTTCGCCCGTGCGGATACCCAGGAGCACCTCGTCGCGGAATACGCGCGCCATGACGAAGAAGAACACGAGCGTTCGTAGTCGTCTTTCGTAATCGCGCGCTCCGGTGCCCAGAACAAAGCGCATGACGGGATAGTCGAAGAAGGACTCATGCAGCACGTCGACGACCTCTGGAACCGCTGCGGGCTGCAGGACGACGACGTCACTCATGCCTCTTCGCTAAGGCCTCAAAGCCCGGTATGAGCGATGAGCGACTTCACTCGAATCTGCCGTTCTGCAGGAAGTGAATGGTAGCGTCCGCCACATCGACCCGATTCATGATGAACGTGTGCGTCGTCGGAAGAACAAGGAAGTCAGCGGCGCCCTCTACCCTGGCGTTGTCGACGCCGACCTTTCCGTCGTCCGGGCCAGGGATCAGCCACGAGTAAAGCGGATTCCAGCTGACGTCCCCCGTGATGACGCCGAGGCTGAAGCGAACTGCCCCCAGGCGGGCGGCGATGTCTGTGGAGTCCGTGCCGAGCTCGCTGGCGGCCGGTCCGAGCGTCAAGCGAAGGAGCGGCGAGTCCTCGAAGGTGTCGATGAGCTCGCTGCCCTGGCTCGGAGGACTCAGCATGACTACGCGCCCCTGATGGGGCCTGGGTTGCTGCGAGAGATAACTGCGGACCAGGACGCCTCCCATCGAGTGGGTGACGAAGTGCACCCTCTCTGCCTGGGCCTCACAGCAGCGCTGGACCTCGTCGGCAAGAAGGTCTACCAATGAGTCGATCGGCTCGGACCGGGAGGGATAGCCGAAGTTGACGACGCGGTAGCCCGCATTCTCGAGTCGATACTCCAAGACCCACATGGAGGCCGGGGTGCGGCCGAGGCCGTGCACGACCACGACGGGCTCGGCTCCGTCGGGCGGCGGCGCAACGCAACCAGACAGGAGCACCAGGGCGCAAACCAACCAGCAACGGACACGCTCCGACCGCATCAGGCCTCCGTGGTCATCCGTACCCACAGCTACAGGGCGAGAGAGGCGAAGGCAACGACTCACCGCCGGAACTCCAGGCGCATATCGATGCGGTCGAGGTTGGCTGCGTAGCCGTCGCGCTTCGCCCTGACGACTCGGAAGCCGAGGCGCTCGTAGAAGCCTGAAGTGTGCTGACTCGTGCTCAGCGCGATCGCGTTCACTCGGTCGTCCTCGCGGATGCTCTCTATCCTGAACTCGGTCAGGGCCCGACCGGCACCTGTGCCGTGTCGATCACGCCGGACCATGCCCCAGCACAGGTCTGAGGTGTCCGAGCCATCTAGTATGGCGTACCCCCCGCACCCGACGACCGCTCCGGATGTGTCGAGAACCAAGAAGTATGGGCCCGGCAGCTTCTCCAGGAACGAGATGTAACCGGCCCGCTCGTCCGTCCGAAAGAACTCAGGAACGTTCGAGTCGAAAATGTCGAGGCATGTGTCCATGTCGTCGACGGCGAAGGGCCGGATCGTGAACGACGTCATGTCAGCATGAGCCGCACCGCACCGGCTTCCAGCCGAATCTCCGCGGGCAAGGTACCGACGGGTTCACCGTCGAGCTGGAATGGTACGCCCCCGCTTGAGGCCAGCCTGGCCCTGGTCGCGGTCGTGCGGGTCACGCCCTGCGCCTTCTCGAGACTGGACATCATCAAGCGCCCGGACAGCGCGACCAGCCGCAGGTTTGTCGAACGGGGGACCGTCAGGACGTCCAGCCGTCCATCGAACGGGTCGACCCCCTCCGCCACCGTGCCGCCGAACGCGACCGCGCCGACGTTCGCCACGATCACGCTGGCGGCGTTAGCGGGCTCGCATGCGTCCAGACGGACGTCGATGTCAGGTGCGGGATAGCGGTGGATCGCTCCGAGTATGCTCGGCGTCTTGCGGGCCAGGCCGGCGATACCCATGAGTCCGGTGCGCTTGCTGTTCAAGACGTCCATGACGACGGCATCGTAGCCGGCGCCAAACCAGAGCAGGAACGGGCGCTCGACGCCCTCGTGGGTGACGATGCCGACGTCCACTGCCCGGATTTCGACTTCAGCCAGCGAGCGAGCAACCTCGGCAGGCGAGGCGCTGAACCCGAACGCTAGCACGGCCGCGTTCGCGGTGCCGGACGGCAGAAAGCCCAACGCCGGACGTTCATTTGCACCCCCACCTGTCTGTATGAGGCCGCTCAGGACCTCGTTCAGCGTGCCGTCCCCACCTACGGCGATGACGCGCTCGAAGCTCGCCCCGCGTTCGGAGGCGACGTCGGCGGCGAAGCCGCGTCGATGCGTCGTCACGACCTCCACCGAGTTGGACGATGCGAGCGCGGACCGTAGGGCTTCGGCCCGAGCCAGCCCTCGACCCCTACCGGACGCCGGATTGACGATGAGCAGGTACGACGCCACGGGTGTCAGTCCCCCAGAGGCACGCTTTGGTCAGCCGTTCCCGCTGACCGTGACCTTCTTCATCACGACCTCGTCGACAGGCCTGTCGCCCGCACCGGTCGGGAGCTTTCCGATCGCCTGCACGATGTCGAGTCCGGACGTCACCTTGCCGAAGATCGCGTGCTTGCCGTCGAGCCAGGGCGTAGCAGCGAGCGTGATGAAGAACTGGGAACCCCCGCTGTTCGGGCCCGCGTTCGCCATCGAGAAGGTCCCGGGATGCGTATGCGCGAGACCCGGAGCGAACTCGTCAGGGATGTTGTAGCCAGGCCCGCCACGACCGGTTCCCGTCGGGTCACCGCCTTGGATCATGAACCCCTCGATGATCCGATGGAAGACGATCCCGTCGTAGTATCCCTTCTCGGCCAGCTCGATAAAGTTGCCGGCCGTCTTGGGCGCGACGTCGGCGAACATCTCGGCGACGATGGTGCCGTGATTGGTCTCGATGGTGACGGTCGGGTTGGGCATTACATGGCTCCACGGTTGGGAGGGAATCTCGGGGCACCTACAATAGCGATGGTCGCCGCGCGCGATCACCCCTTGGGGTCGAGACGGTCCAGCACGACGCTCCGAAAACAGGGGCCGCACACCAGCCAAACGCGGTCCCGCACGTACGACACGTCCCTACGGGGAGGCACTGGCCATTCGTCCAGCGGTGAGGCGCATCGGGGACACGCCGCGGACTCGCCCGAGCGGACTGTCCGGGCGATCGCTTGCTGCTCCAGATCGGTGAATGCTTCAGGTCTCTTCACGACAATTGCCCGTGTGGGCGACGGGACTTAAGGTACGCGTCGCTGACAACTCGAACACGGAAGCTCGGCGGCGGGTGGCAAAGGACGCGATCGAAATCGAGGGCACCGTCTCGGAAGTCCTCCCCAATGCGACGTTCAGGGTCGTGCTCGAGAACGACCACGAAGTTCTCGCGTACCTCTCCGGTAAGATGCGCAAGAACTACATTCGCGTGCTCGAAGGAGATAGGGTGAAGGTCGAGATGTCTCCGTACGATCTCAGCCGCGGCCGCGTGACCTACCGCTACAAGTAGTCTTCGTCGGTGAAACCTCCTTGCTCCCTCGCGCGTAGGCTCTATCGACAGGCAGTCTTTGGAGGGATGCGATGAGAACCTTTGCACCTTTGGCTTTCGCGGCGATTTCCGGCGTCGTGCTCTGGAAGCTGCTGGCCACGCTTCTGCTGCCGTTCCTAGGAATCGTGTTCGGATTCGTAGGGATGGTGGCAAAGTTCGCGCTAGTCGCCGGGGTGGCGTTCTTCATCTATTCGATGATCAAGAAGCGACGCGAGGAAGCGCAGGTCTGAGGCGCGCGGCACAGATCCTGTCGAGGCGTCTCAATCGGCCGGGAAGCTAGGAAATAAGCGGAGTTTTGGCCATTTGTTTCCTTGACGCCCCAGAAGCCGGCACTTACCGTTGGGCACAACGAGACCCGTCAGGCCTGGAAACACTTGATTGATGCGGCTTTTCGAGTGTTCGGCCACTCTCCTGGAGTCCGCTCGCCAGGCCTGCAATCGGGGCGGCTCCGGCCGACCCCACACTCATCCAGCCTCTCAGGAGCTGCCTCATGAACAAGTCCGATCTCGTGGACGCCCTTGCCAGCGAAGCGGGCATGACCAAGGCCGACGCGTCACGAGCCGTGGATGCGCTGTTCGCGCCTTCCGGCGGCGTCATCTCGAAGGCCTTGAAGGGCGGCAAGCGTGTTCAGATCACTGGTTTCGGGACCTTCGAGTCCAAGCAGCGCAAGGCACGTATGGGCAGGAACCCTCGCACTGGCCAAGCGATTCACATTGCCGCGACGAAGACGCCCGCGTTCCGGGCAGGCAAGGGCCTGAAGGACGCCATTCAGTAGAGTCTCGCCACGATCGGACGGGGCGGCGGGCTGACCGCCCCCCAGAGGAACTGTCTCGCCGCTGCGGCCGCCCGCTCCGTGAAATGAGAAGGCCCGCCCCGATGCAGGTTGGGGCGGGCCTTCTACGTTCCTGGCCGTGCTCGTGGCAGGGGCCGCGCCTCAGCGTCGACGCGCTGGAGGGGCTCCCCGCCTCGGGCGGTCGAAGTCTGCCCGTACCGCGCGACCACGGATTGTGGTCCCGTTGAGGGCCTTGATCACCTTGCGAGCGACGCCATCGTGGACTTCGACCACAGTGTGGCTCTCGTGGATGTCGATCTTGCCGACGGCGTGCCCGTCGACTCCAGCCTCGCCCGTGATTGCACCTAGGAGGTCTCCGGCGCGGAGGCCGTCACGCTCGCCGACTCCTATGAACAGTTTCGCCCATGCGGGAGTCGCCCCGGGATCCAGGCTCGCCGGGGCCGCTTGCGGGGCCTCCGGAGCACTCGATGACCCCCGGCTGCGGAGGAGCGCGACGGCGGCAGCAGCGACCTCGGCCGGATCGTAGCGTTCGAAGAGCGGCTCGAGCACGGACATGTAAGGCGCGCTGTCCTCGGTCTCGAGCGCGTGCTCGAGCGTCGCCCTGAGCTGTACGACTGAGGTAGGCGGGCCGGCCGCGGGTGGCGGAAACGGGACGGTTTCGTATCCAGTCTGCCGGCCGAGGCTCTTCAAGTGTGCGAGTTCTCGG
>JAOTVA010000192.1 GCA_029863645.1 Gemmatimonadota bacterium
GACAGTCGCCAGGCGTCGGGCGACACGACGATACATGTACCTTTTGGTACAAGGCACCTATCTAACCGAAAACGTTGAGCAGGTTCCGCGCCAAAGGTTCCCGGCTAAGGATCGACGAAGTGGAAGTCGGCCGGGCCACGCCGCCGTACCAGGATCACCGCGTCTTCGCCGGCGGGGACGTCCCAGGAGTGGGGCATCCGCTCCGGAATCACGACGTAGCTGCCAGGCCTCAGCGCGTGCGTCTCCTCTCCTAGCACGATGGTCACCCTTCCTTGAACGACGACGACGTACTCGGCATGCGTGTGCCAGTGCAGGTCGAAGTTTGAGCCGGTCGGGAAGCGCGCGAGGTAGATCGGGCCCCCGTTGTCCGGATCGACGCCGAGCTGAGCGGTCTGCACGCCCTCCGGGAACCGAGGCGTATTGCCCGGCGGACCCCATTGGGCGTCCTGGTAGTTGATGACGAACGGTGCTTCGGTCTGCGATTGGGCGGCGGTGGCTGAGGGAAACACCCCAACGCAGACCACCGCGAAAACCGCAGCGTAGGGTGGGGTCGCTACTGTGCGGTTGGAGTACATCGTGCCTCCGAGGGGGTCCAGGTGAGAAGGAGTCGGTGTCTGCATCAGCGGTTGCCCGGCCTGTACGTCTCCTCGGCGTGCGCCGCGATGTCTTCAGGATAGTAGTAGACGGGCCGGAGGTCCCCAGTAGCATATCGCACGGCCTGATCGTTGAAGTGCGTCGAACCTGGGTCGCCGCTCTCCCCACCGGCGCTCACCGCCAGAGCCCGGACTCGATCTCCGAACTCGACCGCGGCCACAAAGCTGTTGCCGCTCGACCCGTAGCGACGGACGGTGCCCGGATAGTTGCGCGCCCCGAAGGACGCTAGCGATCCCCAACGGCTGGAATGGAAGCCGACGGGAATGCTGGGCGCGGCGTCGGAGAAGGGCTGTATGATGTCACCTGTAATCCGCTGGAACCGGTTGATCTCTCCCCACGGCGTGCGCCAGTCGCCGAAGTCGGCCACGAGCCGGTCCGTGGCAGCCGCGAGCGAGGCCAGGTGTTGGTCGACCGTGGCGCGAGACGTGATGAAGTCGTCGGTCGATACGCCGGCGGCGCGTGCGGCTTGGGCGACCCGGTCCGTAATGTCCTCCGCCCAGTATGTCGCCAGGGAGGTCGCGACGGACCCGGCGCCCCAGCGGAAATCCCATGTCCGCAGCAGCTCGACCTGCTCGCCGAGACGGCCCACGAGCGGATGCGATGGCGGCGAGCGGTCGTATGCTCGGAGCAGCGCGGGTACAAGCGGCTCGAAGCCCGGCATCTGGGAGTCGAACGCGACTTCGACGAGCGACTCGAGCGTGAAGTCAGCCCTGTCCTGGAGCACACGTATGGCATGGATGCCCCGCGCATTCTCGCCGCCCCGCTGGAAGTACCGGGGGTATTCCGCCTCCCGAGGGCTGTCGGGCCCCGAGGCGCTGTACGGCCAGTTGTTCGTGTTCTGAATCCAGCCAACCGAAGGGTTGAAGACGTTGGGCGTCCCGTCGATCGAGTGCGGGGAGCCCCAATCGTTGCGGGAGTCGCTGCCGTCGACCGGCTGAGTCCAGTCCAGGTCGTTCCGGCGCTCCGGCACGAAGTTGGAGTGCCAGTATGCGATGTTGCCTTGGGAGTCGGCGTAGACGGTGTTGTTCGACGAGTTGGTGTGCATCTCCATGTTCTCGCGGTAGTCAGCGAGGTTGCGCGCCTTCGTGCGATCCCAAGACTGAATGAGCGCGGACAGCGGCTCTTCCATTAGGGCCGTCGCCACCCATCGGTCTCCCTGCAGGCGCACGATGGGGCCGTGATGCGTGCGATAGACCGTGAATTCTCGGCTGGCCATTCCGCTCTCGGTACGGTACGGAACGCTGACTTGGCGCGTCTGCACCGGGCGCTCGACGCCGTCCACGACATAGAAGTACCGCCCGCCCCGTTCGACGACGGTCTCCAGGAACTCGTCGATGTTGTCGACGCCGCTCGAGGTGTGCATCCAACCGGCGTCTTCGTTGAAGCCCTGGTAGATGAAGAACTGCCCCCACGTGGACGCCCCGTAGGCATCGAGCCCCTCGTCGCTGGACATGTGCAACTCGGAGCGGAAGAAGAACGACGTGTGCGGGTTGATCAGGAGCAAGGCGTTCCCATTCGCGGTGTTGGACGGAGCGATGGCGAATCCATTCGAGCCGCGGGGCTCCTCCCAATCGATCAGCGCATCGGGCACGGGAATCTCCGCCATGGCCATCCCGCCGCGTCCCTCTTCGTAGAAGGCTTCGAGCTGACGGAGATTCACCCTTTCGATGTCGCCCCCGATGCTCCCCTCGCTGAACGTGAGCGCCATCCAGGGTTCGAAGTGCGTAAGCACACGGGCTACGGTCTCGGGATGCGTATGCAAGTAGTAGTTGAGCCCGTCGGCCCAGGCGTCCATGAGGTCTCGGAGCCAAGCCGGGCTCTCGGAGTACAGCGCCTGCATCTCGGCTGGGTCGATGAACAGCTTCATCCTCAGGTCCCGCCAGATCTCGCCTTCGCCCTCGGCCTCGGCGAGCCGGCCCTGCGAGAGCAGGAAGTTCTGCTCGATGCGGTTGAAGTCGTCTTCGGCCTGTGCGTACATCGCCCCGAAGACCGCGTGTGCGTCGGTGGGTCCGCGCACGTGGGCGATGCCCCAATCGTCGCGCGTGATCGTGACCGCGTGGGCGTATGCTTCCCAACGCGCAAGATCAGGGTTCGCAGGCACGCACGCCGTGACAGCGAGCGCGACGAGAAGGACTGCGCGGGAACGGAAAAGCTTCATGCATTCTTCGATAAGGGTGGTCGCAGAATAGGGAGGCCCGCCCGGTTCCGCACGCCGAACGACACCTCAGCTGCTTGCCCAAGCCTCCTCCCCTTCCCAGCTTTGAACCGTATGCGCATTCATACCCTTCTGGTCGGAGCGGCAGCCCTGGTCGTCACGGGATGCACCGCCGACTGGCCCGACCCTCCGCCCGTTGCGACCGAGACGCTCCTCGCCGACCACGAGGAGTGGCGAAGCAACCGTGAGCGTCGTTTGGTGACGCCCCCGGGAGGGTCCGTTCTCTGGAACGGCCTCTGGGACATCCCAGAGGGCGAGACCCAGTTCGGGTCGGATCCAGCACTCCCGATGACACTGCCCGCCGAGGACTCACCACCCATCGCGGGGACGCTGCGCCGCGAGGGCATGGTCGTGACGCTCCTACCAGCGCCGGCTTCCGGGATTCGTGTACGCACTCCGGATCCGAACGATCCAGACGCGGTCGTCGAGACGCCTGTGGCCGAGCCGCTCGTCCTCGAGAACGACCGCTCGGGCAAGACTACGAGGCTCGCGTTGGGCTCGCTCGGCATGCGCATCCACAAGGAGCCGGGCAGTGACCGGCTCTGGCTGAGGACCTGGGACGAGGACGCTCCGATCCGCGAAACGTTCAACCTGCCCGACTACTACCCGGTGAGTCAGGATTGGCGGGTGGCCGCCCGTTTCGAAGAGTACGACCAGCCACGCACGCTACACTTCGCCGACGTGACGGGCGGCCTGGTCGAGTTCAGAGCCCCTGGAGAACTCGTCTTCCAGGCGGACGGGCGAGAGCACAGCCTCATCGCTACAGCAGGCGTCAACAGCAGCTCATTCTTCATCGTCATGTGGGACTCGACGGCGACGGTCAATACGTACCAGGGAGGTCGCTTTCTGTCGGCCCCGCTCCCGGACGAGTCTGGTTGGACGACGATCGACTTCAATCGCGCGTATAACGCGCCTTGTGTGTTCACGGAGTATTCCGTGTGTGCGGTCCCGCCGCGCGAGAACTGGCTCGAGCTTCACGTCACGGCCGGAGAACAACGCCCCGAGAAGGCCGTCTACGAACGCTAGAGGTGCTTGCCGCTCTCCCATCCATGGGCGGAGAGCCACTGGCGACCCGATTCTAGGCCGCCGTCCTCCAAACTCGTCGCCATGGAGTCGTTCCAGCGATTGAGGTAGCCGAAGAGGGCGATCACGCCGAGCATCTCGACGATCTCTCCGTCGTCCCAGTGCTCCCGAACACGTGCCTGGAGCGATACGTCGACGGCATTGGGGACGGTCGATGCCGCCAGCGAAAGATCGAGTGCCACCCGCTCGGCTTCGGAGAAGGCCTCATGCGTTCGGTAGTCCCAGATGTGCTGCATCTGTTCGTCCCGCGCGCCATACCGCTCGGCTGCCCGGATGGCATGGGCCTGACAGTACCGGCACCCGGCCGTCTGCGACGAGACGTACGCGATTAGTCGCTTCAGGGCAGATGTGACCCGGCCCTGATTCTCCATGACGGCCATGTTGAGCTCGATGAATGCGCGCGCGATCCTCGGCCTTCGCTGCATCGTCAGCACGCTGTTCGGGCAGAAGCCGAGGGTCTCGTTGAAGAAGTCCGCGAGGCTCCGAACCTCGTCGTCGTGGTCCGGAGGCAGCGGCGTGACGAAGGGCATGCGATGTGTCCTGTGAAGGCCGCAGTACTAGCTCTCGCGCTCCAAGGTGCGGAGCAGCATCACCAAGGCGGTGATGAGCAGAAAGGCGGCTCCGGCCATCGTCGGGATGGAGACGAACCCGAACACTGCCACATAGCGGCCCGTGCACGGGGCCCCGACCGCGCAGGTGCCGACGTCTAGATTGGGCATCCATTGAATGGTGACGTGGTAGGCGGCGATCAGGAATCCGACTACCGGAAGCGGGATCGCGAAGCGCCATACACCCAGATCTCCGCGCAGCACGCCTACGCCCAGCACGAGGACGAGTGGATACATCACGATACGCTGATACCAGCACAGCGAGCACGGCAGCAGGTGCGCGATCTCAGACAGGTAGAGGCTCCCCGTCATCGCGATGAACGACACTGCCCAGGCCCACCCGATGACGTGCCGTTCCAGTCCGTCCAGCGCATCGCGCAGGCGACCGCGTCCCGCTGGAAGCGCCAGAGCCAGGCCGAGACCTGAGGCGAGCGCGACGGCCACCAGCGCGAGGATGCCGAGTATCGTTACGATCGTAGCGTAGTAGGACACTACTTACCTCTGGCGCGCGGGGTTGAAATGGAGCGCCCAAGAATCGGGCTATGGCTCGACGGGCGCAATTCGACTGGCCCTGCTACACCGAGACTTCCTTCCAGTGGCCGCGCTTGAAGAGAATCCCGCTCACGACGGCGAGCGAAGAGAAGGCCAGCATCATGGCGGTGAAGATCCCGTTCGGGCCCCATCCAAGAGGGAAGGCCAGCAGC
>JAOTVA010000193.1 GCA_029863645.1 Gemmatimonadota bacterium
TTCTCGATGAGCCGCAGCGCGCACTCGTACATCCGCTCGAAATAGTCCGACGCGTAATAGAGGTGCTCGCCCCAGTCATAACCGAGCCAGCGCACGTCGTCCTGCATGGCCAAGACGAACTCTTCCTTCTCGGTGTCGGGGTTGGTGTCGTCGTAGCGCAGATGACACCGCCCGCCGAACTCCTCGGCCAAGCCGAAGTTCAGGCAGATCGATTTAGCGTGGCCGATATGCAGGTAGCCGTTCGGCTCCGGGGGGAACCGCGTGACCACGCGCCCCCCGTAGCGACCACTCTCGACGTCGGCCGCGACGATCTGACGGATGAAGTCCGTCCCGACCTTCGTGGCGTTGTTGCTTTGAGACATAGGCGGAAGAAGGTAGCAAAAAAAACCGCGCCGGGATGTAGGCCCCGGCGCGGTCGAAGTCGCAGTCTGGTCTACCTACCTGGGCACTGCGGTCCGCCTCGGCGTGGATGAGCCCGACGACGATCCGCCGGAAGAGTCTCCACTATCTCCTGAGCTACCACCCGAACGCGCCGCGCCGCTATTGCCGGAGGATCCAGTGCCGGCGGCAGGAGGCCCCCGGTACCCCTGGCCGCTGATGACGCGACCTCCTGTGCGACCGGGCGTCAAGTCGCGAGGGACCACGATGATGGAGGCCGGCCTATAGCCATAGTAGCCGCCACCGTAAAAGCCGCCACCGTACCCGTAATAACCGAATCGTGAGTAGCGGTAGCCGAACGGAGCGTAGAACGGGTCCCATAGGTAGGAGCGGAAGCCCACTCGCGCGCCGCTGCGATACGCGTTGTCGCTGACACGCATCGCCACGTCCTCCGGAACACCATCGGGCGTGACCGCGAAGCGCTGCGGGTAGGAGACGGCAACCATGACGTCGATGACGTCCTCGGGCATGCCGCTGTCCGCCAAGCGTACGAGCTCGCGACCGCTGAGGTCGAACTCCGTGTCATGGGTGGCCACCCAGACCTTCACAGCCTCCGGATGGATCCTGGCCGCGGCCTCTTCGACGTCAGTGATGACGATGTCACGTGCCGCCGCGACCCGCCGACTCCGTATGACGGCCCGATTGGAGGCCGCCGGATCGTCGACGTCGTGTGCCCTCAGGCTCTCGGCCGTCGCCGCGGAGTAGCGTTGGACCCAGGCGACCGGCTCACCGTCGACGGTCAGCGACCGGACGTCGATCCACCGCGTGGGCGAAATGAACGACATCACCCCGGTACCGTCCCGGGTCTCCCCGCCCTCACACACGAAGGAGGAGGCCGTGAAGACACGCCGTCCGTCCGCGGAGAACTCGACGCTCTCCGCACCCGTGCACCCCTCGGCATCTATCGAGCGGGCAGTGCCGTCGGCGATCATCGACTCGATGGCGGTCTGTTGACCTTCCAGGACGTTCGACATCTCTACGCCGTCGCCGGAGGGCCGGAAACACAACAAGCCGGCGTCGCCCTCAGCTCCCAGCGGCTCCCAGCAGCCAATGAAGGGCAACCACCGGGACGAGGCCGCACCGGCTTGGGCCTGTAAGGGGGACGCTAAGGCGGCCAACAACAGGGCGCCTATGGCCAGGCTGGTCCCACGCGTTTGCGGACTCATCGTGCTCATCCTCCTAGAACTGGAACCCCATGCCCACCATCAACTGCAGACCCGCCAGATCGACATCGCCGAAGCCGACGTACTCCCCATCCACACCTGCATTCGATAACGAATAACGGGCCTCGGCCGTCACGATGGCGTTTCGCCACAGCACCAGGTCAGCGCCCGCGCTCGCATACGCCAAGAAGCCCTCGCCGCTCGACTTCAGGTAATCGCCCAGGACTTCAAACGTGTTGGTGTCGATGAAGTCCCCAGCCTGAACGAACTCGTAGGAGGCGACGCCGATGCCCGCCCCCACAAACGGAGTGAGCTTTTGGGGTACCCATGCCAGGCTCCCCACACGCCGACCCCTTTCCTGAAGATAGTATTTCGCGCCCAGGGTCCCGGTGACCACCTGGAAGGTCGTCTCCTGCTCGATGGGTAGGTCGTCGGCAGGGTCGGCCGGGTCCGCCCCCGGGTCCACCCAACGACGGTACTCCGACATGGACCGGCTGCGCGTCCACCCGAACCCGACCGCAACGTCCCAACGCTCCCACGGATGAATCGCGAGTTCCCCGCCGACGTACGGGCTGCCGAACTTCAGAGAGCTCAGTGTGTCGGCTCCGCTCGGAATGAACTCGTCGAGCGTGAACGCGAACAGATCGCCCCCGGTGCGGGGAGCCGAATAGCCCACCCGGATCCCGAGTGACACCACGGGACGCTTGAAGAAGAATCCGGGCCCGCCCTGGGCCGAAACCTCGGTCGGAGCCGCCAAAATCACGGCCATGACCACGACTGACGCGACTTGTCTCACCTTCCGCTCCCCTCCGGGCTGACAACCCGACTGTTCTTGTCATACCCAGGGGTGCAACCAGCGTGCCAAGCTGTGGCGCCCCAAAACGCAGGAAATCCGGCCCCCGCGGGGCCTTTGGGCGTCCCCACCGGGGACGGTGCTGTCTCCCGCGAGGGACAGCTTAGTCGACGGCGGCCTCGACTGGGACGGTCGATCCATAGGTGCGCTGCACGTAGTCGAGGAGAATCGTCTTGAACTCGTCGACGAGCCCAACGCCCTTCAGGGTCACCGTGTGCTCACCGTCGATATAGACCGGAGCCTTGGGCTCCTCGAAGGTCCCGGGAAGCGAGATACCTATGTTGGCCTGCCTCGACTCGCCGGGGCCGTTCACCACGCAGCCCATGACTGCGACGTCCATGGTTTCGACCCCCGGATACTGGGTCTTCCAAGAAGGCATCATCTCACGGATGTACGAGGTGATGTCTTCGGCCATCTCCTGAAAGAATGTGCTTGTCGTGCGTCCGCAGCCCGGACAGGAGATGACCTGCGGCTCGAAGCTGCGGATGCCGAGCGACTGTAGGATCTGCTGCGCCACCCGGACCTCTTCGGCGCGGTCGCCCCCGGGTCGCGGCGTCAGGGACACCCGGATCGTGTCGCCAATCCCCTCGAGCAAGAGCGGCGCCAGCGCGGCAGTCGTGGCCACGATGCCCTTGTTTCCGAGCCCTGCCTCCGTGAGGCCCAGGTGGAGGGGGTAGTCGCTCCGCAGCGCCAGGGCCCGGTACACCGTCACGAGCTCCCGAACCGACGACACCTTGGTGGACAAGACGATGCGGTCGTGGGCGAGGCCGGTCTCTTCCGCCAATTCCGCGGAGCGCAGCGCGCTTTCAACCAGCGCGTCCATCAGGACGGTTCCAGCCTCTTTGGGCTCGGGACGACCCGCGTTCTCGTCCATCAACTCGGTGAGCAGCCGCTGGTCCAAAGAACCCCAGTTGACCCCGATGCGAACCGGCTTGTCGTGCTCTAACGCGACCCTGATGATCTGGGTGAAATTGGAGTCGCGGCGCTTCGTGCCGACGTTGCCTGGATTGATTCGCAGCTTCGCCAGGGCCGCGGCAGCCGCGGGGTACTCCGTCAGCAGCAGATGGCCGTTGTAGTGGAAGTCGCCGACGATGGGCGTCCGGTAGCCCTCATCTCGAAGGCGGGCCACGATCTCCGGGACCGCCTGTGCCGCGGCCGCGTGGTTCACCGTGACGCGGACCAGCTCGCTGCCGGCGTCGGCCAGAAGCTTCACCTGCTCCAGGGTGGATGCGACGTCGGCGGTATCCGTGTTCGTCATCGACTGAACGACTACGGGCGCGCTCCCGCCAACGGTCACCCCGCCGACATTTACGGGCACGGTCTTTCGGCGCTCGACGGAGATCAAAAGGCTCACGGGGGGCGGCTGGTAACAGAACGAACGAAGGCGCCGGAAATCTACCCGGCGCCCCCGGTGCCACCAAGCCGATCAGACCTCCAGCACGCCACAGCGTCGGGGCGCGTGGAGATCGGGCCCTACCGCACCTGGAACTCGATCGGGAGTGAAACCCAGACGGGAACCACCTTGTCGCGGTTCATCGCCGGGGAGAACTGGTACACATCTGCGACCGCGAGGGCGGCCTCATCCAGCTCCACGAAGCCCGAGCTCTGGTGGATCCTGAAGTTTTGCACCTCCCCTTCCCGATTCACGAAGAAGTAGACCCGTACGATGCCACCGATGCCCGCCCGCCGGAGCGACTCCGGGTACGAGTCCACCATCGCACGGGCCACCTGGTTCCGGTTCAGGAGCATCGGGCCGACCGTATACGGCGTGAAGGCCGGTGCCGCCGAGATGTCCTCCTCCTTCACTACGATCTCGTCGGGAGGTGGCGGCAAATCCTCGACGGGATTCATCTCGAACGTGGTCGGGGCGATGGTGATGTCCTCGGACACGTCCACTTCACTCATGATCGGAGTTGCCGGCCGAGCCACTTGCTGCGGAGGCGGTGGGATCTCGATCTCGGGCGGTAACTCGATCGCCTCAAACTCAGCCGCGCTGAAGCTGAAGTCATCGGCCGTGAGTTCTGGGGCATACTGGAGCACGGCGAAGTGAACGACCGTCGCGAGGATCATGGATCCCCAGAAGCGACCCCGGAAGCTCTCCTTGAACCGATCGTTGGCCGATGGTCTCGGCGCTTGGGCGGGAACTGCGGTGGCAGCAGACATGATCGATACTCCAGGGCAGAATGCTCCCATAACGTCGATTCAGGGCGGAGTTTCCGCCGTCAGGACATTCCTGCGTGGGGGGGTAGGGAGCTTTCCTACAGCGGACAAGGGCGAAAAAAACATTTGTTTACGGGAGCCGGTCGGTATACTTTCGCCGAAATCGTCTCAGGATTTTGCCGATGACGTCCGACAACAGCACACTGCGCCGCTGGATCGGCCGCGGAGCCCTGCACATGGGGGCTCTCGCCGTACCGCTAGTCCTGGCCGTCGGTTGCTCGGAGCCCGAGCCCCTGGCCATGGCGAATCTGGTCCGCGAGGGGGGTGCGTACCTCCACGCGGTGACCCGCGAGCCCTACTCCGGTCCAGTGTTTACCACATATGGCGATCAACCCGGGAGCATCGCCAGACGGGCGAGCCTGAGGAACGGCCAGTATGACGGTCCGTTCGAGTTGTTCTTCGAGAACCGCAACCTGAGCCTTCTCGAGACGTATCGGCAGGGTCAGAAGGACGGGCCCTACGAGTGGTACTTCGAGAGTGGCGCGCTCTACGAGCGCGGCACGTACCACGACGGTCTACGCGATGGCCCGTACGAGGCGTACTTCGAGAACGGCCAGATCCACGAGATGGGCACGTACCG